>NZ_JALBWT010000009.1:0-162507 GCF_023845525.1 Sinobaca sp. H24
CCGGACCATGGTGGATATAGCCGAGTCCGATCTGTTTGTATACACGGGAGCAGGGATGGAAGGCTTTGCAGGAGCGATTAATGATTCTATTGAAAACGAAGAAGTAACAAGCCTGGAAGTAACGAGTGGAATGGACCTGGCGTCTTATGAACACGACCATAGTCATGCAGAAGAAGAAAGCCACAGCGAAGATGAACATGACCATGAGGAAGAACACGGGCACGATGAAGAAGAGCATGCTCACGAAGAAGAAGATCATGAAGATCACGGAGACCAGGATCCTCACGTATGGCTCGATCCTGCTCTTACGAAAGAAGCAGCGGAAGCTATAAAAAACGAACTGGCTGCGAAAAATCCGGAACAGGAAGCTGTTTTTCAGGAAAACTTTGAAGCTTTATCCGAAGAGCTGGACAGTCTGGACAGCGATTTTGCTGAAATGGCATCCAGTTCTGAAAAAGACTCTTTTCTGGTCTCTCACGCAGGCTATGGATACTGGGAGGAAAGATATGATATCCACCAGATAGGTATAACCGGTCTTTCCCCTTCCAATGAGCCATCTCAACGGCAGATTCAGGATATTATAGCTCTCGCGGAAGAAAATAATTTAAATTACGTCATGGTGGAGCAGAATATTCCTTCTACTACAGCTGACGTCGTTCAGGAAGAAACGGGCGCGGAGGCTTTGGAACTGCATAACCTGGAATCTCTGTCTGAAGAGGAAGTGGAAAGCGGGGAAGACTACTTCAGTTTAATGGAGCAGAACGTAAGTAATCTAGAGCAGGCATTGAACAATTAGAAGATGAGTGCAGATCCTTGTTACTTTTTTCTTTATTTATGTACAATAGGAATGTACACTAGTTATAAAGAAGAAAGGGTGCTTACAAATGGATTTTAATTATTTTATAAATGATGTCGTACAAACGGCAAGAAAAGAAATGGAAGAAGCCGGATACGAGCCTTTAACAACCACTGATGATGTAGATACTACATTAACGGATAATGGAACAACGCTTGTAATGGTTAACTCTGTATGTGGATGTGCCGGAGGCATTGCCCGTCCCGCTGCAGCCTATATGAGAAACTACGAAAAGCAGCCTGATCGTTTTGTTACTGTATTTGCAGGACAGGATAAAGAGGCAACTGAAAAAGCAAGATCTTATTTCACGGGCTATGCGCCTTCTTCCCCGTCATTTGCACTATTAAAAGACGGAGAAATTGTACGTATGGTGGAACGCCACGAAAATTGAAGGTCATGAACCAATTGAAGTAGTACAGAGCTCGAGAAAGCATTCGACGAATACTGCTGATAATGCAGCCGGAGAGATTCTTATCTCTCCGGTTTTTTACTGCAGATATTTTTTATTGACTATAACAGACTTAATTATGGTATAATTTCACCTGTTATTCATACATAAAAGGCGGCGGGTAAACATGGAAGAAATGTACAATCAGGTACAGGAATATTTGAATATGGATGATGAAATTCCATTTAAAGAATTCCGGACATACTACCAAAACGTAATTTCACATTTTGATGAGAAGTCAGAACAGTTTTCTGAAGATGAACTATGGAAAGGTCTCTTGTAGCAGAGAGCATTATGTCCAACGCAGAAAATCGTGCTAAAGAAGAAAGAAACAGCTCACAGGCAAAGAAATACCGCAAAATGGCGGATCGTACGACGATGTACGCCCAGCACTTCACCAAACGTATTAACCAGCTTGGATATGGCGAAGAAGCATTCGTGAACGGTTTGAGGCTATGCTTGAAGAGGGTTCCAAAAAAGAAGACAGCTAATTATTCAAAAGGCGTTGACATCAGCCGTTTATTTTATTAAAATAATAAATGCTGCTTCTTCATGCGCCTATGGTGAAAGGGATATCACGCGAGATTCCGGTTCTCGTATTCCAGGTTCGAATCCTGGTAGGCGCGCCAATACATAGTAATAATCGAGCTCCTTTCAAAGGGAGCTCGTTTTTTTATTTCTACAGCGGAAAGAATGGAAAATGGGCTGAATGTTGGAAAGTATTTGCGTTATAATAAAACCGAGCGGTATAAATGAAGCTTGAAAGGGAACTGCATATGGCCAGATTCACGATAGGGTACAGAACCGTTAAGACAGCTCTAGGCGCAGCGGTGTCCATCTTTCTGGCACAGCTGCTGCAGCTGGACTTTTACGTTTCTGCCGGCATTATTACGATTTTATGTATATCGATTACAAAGCGGGATTCATTGAAAATATCCGGTGAGCGTATTGTAGCCTGCCTGATCGGACTTCTCTATGCTACGTTAATTTTTGAATTTATTGGCTATCACGCTGTTTCGATAGCTATTTTATTTTTATTGTTTATTCCTACTGCAGTGAGCGTAGGAGCAAAAAAAGGGATAGTTACGTCAGCAGTTCTGATACTTCACGTCTATACTGTAGGGGAAGCCAGTGCGGCTCTGTGGGTTAATGAACTTGCGCTGCTTGGAATAGGAATAGGCGTAGCTCTGATCATGAACCTGTATATGCCAAACGCGGAGCGGGATCTTCTTTGGGATCAGGTGAAGGTGGAAGACTGCTTTCGAACGATATGGAAAGAGTATGCAAAGTATTTAAAGGAAGGCGACTCGTCCTGGGATGGGAAAGAGATTACAACCGCCTCAACGCTGCTAAGCGATGGAAAAAGCAAAGCGCTCCGAAATATCGATAACCATTACCTGCGTTACGACGATTATTTTTATCATTATTTTGCAATGAGGGAAAAGCAGTTCGATGTACTTGAAAGCATTCTTCCTTTTATTTCAAGTCTTGGAGATACTGTTATACAAGGGGAAAAGATGGCTGAATTCATGGAGGAATTAAGTGAAGCAGTCAGTCCGGGAAATACGGCAGGATACTTTTAATACGCCTGGATGAACTGCGGGAGGAAATTAAGGAAATGCCGCTCCCGGAGACGAGAGAAGAATTTGAAGTACGTTCAAGCCTTTTTTACATTCTTCATGAACTGGATGAATATTTGACCATTAAAAAAATGTTCAAGCCGGACCCAAAGCGCACACATAATGTTTCCGGCAAGCGTCTGACAAGGGATTTAAACAAAAAAATAAAACCCGGATATATAATACCGGGTTTTATCTGGCATCCAAGTTTAAAAAAAGGCTGCGGCTCCTGTAAACAGGCTGCCGACTACTAATGTTATAATCATTATATAAATAATTATTTTTTGGAAGTTTTTAGGCACGTTTCACCCTCCTGACTCATATATACTTTCCCGACTTCAGGCACAATTCATATTTGCCATCATACCACAGAAAAGAGGTCGAATTCCAGTCCTCTTCAATAGGAAAGGGAGTCTGATTATGTTAAAGCAGCCGCCTCATAAATTAGATCATATCGGTATTGCCGTCCGCTCTATTGATAAGAGTCTGCCATTTTACACTGATGTACTGGGACTGGAATTACTGGGCACAGAAGTGGTGGAGTCGCAGCACGTTAAAGTAGCCTTTCTTTCTATCGGCGAATCGAAAATAGAGCTTTTGGAACCGCTTGGAACAAATGGACCTATTTATACCTTTCTTGAAAAAAAAGGAGAGGGCATTCATCATGTGGCCTTCGGTGTAAAGAACGTAGAAGAGAGGCTCAAAGAAATAAGAATGGAAGGCATCAGGACCCTGCAGGACCATGCATCCTCCGGAGCAGGAGGAGCGCTCGTTGCGTTTCTTCATCCCGGAGACAGCGGACGGGTGCTGGTGGAACTATGCGTAAATCAAATAAAGAGGATGGATAACAGTTATGGTAAATGAACAGCGGATCGTCGACGAATTTATAGAACTAGTAAAAGTAGACTCTGAAACAAAAAATGAAAAAGAAATATCTCTCGTACTGAAAGAAAAATTCACAGCGCTTGGCTGTGAGGTACAGGAAGACGATGCGGCTTCCACGACGGAACATGCCGCAGGAAACCTGATCGTTACGTTAAAAGGTTCAAAACAAACAGGCCCCGTTCTATACTTTACTTCTCATATGGATACCGTTTACCGGGAAAAGGCATCAAACCATTCATGGAAGAAGGCTACATTAAGACGGACGGAACGACTATTCTCGGGGCAGATGACAAAGCAGGTATTGCAGCTATGCTCGAAGCGATCCGCCAGTTAAAAGAGCAGAATATTAACCATGCGGATATTCAATTTATTATTACCGTAGGAGAAGAATCCGGACTTATAGGTGCCAAGGCGCTGGACACAAGCTTGTTAAAAGCAGATTACGGATACGCGCTCGACAGCGATGGAGATGTAGGTAACATTATCGTCGCTGCACCAACGCAGGCAAAAATCAAGGCAGTAATCAAAGGCAAAACAGCCCATGCCGGAGTGGCTCCGAAAAAGGGATTTCTGCTATTACGGTTGCCTCCAAGGCGGTTTCCAAGATGCCGCTGGGACGAATCGACAAAGAAACTACAGCAAATATCGGCCGGTTTGAAGGCGGCTCCCAGACCCATGTATGCGACGAAGTCCATATTCTGGCAGAAGCACGTTCGCTTGTAAGAGACAAGCTTGATAAGCAGGTAGCAGAATGAAAAAAGGCTTTGAAGAGGCAGCTTTAGAAATGGGAGCCGAAGCCGAAGTGGAAATCGATATTATGTATCCGGGATACAAGCTCTCTGAAGAAGATAAGGTTGTCCAAACGGCCCAGCAGGCCATTAAAAAGGCAGGCAGGACTCCAGAGCTTTTAACGAGCGGTGGAGGCAGTGATGGCAACATTATAAGCGGCTATGGTATTCCTACAGTCAATGCTGTTGGCTACGAAGAAATCCACACGACCAATGAAAAAATGCCTGTAAGCGAACTGGTAAAGATTACAGAAGTTGTGCTTGCCATTGTAGAACACAGCGCTTCTGAATAATTTTTCCTATCTAATCAGCAGTCCGGGTTAACGAAATAGAAATCAAGCCGATAGTAAAGTACAATAACCAAGGGAATGGTGTATATGGATATAACCGGACTTCAAAAGCAGAGTAAATGGGGGGCAGAAGGATTACGGCCCGCTGCCGATCCTTCGGCAAAACCAGCAAAAGCTTTTTCTGATATGCTGCAGACCTCTGCAAAAGGCTATCATACAGAAAAACTCGAAAACGTAAAACAGGCACTTCAAAAGCAGGGAGAATATTTGTCGGAGCATCGGACATTGGGCGCTCTTCAGAAATATAAAGATCTTGTCAGGCAGTTCTTGAAAGAAACAGTAGAAACCGGTTTTGAATTTACAGAGGAACATGAATTCTCCAATAGACGCTCATTAAAACTATGGAAACCGGCAGAAGAATTGGAAGAAAGCATGCTTGATCTGTCAAAAGCCGTTTTTGATAAAGAGAAAACACGTCTTGATGTGCTGGAACAGGCTGGCGTTGTTAAAGGGCTGCTTGTGCATCTATACGCCTGAATGCATGCGGTTGGAAACAAAAACAAAGACAATAATAACTATTCAAGCCGGATGCTCTCTGAAGCACCGGCTGTTATTGTATAAAAAATCTTGCTAAAATACTGTCAAGGAGGGACTTTCATGAAGACTCATGTGCTATTTGTCTGTCTTGGCAACATCTGCCGGTCTCCAATGGCTGAAGCCGTATTCCGTCATTATGCGGAAGAGGCAGGGCTTGAACATGCCCTCGATATAGAATCCTGTGGACTTGGAGACTGGCACATCGGCCGATCTCCTCATGAGAAAACGCTGCAAGTATTAAAGGATAACAATATCGATACGACAGGACTTCAGGCTTCTTTATTTAATAAAGAAAAAATAACGAAAGAAACATATATTATCGTTATGGATGAAGCCAATGAACAAAGCGTACGCTCTATTCTTTCAGCGGATTCTGCCAAAGCAGTCTCACGGCTGCTCGAATTCCACCCGGACGCCCCTGATAATATTAATGTACCGGATCCTTATTTCTCAGGTGATTTTTCAGGGGTCTATGATATGATAGAACAAAGCTGTAAGCCATTGCTAAACTGGGTGAGAAAGAGAGAGGGTCTATGAAGTCAAAAATAGAGCAGGCTGTCCAGACAATTGATAGCGGTCTTTCCATCATAGGTATAGAACCTGTAAGCGGAGGAAGTATCAGTACGGCTTATCGTGTACGGACGTCTGAGGGAGACTTTTTTGTTAAATGGCATGAAGAGGCACCGCAGGATTTTTTTAAGCAGGAAGCCGCCGGACTTGATTTTATAAGAGGCACGGAAGGCCTGTATATTCCTAAAGTGCATACGTGGAGCAAGAAATACATTGTGATGGAATTCGTATCAGGAGAAAAAAACAGAGAAGCTGAGGAGCTGCTTGGTGCGGGCATCGCAGCACTTCATTCACAGACCGGCAGTTTTTTACGGTCTGGAAGAAGATAACTTCATCGGTGAACTGCCTCAGGTGAACGGCTGGGAAGAGGACTGGCTCCTTTTCTTCAGGGAAAAACGTTTAAAGCCTCAGCTTGATCTGGCCAGATCAATGGGAAGGCTGACGCTCCAAAGAGAGCGCAACGCATATGATATTATGAGCCGGCTGTCGGAATGGATTCCTTCAAAAGGTGCACCGGTTAAAGTGCATGGCGACTTGTGGGGCGGCAATTGGATCGGCGGCCCCGGCGGTATACCGTGCGTCATGGATCCTGCCGTTTTTTATGGAGACAGGGAATTTGATATTGCTTTTACATATTTATTTGGCGGATTTTCCGACGCTTTTTACGATTCCTACGAATCCATCTACCCTTTTTCCAAGGAATTTGAAGAACGTAAACCGCTTTATCAGCTGTATTATCTGCTTGTGCATCTAAATATTTCGGTGAAAGCTATGGTGCTTCGGTAGACAAGGTACTGCAGCACTATTCCAAAGTAAATAAATAATAAGGCTGAAGAAGCTCTTCAGCCGCCTGACAGCCCTGAAAAAAGGGCTGTTTTTTAATATTGCGATGCCTTTTGAAAAGCGCTGCGGCAGGTTTATTCCTTTTAAGAGGAGGGAAGATTCTCTAGTAGAGGCATCAGAATCGAAATGAATGGTCCGGCCTACAACAGTAAAGAGGTGAAGTCATGCTCAACGAATGGAAAAGACTATGGCAGGCAAAAAAGTGGATGCAGAAAAACGAAACGTTTTTAGAGACGTGGCATGCCCATATCGGTCATGCCCTTCATTTATTTGACTATTTTGAAAAATCGGCAAAGCCGGAAGACGTGGTGGAATCCTATCACCTGGACAGCGTACTGCTTTCCAGATGGATTGAAGTTGGTCTCTCGTTAGGACATCTGGAGAAAAAACGAGGCGGTAAAATAAAAACAGAAGCTTCCATCTATAAATACTTATCAAAGGAAAGCCCGGATTCAGTGGGAGTTATTTTAAAAGAAATGATGGAGCTTCATGTTCCAACGCTTCTTGCGTACAAAGATTTAATGCGCGGATATGATAAAGTAACGTATTTAGAGAAAGATTATGGCAAACAGTAGCAGAAACATCGGCTCTTTTGGAAACGCTGGCATTCCCAAAAGTGATGAAAATAATTAAGAAGAGAAAAATAAAATCCATTATTGATTATTGGCTGTGGATACGCCGGCTACTTGCGCAGAATTCATGAACAGAAGCCGGATATTCGGCTGACAGGAGTAGAGATGCACAGTGAGCTGTATGAAACGGCTAAAAAATCGGTGTGAAGGCACCTCCATTACATCACCATGAAAACTTTGATAACTATGTGCACATGAAAGCCCGCCAGGATATGGTGATGATGAATAACCTTCTATACTATTTCTCCCCGGGAAAACGCCAGGACGTTTTTGATCATGCTGCCAGAATACTTGCAAAAAAAGGTACGCTGCTTATTATGTCGCCGCTGCATGATTCCAAACATGGAAAAGCGTTTTCCACCGCATTCAACAGTTTTATGTCGGCTCATGAAAATTTACATCCGCTCCCCAGTGAAAAGGAAATCCGCGCCATTGGAAAGCTTAGCGGCCTGAAGCTTGTATCGGTTGAACCTGTGCTGAAAGAAGGCGGATGGTATCTGCTTGAACTTCAAAAAAAGAATAACCGCGATGGTTCCTGTTTCTTTAACAGGAGCTTTCTTTTTATAAACAGATGCTCCGATGGAGAGCATCCGACAATCGTTTCTGCTTGTATAAAAAAGGCAAACTAAGGTATATTTAGTTGTACAAATATTGGACAGAACATAAGCCTCGTTCATACACTATCCACCAAACGATAAAATTTAAACAGAACAGCACAGAGAGAGGGGCAACGCAATATGGCGGCCAAACACATCATTGTAATAGGGGGAGGCCCCGGAGGCCTTGCAGCAGGTATGCTGCTGCAATCCAAGGGTTTTCAGGTCAGCGTTTTTGAAAAACAGCCATACGTAGGCGGAAGAACGTCAAGAATAGAAAAGGACGGCTATGTATTTGACCGTGGGCCAACCTTTCTGAACATGCCGCATATTCTCGAAGAAGCCTTCCAGGAAAGCCGGAGAGACCTTCATGATTATGTTACTTTGAAAAAGATAGAGCCAATGTATGAACTTGTTTTTAATGACCTGTCGTTTTTTCCTACTACCGATAAGCAGGAAATGTATGATCGTATAAAAAAACATTTCCCTGGTGATGAAGATGGCTATTATGCGTTTATGGAAGGCACAAAAAAAAGATTTGATAAGCTGATGCCTATTCTTCAGAACACGCACGGCCAATGGAGGGATTATTTGCGTCTTCGAACGCTGAAAGCGGTGCCTCAGCTTGCTTTAGGTAAATCGCTGTACGACGTGCTCTCTGATTATTTCACGGATGAACGTTTAAAGCTGACGTTTACGTTCCAGTCCAAATACTTAGGTATGTCTCCGTGGAACTGTCCGGGTGCATTCAGTATACTATCGTACATGGAATACGAATACGGAGTGTTTCATCCGCTCGGAGGAATGAATCAGCTCTCTGAGGCGATGGCGGAAGCCATACGCGAAGATGGAGGAGCTGTCAGAACAGGAACCGGAGTTAAACGCGTTTTAGTGGAGGACGGCCGTGCGGTTGGAGTGGAACTGGATTCCGGCGAACAGGTGGCAGCCGATGAAGTGATTATCAATGCCGACTTTGCCCATGCGGCCTCTACTCTGTTTGAAAAAGGCGAATTAAAAAAATGGAATCAGAAAAAACTGGACAGCATGGAATATTCCTGTTCTGCATTTATGATTTATCTTGGACTCGATACTATCTATGATACCCAGCATCACACCATTGTATTTGCTGATGACTATAAACAAAATGTAGAAGAAATCACAGGCACAAAGCTGCTTTCCAAAGATCCGTCCATTTATGTTCAGAATGGATCGGTAACGGATGATTCGCTCGCTCCAGAAGGACAGTCGGCTCTTTATATCCTTGTTCCGGTTCCAAACAATCTGAGCAAGATTGACTGGGAAAAGGAAAAGCAGCGGTTTCGGGATCTTGCGTTAGACATTTTGGAAAAGCGGACAGCGTTTAAAGGAGTTAGAGATCATATTGTTACAGAAATGATCACGACACCAAAAGATTGGGAAGAAGATTATTTTGTTTATAATGGGGCTACCTTTAACTTAGCTCATTCGCTCGATCAAATGATGTACTTTCGTCCTCATAATAAATTTGAGGACATTGAAAACTGCTGGCTGGTAGGCGGCGGCACACATCCCGGAAGCGGACTGCCGACTATCATTCAGTCTGCCCGTATTACGGCCGGCGAAATCAAGAGCAGGCAAAGACAGGGGAGAACAGCTGAATGAAAACAATAATCGCCGGCGGAGGTATCGGAGGGCTGGTAACAGCCTTATACCTGTCCCATTATCAGGAAGACGTGTTATTATTAGAGAAAAAATCATTGCTTGGCGGAAGAATTAGATTTGTAGAAGAAGCCGGCTTCAAGATAGATGAAGGTCCGACGATTGTGCTTCTCCCGGAAGTGATTTTATCGATTTTGGAAGAGGCGGGAGTAGATAGAAAAAGATTCCGATGAAACGTCTTGATCCTCTTTATACAATGCACTTTCGAAACGGTCCTTCTTTTACAAAGTGGAGCGATACAGAAAAACAGCTTGAGGAAATTACCCGCTGCTTTCCTGGAGAAGAGGAGCATTATTTACAGTTTATGCAGGATATGAAAGGCCGTTTCGAATCAGGAAAGCGGCTTTTCTGGAAAACAGCTTTTACAAGAAACACACATTTTTTACGAAAAAAAACATAAGCTCGCTGCTGAAAATGAAAGCCTACCAAAACGTAAAAAAGCAATCGCAGCAATATTTTGATCATCCTATGCTGCAGCAGGCTTTTCAATTTCAAACGCTTTACATCGGAGGCCATCCATCCCACTCTCCCGCTCTCTACTCGTTAGTCACATTCAGCGAACACTTTCATGGAGTGTGGTACATCGAAGGGGGGTATGCGAGTTTGATTGAGATCCTTGAGAAAGAACTTAGGGAGCGCGGCGTCGATATAAGACTGAATGAGGAAGTACTGCAGGTGGATTATACCGAAGACCGCCAGTTTGAGTCCGTGCTCACCCCATCAGGTCGTGTGAAGGCGGATCAACTTATCTTGAACGGTGATTTCCCTAAAGCTAAACAGTTGATAACGAAGCAGAAGGAAACATCATATGAAGCTTCATCGGGTTGCCTGCTGATCTATTTGGGAATAGATAAAGTATATAAAGAGGAAGGCATTCACCAGTTCTTTATGGGAGAAAACCTGGATGAACATATGGAAGATGTTTTCAAACGCAGACAGCTTCATAAAGACCCTTCTATTTATGTATTTAATCCTACAGTGATGGACGAGTCTCTCGCTCCCTCCGGACAGAGCGTACTCTATATGTTGATTCCTGTTCCATCGGGTACAGACAGCTCTTTTTGGGAGAATAAAGAAGAATATACCGATAGAATGATCGAATTGGTAGAAGCCCGCGGCTATCCGGACTTGAGCAGTCACATTATCTGGAAAAAAATCCGTACACCTGATCAGGCGGAAGCGGATGGTTTATATGAGGGCGGGAGCTTCGGAATACAGCCTACACTCGGCCAGTCAGCTGTATTCCGCCCTCAATTGAAACCTTTTAAAGCGGATAATATTTTCGCCGTAGGAGCATCCGTTCATCCGGGCGGAGGCGTTCCCATTGTGATGCAGGGAGCCCGCCTGCTGGCCCAGCATTTAAAGCCTGTATAAAAATTAGTATTGGAAAAGCTAAAGGAGGAACAGTGATGATACCTCTGGAGAAAGCATATTCTGACTGCCACCAGATTATCTTAAAAAACAGCAAAACATTTGCCAAAGCCTTTGATCTGCTGCCGGAAAAGAAACGGCAGGCAGTCTGGGCGGTCTATGCTTTCTGCCGAACGGCGGATGATATCGTAGACGAAGGAACCAATAAAGAGAGAGAATGGGCGTCTTTTCGGGAAGAGCTGATCCAATTTTTTGAAGGGAACTGGGATCGGAATTCTTCTTTATGGACGGCACTGGATGACGTCTTCACTCATTTCCCCATGGAAAGATATCCCTTTCTAGATATGCTGGAAGGTCAGCACTGGGACTTAGTGAAAACACGGTATCAAACCCTCGAGGAAGTGGAAACCTATGGATATTATGTGGCAGGGACCGTGGGGTTAATGCTGCTGCCTATTTTATCGCCGCAGGGATTTGATCATTTAAAACAGGGAGCTGTATCGTTAGGAACGGCTATGCAGCTTACGAATATTCTTCGGGACATCGGCGAGGATCTTTATTTAAACCGGATATATTTTCCCGAGGACATTATGAAAAAGCACGGATATTCTCCGGAGCAGCTGGAAAATAAAGAAAAAACACCTTCTTTTATTCAAGCTTGGGAAGAAGTAGCGGTTCGGGCAGAAGATTTATATAAAGAAGGACTTATTTCTATAGAGGAGTATCCTGAAGACGCCAGGTTTCCGGTTAAAGCTTCCGCCTATATGTACTGGGCTATTCTTCATGCGGCCCGTAAAAATGATTATAATGTGTTTCAACAGCGGATGGTTGTCTCCAACGATGACAAAAAAAATATACTAAAAACGATCTCCGGCTGACTGCCAGGAGATCGTTTATTTACTTTCAGGAATAATCCAGCAGAATCCCGTCTTTTTTTAAAATAGTTCTGGCTGTTTCGCGGCCGCTGAGCACGACCATAGGTGAGCCGCCTCCCGGATGGTGGAACCTCCTGTGAAGGATAGGCGGGAAATATCCGCTGATTCGTTATATGGTCTTAAAAAGGCATCACGACGTCTGTTGGAGGCAGCCCCGTAGATAGATCCCCTGAACGCGTAATAATCTTGAGCCAGGTTAGTCGGGGTTATTATTTTTTCATGAACAAGGTGAGGACGGATGAAGATACCCTTTTCTTCCAGAAGGTCATAAATAGTATCTCTGTATGCCGCCTGCTCGGAGGCGGTAAGAACGCCTCCCGGCAGGGAAGGAGCGTTGATAAGGATGAATAAATTATCTCCATCCGGTGATATAGAAGAATCTGTATAAGACGAGTTGCTTATATAAATCGTCGGTTCCGCTGCATATTGATTATGTGCAAACAGCTCCTGGAATTCCTTTTTATAATCAGAGCTGAAAAATACCTGATGGTGCTTGAGCTGAGGAAGTCTTGTGTCCAGTGCTGCCATAATAACAAAGGCAGATATGGAGGCTTCCGTACTTTCTGCTCTGCGATTAGTGAAGCGGGGACGGAGGCTTTCCTCAACTAACGAGGGAAACTGCGTAAGCAGATCTCCGTTCAGCACAATATGATCGGCCGTTTCTGTATCTTTATCAGTCCGTATACCAACGGCACGCCGCTGCTCCACGAGTATTTCTGTCACTTCCGTATTTTTATAAAAACGCACGCCGAGATCTAAAGCCGCCTTTTCCAGCCCGTCTGCGATAGCTGCGTTTCCGCCTTTCGTATAGTACACTCCGTCCGCCCATTCCAGATAGCTGATTAAAGAGAAAGTAGCAGGGGTGCTGTACGGGGAAGATCCAATGTAGGTAGCATAACGGTCAAACATCTGCTGCAGGCGCTGATCATCAAATGTCGATGCATGAAAACGGTGCATAGTCTGCAGCGGCTTTACTTTCAGAAGAGCGCTGAATAATTCAGGGGAAAGGTAATCAAGAGGAGAACGAAACGTTCTCGGAAAAAAAGAAGCAGAGGCAGTATGAAATAAACGGCTGGTACGCTTCATGTATTTTTTAAATTGTTTCGCATCTTTCTTCCCGGCAAAGCGGCTGATAGCATCGGCTGCGCTGTCCAGACTGTCCTCAGAATCAAGCATGCTTCCATTTGAAAAATGATGGCGTGTATGTTTAGACAGCCGCTGAAACTGGAAATAGTCGGAGGGGGTCAAACCGGCGAGCTCAAAGCACTTGGTTGAATACCCAGGGCATTGTAATAGTGTTCGGTCAAAGTCGAAAGTGTGGGTACCAAGCGTAAGGGAGTGCAGTTTTCCGCCGACCGTGCTGTTTTTTCATAAACGGAAACATTATGGCCGCGCGAGGCAAGCAGGACAGCGCATGATAAACCGCCAAGCCCGGCACCAATAATAATAGATTTTGTCATTGGTAGGTTCTTCCTTTCCATGTGTAGCCTTTTTGTCGTACGGTAAGGTAGATAGAGTAGAAAAGCACAGCAAGAAGAGCCGCTGCAGAAAAAGGCATAAACAGGCAGAGCCATTTCTTCTGGCGGAATACAATATCAGTGTATAGTTTCATAAAGACGATAAGCAGGTAAGGCAGACAAAACAGCCAGCTGGCCGCTGCAGCCCCATAGATGAAAAGAGGCAGAGGAACAATAAAGAATACGGTGTAAAACAAAGTCAGCAGGACGGCGAGAAGAAAAGACCTGCCGATGCCGGGAAATATATTTTTACCGAATCCTCTCCAGACGTCACGGTTTGATTCGTACATATAGCAGGTAACATGTTCGGTAATATTCAAAAGAAGGCTTCGAAATCCGTTTGCCTTAAATAGGCGCGTAAGAGCGACATCATCTACAATAGCATCTTTAACAGAGGCATGGCCGCCTGCCTGTTCATAAGCCTGCCGTTCTACAAAGATGAAGGCCCCGTGAGCCGCGGTGAAAATAGGGCGTGAGGTATAATTTGCGGGCAGGAGCGGAAGATGCAGTGCAATAACAAAATGCTGCATAGGCACAAGCAGGGCGGCCAGTGCACCGATACGGGGAACTTTGGAAACCCCGTAAGCAGCTTAGCCTGTCTAGAATGAGCGGTTTCCTGAAACACATTAATAGTGTCCGGTGTGACCCGGACGTCTGCATCAATAAAACATAAGAAGTCAGTGTCCGCTTTTTCGGCAAGCTGATGACAGGCATAATTCTTGCCTGTCCATCCGGCCGGCAGGGGCCTGCCGGTTAATACATCAGCTTCCTTCCATTCCGCCGTCTTCTTCCTGAGGATAGATAATGTGCTGTCTTCTGAGCTGTCATCTAAAAAAAGAAAGCGGACGTGCGGGGCATTTATTTGTTTTAAATTATGAAGAAGCGCTTCAGCATTCTTTTCTTTCATTTCTCATGGGACGAGCACACTCACCGTACCGGCAGCTTTCGTATTCGTAAAGCCAGAGGGGCGCGGCATAAACAATAGAGAAGATTAGCCAAAGTGAAAAGCAGAGCAGTAAGGCGCTGTACAAAAATAATCATAAACATCATCTCCTTACTGGTCAGAACGTCGGAATATTTTCTGGAAGGACTCACTTACAGTAGCTTTGCCTTTTAGCAGCGTTTCAAAGAATCCAGCCGTTTTCCTCTATAACATCTTCAGCGAGCTGATCAAGCTGCTCTGTAAGCCGGGTTTCCAAATACGTGGTGATACTTGAGTATGAGGAGCCGGCCGTGCTGCTGGTCAAGTATATCGGTTGTCCGGTTTCAATAAATAAATAGGGTGTCTGCTTGTGAAAATAGCTGTAGTAAAGCGATACCGGTATAACGGGAACGTCCTCACGGCCGGAGACGATCCTTGATATACCGGAAGAAAACCGCAGCGGTCTTTTTTCAAGATGCTCCTCCTGGCCCTGCGGGAAAATCCATACAGCATTATTGCTGTGCAGTTTGTCTTTGGCATACTGCAGGGACTTCAGCATTTTTCTTCCGCTGGAACGGTCTATGGAAAAGGCGCCGAGTTTCCGGAAAAAGGGGAACTGCCTGAGCCCTTCTTCATCAATCATAGCAAAGGCGTCTTTTTTTAAATGAGCGTGATTTATGTAATGCAGGACGAGTCCATCCCACCAGTTGCTGTGGTTGGCATAAAATAATACCGGACCGGAAGGCACAGGGGCGGTCTCTCTGTACAATAGTTGATAAAAGTGTTTTTTTAACAGTCGTCTGTTATAGTAGAAAAATAAAAAATCCAGAACGCTGTTTTTTGATGATTCCTGCATAGCGTAGCGCTCCTTTTTCAGCTGACCTATGCCCACTATAAGATAGAAGGCGCTGATAATATGTTGGAAAAGAAATGGATCCTGCTTGTCTGTCTCAGCGGCTTAGCCGCTTTCATTATTTTAGCACAGGATGTGGCTGGTGGAACATCTACAGCCTGGGAAAAGCCAATCATTGAGGCTGTGCGAAGCTGGACGAATACATTTACTACAGAAATATTTAAATTTATAACGTCGCTTGCGAGTGTTATTTTTACAACGATTGTAACGACACTTCTTACCCTGTTGTTCTGGGTTCAGAAAAAATGGAAAAAAGGCTGGATTGCCGCTGTGGCAGTAGGTGGAAGCGGAGCGGTAAACTATGGTTTGAAAAATCTTTTCTCCAGAGAGAGACCTGCTGTTAACCAGCTGATTGAAGCCGATGGATTCAGCTTCCCAAGCGGACATGCAATGAACGCGCTTGTCATGTACGGAATGATTGTAATCATTACAGTGCTCATTGTGAAAAATGCAGCTTTGAAAATAGCGGTCGCCGCGGCGGCAGTTGTACTTATCCTGTTGATCGGACTGAGCAGGATTTACCTGGGAGTGCACTATCCGGGAGATGTGATGGGAGGTTTTATCGTCGCATCGATGTGGCTTCTGATTACCGGGTCATGGTATATTAAAACAGACCTTGAAGAATCCCTGTCTAAAAGCAGATTGAGAACAAAACATTAAGGGTATAACGGAAGAAGAGTATTCACAATATGAAGATGAGGTGGAAATATGTTTAAAAAACTATTTGGATCAAAAAGTGAACCGAAAGAAGTAATGATTAAGTCGCCGGCTACGGGAAAGTTTGTTGATTTAAAAGACGTTCCGGATCCAACCTTTTCAGAAAAAATGATGGGAGAGGGATTTGCAGTAGAGCCATCTGAAGGCAGAATCGTTTCTCCTGTTAAAGGAAAGGTCTCACAAGTGTTCCCTACAAAGCATGCAGTCGGTATTAAATCAGACGAAGGTCTAGACGTGTTAATTCATATCGGCCTTGAAACTGTTGCTTTAAATGGAGAAGGCTTCACGACCCATGTATCAGAAGGAGATAAAGTAAACCCGGGCGATCTGCTGGTGGAATTTACGCTTGCTGATATTAAAGAGAAAGCTAAGAGCCTGATTACACCTGTCGTATTTACTGAAGGAGAACAGATTCAGGATATTACTGCTCATGCACAGACAGAAGTAACTGCTGGTGAGACTGATATGGCTACGGTGACGGTGAAAGGTTAGAAAATTACAGGGTTCTGTTCACTAAATATAAACGAAAAAGAGACAGCGCTCCGATCAGCGGCTGTCTCTTTATTATGATTTCTGAAATACAAAAGTTCATTTATTGTTTTATACATCAATGACAGTGCCGGCATCAAGAAATCCGATAACTAATGCAGCCAGCACAAAACAATAAACAGCGAAATAAATCAGGCGGCCTTTGTTTAAAAAGTCAATCAGCCAGATGATACCAATATAGGATGTAATAAAAGAAGCAATTAACGCCACTGCAATTGGCCCATAGCCGATGATGCCAAGCTGGCCGGAAGTCAGGTCACCGATAGCAAGCACAGATGACCCGGCAATAACGGGAATAGATAATAAAAAAGAATACCGCACGGCTGTTTCCCGGCTTAATCCAGCGTATAACCCTGCAATGAGAGTAGAAACCTGAACGTGAAAATCCCCGGCAGAACAGCAAGTGTCTGAGCAAGACCTACTACGATAGAATCAAGTATGGTCATTTCTTTTTCCGTACGGGTGCCTATACGGTGGAAGCGTTCAATAAGAATGAGGAAAATACCAGTCAGTGTCAGGGACCCTGCGATAACAAATGGCGTTTTAATCCCATCGCCTACAGCGCCTTCAAGGATAATACCTAACGCCCCGGTAATGAAAGTGGCAATGATAATAAATAGGATAAAAAGAAATTCCGGCCTGTCTTCTGTATTCCGCTTAAGTAAAAAACGAAAGAAGACCTGTATAAGATGAATAATATCTTTTCGGAAAAAACAAGATGACAGCCGCTACAGATCCTAAGTGAAGGATAATCTCAAAAGACAACCCGGGAAATGTATAGCCAAAAAGCATTTGCGCGATAACAATATGTGCTGTACTTGATATAGGAAGAAATTCAGCAATACCTTGAACTATTCCAAATATCAATGCTTCGATAATAGTCACTATGTTCACTCCTTTTTCTTTACCAAATGCTATTTTAGCAAAACGACGAAACAATAGAAAAGGGTGTTTTAGCCTCCTACTTTGCTGAATCACAAAAATGACAAACACAAATACATCTAAACTATGTATGATAGAGAAAGAATGAGCAGGCAGGTGAGGGAATGAATAAGAAAAGGTTACCCTTATAATTATTGGATTGGCAGCAGCTGCTGTTTTGTATATTATTATCAGCGGCAGTGCCAGGCAGGTAGGATCAGAGCCGGGAGACCGCGCTCCGGATTTTTCGCTTCCTTCCTATAGTACCGGTGAAGATACTGCGCTGAGTGACTACCATGGGAACCTGATTGTCCTTAATATGTGGGCTTCCTGGTGTGAGCCATGTGTTAGAGAACTCCCGGCGCTCTTAGACATCCATGAAAATTACAGGGAAGAGGATGTCAAGGTAATTTACCATGAACATGAATTCCTACGAACGGACACAGGAAGAAGCAGAAGCGTTCGCAGAAGAATTCAATCTATCCCAGTCTCCTTCCGCCATTGACATAGATGGAGATATGGCAGATGCGTATCAGCTTCAATACCTTCCGACGACAGTCATTATCGATGAAGACGGTATAATTATTGAAAAAATAGCCGGAGAAGTTACATATGAACGCATGGAACAGGTTATCGAGGAAAATATCTGAGGAGGAACAAAATGGATTTTACAGAAAAGACTATTTCAGGAGAAAGAATTTACAGCGGTAAGGTCATTAATGTAGATGTAGAAGAAGTCGGCCTGCCGAATGGGAAAACAAGTAAAAGAGAACTTGTACGCCATCCCGGGGCTGTAGCAGTTATCGCTGTGACAGATGATCATAATATTGTGATGGTACGTCAGTATCGAAAAGCACTTGAAAAAGAGATACTGGAAATTCCTGCAGGGAAAATGGAAGAGGGGGAAGAGCCGCATATTACTGCAGGCCGAGAACTCGAAGAAGAAACCGGGTATAAACCACTCAGCCTGAAAAAAATTGCTTCTTTTTATACTGCTCCAGGCTTCTGCGATGAACTGGTCCATCTGTATGAAGCAGACATTGATAAGCCGGGCACCCCGTTTACAGATGAAGATGAATTTGTACAGGTAGAAGAAATTTCGCTCGAAGAAGCGGAAGACGCTATCGAGAAGAATCTTATACACGATGCGAAGACAATGTATGCTGTTCAATATTTGAAGCTGAGAATCAACAAGGAATAGTTGATTCTCACTTAATAATTATTATAAAGTGGTATTATTATCATTATTAATTGACACTCCTCTTTAGCATTATTATAATGTGAATATAGATTGATTGAGAAGGAGGAGGATAAAGTGGAACAGCGTATTGATCGATAAAAAATCAGCTACATTCCAAAAGCTATAAGTTAACTCCTCAACGGGAAGCAACGGTTCGTGTACTGCTTGAAAATGAGGAAGATCACCTAAGTGCAAAGATGTATACTTACTCGTAAAAGAAAAGCGCCGGAAATCGGTCTTGCTACCGTATACCGCACCCTTGAGCTTTTAAATGAACTGGAAATTGTCGATAAAATAAATTTTGGAGACGGTGTCTCCCGTTATGATCTTCGAAAAGAAGGAGCTGCCCATTTCCATCATCATCTTGTCTGTATTGAATGCGGAACGGTAGATGAGATCCAGGATGACCTGCTTGGAGATGTAGAAAAGATTGTAGAAAAAGACTGGAACTTCAAAATTAAAGATCACCGCCTGACGTTTCATGGTGTTTGCCACCGCTGCCAAAACACAGGAGAGGAATCAGATACAGAAAAGAAACCGAAAAAGAAAAATCAGGTGAAAGTCCGTTAAACCTTTTCAGAAATGAGAAGGTTTTTTATTTTGTCTTATTGTTAGAAAAGTAGAACTTTTTAGAAGTTGGAATCGATGAGGAGATAAGGATGATGACGCTTTATTGCTTATGTTATGATATGCCTGTACGATTTGTAAATGGAAGGAGGGCGGCTCTGAGGTGAAGATGGATATCATGGATTTCCTGCATTACTGCCGGGTGGAAAAGGGACTGTCACAAAACACTGTTCAATCCTATCAAAGAGATTTAAAGCACTACATAGCAAGCGTGGAAAAAGCTGGCGTCTCCAAAACAGCCGATGTGGAAAGGCTTCATATTCTGGACTATCTCCATGAAAAAAAAGAAGAGGGACGTACGACTGCTACGTTGTCAAGGTATCTATCAACGATTCGTGCGTTTCATCAATTTGCTCTAAGAGATGGAAAAGCTAAGAAAGACCCATCTGAACTTATTGAAACGCCCCGAAAAAAGCAGAAAGCTTCCCTCTGTCCTTACGTCACAGGAAGTAGACCGTCTTCTGGAGGCTTCTAAAGGAACGACTGCTTTTTCACGAAGAAAATGCCATGCTGGAGCTGATGTATGCAACGGGTCTTCGTGTAACGGAGCTGTGTGAGCTCAAAAGCGGAGATATTCATTTAGAGATGGGATTTGTGCAGTGTCTGGGAAAAAAAACAAAGAGCGGATCGTCCCTCTTGGAAAAGTCGCGGCAGAAGCAGTAGAGACTTATGCAGGAAATGGACGTTTGGAGCTGATGAAGCAAAAACGGCATGATACTTTGTTTGTAAATCATCACGGAAATCCGCTTTCGAGACAAGGATTTTGGAAGATACTAAAGGGAGCTGCGGAAAAGGCCGGCATTGAAAAAGCCCCTCACCCCGCATACGCTCAGGCACTCTTTTGCTACACACCTTCTTGAAAATGGAGCTGATTTGAGAGCCGTTCAGGAAATGCTCGGTCACACCGATATTTCGACAACTCAAATATATACACATGTATCAACCCATAAACTTAAGGATGTATATTTACATTATCATCCAAGGGCATAACGAAAAAAAGGAGACTAACGATGAATGATTATCCGTTCAAGCGAATGTTTGTTGTTGTTATGGATTCAGTAGGAATAGGAGAAGCACCCGATGCCGGAGAGTTTGGCGATCAAGGTGCCGACACGCTCGGTCATATAGCAGAAAAGATGAATGGCCTGCATGTACCTAATCTTGAAAAACTAGGATTGGGAATGATCAAAGAAGCACAGGGGATTTCAACAGTGTCCTCTCCAGCCGCATCCTACGGCATTATGGAAGAAGCATCTCAGAGCAAGGACACGATGACTGGTCACTGGGAAATGATGGGACTTTATATCGGTGAGCCGTTCCAGACATTTCCAGAAGGGTTCCCCCTGATTTAATCGGAAAGCTTGAAGAAGCCACAGGACGGAAAGTAATTGGCAATAAAGTAGCATCAGGTACAGAAATAATAGAAGAGCTTGGCGAAGCGCATGTGAACAGCGGCGATTTAATTGTATATACTTCTGCCGATTCGGTTCTGCAGATCGCGGCCCACGAAGATATCGTACCGCTCGAAGAGCTGTATGATATCTGCGAAAAGGCCCGGAAAATGACCTATGATCCGCCTTATATGTTAGGAAGAATCATCGCGCGGCCTTTTACCGGAGCAGCCGGTGCATTTGAACGCACTTCCAACCGGCACGATTACGCATTAAAGCCATTCGGACAGACTGTGCTGAACTATTTGAAGGACAGCAGTCTGGATAGTCTGGCAGTTGGAAAGATCAGCGATATTTTTGATAATGAAGGTATTACCGATTCCCTGCGCACCACCTCAAACATGGATGGAATGGATAAATTGATGCAGACGATGCATCGTGATTTTACAGGTCTAAGCTTTTTAAATCTTGTTGACTTTGACGCAAAATTCGGGCACCGTCGTGATCCGATTGGATATGGCAAAGCAATAGAAGAGTTTGATCAAAGACTGCCGGAAGTAATGGAGAGTATGAAGGAAAACGATATTCTTATTATTACGGCAGATCATGGCAATGATCCGGTCCATCCGGGTACAGATCATACAAGAGAGATTGTGCCGCTTCTTGCCTATTCGCCCTCTATAAAGACCGGACGGGATCTCGGAACAAGAAAGACATTTGCTGATATTGGGGCCACAATCGCTGAAAATTTCAATGTACCGATGCCGGAATACGGCAGCAGCTTTTTATCAACTTTAAACAAGAATGGAGACAAATAATGAGCATAATAGATAACGTTCAAAAAGCAAGCAGTGCCATTCAATCCTTTACAACGATTCAGCCTGAAATTGGTTTGATTTTAGGGTCCGGCCTTGGTATTCTCGCGGACGAAATAGAAGAGGCTGTAGTTATTCCTTATGAAAAAATACCAGGCTTTCCTGTTTCCACCGTTGAAGGTCATGCAGGTGAACTTGTTATTGGAAAGCTCGAAGGAGTTGCAGTTGCAGCGATGAAGGGCCGCTTTCATTATTACGAAGGCTATTCCATGCAGGAAGTTACTTTTCCAGTGCGCGTCATGCATTCGCTTGGTATAAAAGCGCTGTTTGTAACGAATGCTGCCGGCGGCATTAATGAATCGTTTAAGGCCGGCAATTTGATGAGGATCAAAGACCACATTAATCAAATGGGGGCAAACCCGTTAATCGGTAAAAATGAAGAATCGTTCGGCACCCGTTTTCCGGATATGTCCAACGCTTATTCTGAAAAACTTGCCCATATTGCCAATAAAGCCGCGAAAGAACTCGAAATTGATTTACAAGAAGGGGTGTATGCGGCGAACACGGGACCGTGTTATGAAACCCCTGCAGAAATAAAAATGCTGCGGATTCTTGGGGCTGATGCCGTAGGTATGTCCACCGTTCCCGAAGTTATTGCAGCCGCTCATTCCTCTATACAGGTACTCGGAATTTCCTGCATTTCCAACATGGCCGCCGGTATCCTGGACCAGCCTCTCAGCCACGATGAAGTGATGGAAACGACGACAGCGGTACGTGCTGAATTTTTATCATTGATGAAAAATATCGTAAAATGGACGGGGGAAGAGCTGTAAATGGGTATATCTGCAGTGGAAATAAAAGAAGCGGCTGATTTTATTCAGTCCAGGATAAACAGAGCTCCTGCTGTCGCTTTGATTCTGGGATCAGGTCTTGGGGACCTGGCAGAAGAAATTGAAGAACCGGTCCACATTCCTTACAACGAGATTCCGCACTTTCCAGTATCCACAGTGGAAGGGCATGCAGGGCGCCTGGTTATTGGGAAGTTTCAGGGAAAAGAAGTGATTGCTATGCAGGGACGCTTTCATTACTATGAAGGGTATTCGATGCAGGAAGTAACCTTTCCAGTTCGTGTTATGAAAAGCCTTGGAGCAGAGAACCTAATTGTAACCAATGCGTGCGGAGGCATGAATAAAAGCTATCAGCCCGGCGATTTAATGGTGATCGAAGACCATTTAAATATGACAAACGACAATCCGCTTATTGGAGAAAACCTGGAGGCATTCGGCCCCCGCTTTCCTGATATGAGTACAGCATATAATAAAGAATTTCAGGAGCTTGCCCATCGCTGCGCTGAAAAAGATGGTTTAACACTGCAGCAGGGAGTATATGCAGGTATTACAGGACCTTATTTCATGTCTGCAGCAGAATTGATTATGCTTCGCCGTCTCGGCGGAGATGTAGTAGGCATGTCCACGGTGCCGGAAGTTATCGTGGCCCAGCACAGTGGAATGAATGTGCTCGGCATTTCCTGCGTTACAGACATGGCAGTTGGAGAAGATCTGCAGGGAGTAACCCATCAGGAAGTGATGGAAACTGCGGCGCGGACAAAGCCTAAATTTATTTCATTAGTAAAAAAGATTATAAAAGATATGCCGGCATAGAAAGACTCTAAATGAAACGAGGCAGATACAATGAGAATGGTAGATATCATTACAGACAAACGGGACGGAAAAGAACTCCCTCAGGAAGCAATTGAATGGTTTATTAACGAATATACAAAAGGAACGGTGCCTGATTACCAGGCAGCTGCCTTTGCAATGGCTGTATATTTTAAAGGGATGACCCAGTCGGAGGCTGCCGCGTTGACGTTTGCGATGGCGGCTTCCGGAGACCAGCTTGACCTCACTGCAGTCGAAGGAGTCAAAGTCGACAAACATTCGACCGGAGGGGTGGGGGACAAAACGACCTTGATTCTGGGTCCTATTGTAGCTGCGCTTGGCATTCCGGTAGCAAAAATGTCCGGCCGCGGTCTCGGGCATACCGGAGGAACAATTGATAAGCTGGAAGCTTTTACAGGATTTCAGACAGAAATCAGCCAGGACGAGTTTATTAAGCTCGTAAATGAAAATAAAATTGCGCTTGCCGGACAGAGCGGAAATCTAACTCCGGCTGATAAGAAGCTCTATTCGCTGCGGGACGTAACAGGAACAGTGAATTCTATTCCGTTAATTGCAAGTTCGGTCATGAGCAAGAAAATTGCCGCCGGAGCCGATGCTATTGTACTTGATGTGAAAACAGGCAGCGGTGCGTTCATGGAAAGCGTTGAAGAAGCAAGAGAGCTCGCCGGCGCGATGGTTGATATAGGGAAATCCCTGGATCGGAAAACAATGGCTGTTATATCCGATATGAATCAGCCGCTGGGCCGCTTCGTTGGAAATGCGCTTGAGGTAAAAGAAGCCATAGATACACTAAACGGCAAAGGACCGAAAGATCTTCATGATTTAAGCGTTACGCTTGCAGCTCATATGGTAGTACTGGCTGATAAAGCCTCTAATTTGGAAGAGGCCGTAAAGCTCGTGGAGCAGGTTATTGAAAACGGAGAAGCATTGAAAAAAATGAAGCAGTTTATTGAAGCGCAGGGCGGGGACGCCTCTTCAGTGGATGATTCAAGCCTGCTGCTTAATGCTGCACATTTAATAGAAGTCACTTCAGAAAAAGATGGGTATGTCAGCGGCATGAAAGCTTCAGAAATTGGACGTGCAGCAATGACTCTGGGAGCTGGACGGGCAACAAAAGACGATGAAATTGATTATGCTGTGGGAATTGAACTTCGTAAAAAGATTGGAGACCGCGTGCAGGCAGGCGATGTGCTTGCTGTGCTGCATGCCAATCAGACAGAAGCTGCCGAGGCTGCTGCCATTGTTAGAGAGGCCTATGAATATTCCGAGTCAGAAGTTATACCCGAACCGCTTATCCACGATACGATCGTATAAAATAGTGCCTGAAAACAGCCGCGAGAGTTTTTCTTTGTACTCCTGCAAATAGATGCTACAATATAAATCACTGAATGGGAGTAGGGGGAAAAGCGATGTATTTACACGGCACCAGCCAAATAAACAAAAAGGCCACCTGGAAATAGGCGGCGTGGATACGATGGATATTACAAAAGAATATGGGACGCCGGTTTTTGTTTACGATGTCGAACTGATACGACGCAGAGCAAGAGGCTTCAAAAAAGCATTTGAAGCAGAAGGCGTGCAGTATCAAGTAGCTTATGCAAGCAAAGCCTTCAGCTGTATTGCTATGGTTCAGCTTGCTGATGAGCTTGGATTAAGTCTGGACGTAGTATCAGGCGGGGAAATGCTTACAGCCAAACGGGCAGGATTTCCGATGGAGCGTGTACACCTTCATGGAAATAATAAATCCCTTGAAGAAATTCAAATGGCACTGGATCTGGATGTCGGGTGTTTTGTTGTAGATAATTTTCATGAACTCGATATGCTCAAAGAGCAGACCGAAAAAATGAAAAAGTCTCCGCATGTGCTGATCCGCACAACTCCTGGAATCGAAGCTCATACACATGAATATATTTCAACGGGACAGGAAGATTCCAAGTTTGGTTTTGACTTAACGAGCGGACAGGCTGACGAAGCAATTAAACGACTGAAAGATCATCCTTACCTGCAGCTAAAAGGTATTCACTGCCATATCGGCTCGCAGATTTTTGATACTCATGGATTTTCGATGGCCATTGAGAAGCTCTTCAGCCAGATTATCCGCTGGAAGGAAGAACTGGACTTTGAGCCGGAAGTGCTGAATGCAGGCGGAGGTTTTGGCATACGTTATGTTGAAGGAGACGAACCGCTGCTGCCTGAGGAGTATGTGACCTCTCTAATTCATACAGTGCAGGAGCAGAGCTCGCTGCACGGCCTGGATATGCCGGAAATCTGGATTGAACCCGGCCGGGCGATGACCGGGGACGCTGGAACAACTCTTTATAAAATAGGATCCCAGAAAAACATTCCAGGGGTGCGCCGGTATGCGGCAGTCGATGGAGGAATGACCGATAATATACGCCCCGCCCTCTATCATGCAGAATATGAAGGGGTACTTGCGAACCGTGCAAATGACAAAGCAGAAGATACATTTGCCATAGCCGGAAAATGCTGTGAGTCAGGAGATATGCTGATTTGGGATCTGCCGCTTCCGGAACTTGCCGAAGATGACGTGCTGGCTGTTTTCTGCACAGGTGCTTATGGGTATGCCATGGCTAATAATTATAACCGGTTTTCAAGGCCGCCGGTCGTGTTTGCAGAAAATGGAACGACCCAGCTTGTTATAAGAAAAGAAACGTACGAAGATTTATTAAAAAATGATTTGCCTCTCCGCTCTGCAGAGAGGGTATAATAGAACAGCCGGTTTTAATCAGCCGGGCTTTACATTTTAAAAAAGGTGGTTGATTGTAATGAAAAAAGGAAGCATTAAGTTTGAAAATGGAGAAGAAATTCAAATTGAATTCTTTGACCAGGATGCACCAGGAACAGTAGAAAATTTCGAAACACTTGCGAATAAAGGGTTTTACAACGGATTGAACTTTCACCGTGTCATTCCTGGATTTGTAGCTCAGGGCGGAGACCCAAGCGGCAATGGAACAGGCGGACCGGGTTATACTATTAAGTGTGAAACAGAAGGAAATCCTAATAAGCACGGTAAAGGCTATTTATCTATGGCACATGCCGGCAAAGATACAGGCGGAAGCCAGTTCTTTATTCTTTTTGAACCGCAGCCACACCTGGACGGCGTTCATACTGTTTTTGGTAAAGTAACAGAAGGTCTTGATACTGTTGATAGAATTAAGCAGGGAGACGTTATGCAGGAAGTGAAAGTCTGGAGCGAATAAACAGGCTTAAAAAACCGGCGGAATGCCGGTTTTTTTACATAATAGTACCGTCAGGCATTTTTAGTTGACGTTTCTCATTTGGTTATCATATGATAAGGTATATACTTTTTAGAAAATAACATTGGTATCTGCCGTGCGGCAGTTCCTTCGGGGTCGGGTGAAAGTCCCAACCGGCGGTGATAAAGAGTGCGCTCTTTTTAGTCCGTGACCCGTAATGCTTAGGCAGAGCGGTGGATTCGGTGAAATTCCGAAGCCGACAGTAAAGTCTGGATGGGAGAAGGAAACCATGTTTAAATAGGCTGCCTGCTGTGGATACACACGTAAAGCAGCAGCGGCCTTTTGCACCTGTTGACAGGGCTTATTTAAACGTGATTAATTACTCCCCCGAAGGAAAGTCCTTCGGGGGTTTTTATATGCCTCGAAGTCTGTTGAACGAGTCAGCGGGAAGGGCTGTAATAACAATGAATGATGAAACCTATATGAAGCTTGCACTGGATCTGGCCGCTTCTGCTGACGGACAAACATCCCCAACCCGTTAGTTGGAGCAGTATTAGTAAAGAATCATCAAATCGTCGGCATGGGCGCTCATCTGAAAGCAGGAACGCCTCACGCAGAGGTGCATGCAGTCCGTATGGCAGGCAAGGAGGCAGAAGGCGCTGTAGCCTATGTAACATTAGAGCCGTGCAGCCATTATGGGAAAACGCCCCCCTGCGCTGACCTGCTGATTGAAAACGGAATCCGAAGAGTCTTTATAGCCTCTGTTGATCCAAATCCTCAAGTAAAAGGCAGGGGAATTGAGAAACTGAGAGCGGCCGGCATTTCTGTTGATATCGGTGTACTGAAAGAAAAGGCAGATAGCATCAACCGTTTTTTCTTTCACTATATGAAAACAAAAACTCCTTATGTGACGCTTAAAGCTGCAGCAACGCTTGATGGTAAAACGGCTACGTATGCAGGAAGCAGTAAATGGATTACTGGGGAAAATGCAAGAAAAGACGTTCACTTAAACCGTATGAAGCATGACGCAATATTAGTCGGTGCAGGAACAGCAGCTGCAGACGACCCCTCTCTAAATGTTCGACTCGAGCAAGCGTTCAGACAGCCGGTACGTATTGTGCTGGATACGTCGCTGCGGACGCTTTCAACTGCGAAAATGCTTCAGGATAATGGCGCCCCTGTCTGGATCGTCTGCACAAGCCAGGCCGAAGAAAAGAAAAAGCAGGAACTAAAAGCGGCAGGAGCAGAAATAATCGAGCTTGCAGACGACACCATTTCTATTTCGGTTCTTCTTAAAAAGCTCGGTGAAAAAAACATCCAGTCCTTGTATGTGGAGGGCGGTTCTACTGTGCATGGCAGCTTTTTGGAAGCAGCTGCATTTCAGGAACTTCATTACTATATAGCGCCTAAGCTGGTGGGCGGAAAAGACGCGTTTCCAGTGTTTGGAGGACAGGGAATGGAGCTGATGGAAAACGCAGCGCAGCTTGTCATTAAATCAACGGAAACATTGGGAGAAGATATTAAGATGACGGCTTTTCCAAAGGAAGGATGAATGCTATGTTTACAGGGATTATAGAAGAAAAAGCTATTATCGCTCATATGAATGATCATGAGACCCATATGGAGCTGAAAATAAAAGCTGAAAAAATTATGCAGGATATGAAAGAAGGCGACAGTATTTCCATCAACGGGGTCTGCCTCACTGTCACTGCTTTTGACGAAAGCATGTTTCAGGTGGATGTTATGCCTGAAACAATGAAAAGCACCAGCCTTCAGGCTCTTCAGGAAAAAAGCCCCGTGAATGTAGAAAGAGCGATGGCGGCCAATAATCGATTCGGAGGTCATTTCGTAAGCGGCCATGTGGACGCTGCAGGAAGAATTGCATCCATCGAGCCGCTGGCAAACGCGGTTTATATTCATATTGAAGTACCGGAGCAGCTGATGCCGTATATGATGCTGAAAGGATCTGTGACGCTTGACGGTATTAGTCTTACGTTATTTGGAGTGGACGATGAAGCATCTACTATTACGGTTTCGATTATCCCCCACACCTGGGAAGAAACAAACTTGTCTGCCAAGCAGATCAATGATCCTATCAATGTAGAATGCGATGTATTAATGAAGTACACGGAACGCCTGCTTGAAACAAAATACAAAAAGGCGTAAAACTCCAATAGGAAGAAGGCAGGTGCATCATGGAAAATGAATCCATGTTTCATACAATTGAAGAAGCTATTTATGAATTAATGCAGGGAAAAGCAGTCATCGTATGTGATGATGAAGACAGAGAAAATGAAGGCGACTTTGTAGCGCTCTCTGATAGAGTCACGCCGGAAACGATTAACTTTATGATTACCCACGGGCGCGGGCTGGTCTGTACGCCTATAACCGAACAAAGAGCTAGAGAACTCGAACTTGTTCCTATGGTAGATCACAACACAGATCCTCACGGTACTGCTTTTACAGTAAGTGTGGACCATAAGAGTGCATCAACCGGTATTTCTGCAAAAGAGCGGGCGGATACCATTCTGTCGCTTGTTGATAAAAAAACCCGGCCGCTTGACCTGAAGCGTCCCGGCCACGTGTTCCCTTTGATTGCTAAAGAAGGCGGTGTTCTCCGCAGAGCAGGGCATACGGAAGCGGCGGTTGATCTGGCACGACTTTCCGGCGCCGAGCCATCGGGGGTCATTTGTGAGATCATTAAAGAAGATGGAGAAATGGCCCGCGTACCCGAACTTATGGAAATAGCTGAAAAGCATGAAGTGAAAATGATTACAATTAAGGACCTTATTAAATACCGTCATAAAAAAGATAAGCTTGTTATAAGAGAAACAGAAGTGAAGCTTCCGACAGAATTTGGAGAATTTACGGCTTTTGGTTATACATCCGTGATTGACCAAAAAGAGAGTATCGCCCTTGTGAAAGGAAATATTCTTCCGGATGAACCTGTACTGGTGCGAGTGCATTCAGAATGTCTAACCGGGGATGTGTTCGGTTCCCACCGCTGTGACTGCGGTCCGCAGCTTCATGCGGCCCTGCATCAGATTGAACAGGAAGGAAGCGGTATTCTGCTTTATATGCGTCAGGAAGGAAGAGGTATTGGTCTGATTAATAAGCTGAAAGCCTATGAACTTCAAGAGCAGGGATATGATACAGTAGAAGCTAACGAAAAGCTTGGATTTGCACCCGATCTCCGGGAATATGGCATCGGCGCTCAGATTCTCAGGGATCTGGGAGTGAAAAAGATGAACCTGCTTACTAATAATCCAAGGAAAATTACCGGGCTGAAGGGCTATGATTTAGAAGTAATCGACCGCGTACCTATTCAGCTGCCATTTAACAAGGATAACGAAAAATATTTGCGAACCAAGCAGGGAAAAATGGGACACATGCTTCATTTCTAAAAAATTTATTACAGAATAAGGGAGTTTTCAGACATGGGAGAACATTTCGAAGGATCTATGACAGGTCAGGACTTAAAAATAGCAGTAGTAACAGGACGCTTTAACGATTTTATTACCGGACGCCTGCTTGAAGGAGCCGTTGGTACATTGAAGCGCCACGGTGTTAAAGAGGAAAACATTGATACGGTTTGGGTGCCGGGCGCATTTGAAATTCCTTATGCCTCAAAAAAACTCGCCCAGTCGAAAAAATATGATGCGATTATTACATTGGGTACTGTTATCCGAGGGGCGACTCCTCATTTCGATTATGTCTGCTCGGAAGCTGCTAAAGGAGTATCACAAGTAGCAATGAATTATGATGTTCCTGTTATCTTCGGCGTGTTAACGACAAATACAATTGAAGAAGCGATAGAGCGTGCTGGTACTAAAGCCGGTAATAAAGGCGCAGATGCAGCGCTGGCGGCAATTGAAATGGCGAATCTTGATAAACTAATTTAAATCATGTACAATATCGATAAATCACGTAACATGGCGGCAGCAACCGCCATGTTTTCGTGTTGTTTCAGGGCATTATTCTGCTGAGAAGTTAATGTCTTCCATTTTTCTAAAGTTATGAGGGGTATATGTATATGTTTATGAAATTCAAACCTGCACAACGGAAAATTGCAATGGGGCTGCTGTCATATACGCCGGATGAAAAGCAGATTAAAATTCTGCTTGAAACGGTACAGAAGTATGAAACAGAAAGCAGCTGGGAGCTTTTTTTATGGAAAGAAAAGGAAGATATCGTAGGCGTTATCGGTTTTGTAAATGAAGATGAAAACACAGTCAGGCTGCAGCATTTATGTGTGAACCCATCTTACCGGGGAGAAGGCCTGGGGAAAAGAATGGTAGAGGAAATGCAGGAGCGTCTTCAAAAAAATATCGTTCCTTCTGAGACTGTAAAAGGTTTTTTTGATGCCTGCCGTCCGGAAGAAATTCAAAGTACGTAAAAAAGCGTCCGCTTCGTAACAGGCGGACGCTTTCTTCATGGAAAAGAGAACTAAAATGAATAGCGGCTTGAAGAAAGCTGTCTAAGCAGTTTCTGTTCTTCGCGCTCTTTAATAACATCGGAACGGTCCCGACGTGTATGGCGGTCAATTAATTCTTTATCTTCCAAGTTGCTTTTCATCTGCCAGACAAGCTGACGGCTGCTGCATTCCTGTATGCAGTGCTGAACGAGGCCGGCATCCGTCAGCGGGATATTTAAATCCGAGTACGGGCTGTTTGATGAAAGCTGATCGAGCTGTATATAAATGCGGTTCAGCAGCTCATTTGTATCAATGGAAAGCTCCTGCAGGGAAGACGAGTGCTCGGCAATGATGCCGGAAGAGCGCAAAAGGACTTTCTCTGCTCCCGCTAAATTACCGCGGCGGTGATGATAGAGCCCAACGGCAAGCTGAATCAGGCCGACCCAGTGCTTATCGCGCATTCCTGCTTCTTTTTCTTTCCAGTGTTCTTCTAATAGTTCATGACATTCAAAGTAATCACGATAGCCGTGAAATTGAATGAGGAATTGAATATAGCTGTCAGAGTAAACAGGAGGCATAGCATGCCCTCACTTTCGTCGGGTATTTTCTTTGACAAAGTTCTGGAACGCAGCATAAGGCAATACTTTTACCACAAGTGCTTTTCATTAATCTACTCCAAAGCGTCAAACGTCATAAATTCGCCTATCGTTAAGCGGCAGGCGGGTATGATATAATTTATATGTGTGAAAGCGAGCAGAGGGGAAAAGAAATGAAGAAATACAGTGTAAAAATAGATGCATTCGAAGGGCCGCTCGATCTGCTGCTGCATTTAATTCAACAATCCGAAGTAGACATTTACAATATTTCTGTTTCGGCTGTTACAGCACAGTATCTCGATTATGTCCGTACGATGCAGGAGCTTCAGCTTGATGTAGCAAGCGAATATTTAGTGATGGCCGCCTCCCTGCTGGAGATTAAAAGCAGCATGCTTCTTCCGGCACCAATTTTTGCAGGAGAAGAAGAGGAAGACATGGATTATGATCCCCGGGAAGAGCTGATTTATCGTTTATCCGAGTATAAAAAATATAAAGCGGCGGCAGGTTATTTAAAAGAGCATGAAGCCGAGGCCGGAACGTATTATACAAAGCCATTTTCCGAATCATGGCAGAATTATAAAGACACTAAAGAAGATACGGCGCTGCCTGATAATGTAACTATTTATGATATGATCGATGCCCTGCAGAGACTGCAGACACGCGTAGCATTCAACAAGCCTTCTTCAGCAGTGATTAAGCCTGAATCCTACTCCGTGGAAGAGATGATTGGTTCTATTGAAAGCACTTTAGCATCACGGCAGGGGAGCTGTTTATTCGCGGATTTTTTCCGGGAAGCAGACAAACCGAAAGTGGTCGTTACTTTTCTGGCTATGCTGGAAATGATGAAGCAGCAAAAAATTATTTGTACACAAAATGGCAATTTCTCTGATATAGAGGTACATACCGCTGGAGGAACAATGTATGATCAATAAGGAAGAACAAAAGGCAGTTCTCGAATCCCTGCTTTATGTAAGCGGGGAGCAGGGAGTAGAGATAGAAGAAGCAGCAGCCCTGCTGGAGATAAGCGAGGAAGAGTGCGCTGTTCTGCTCGAGGAAATGAAGCAGTACAGGGATGAAACAAAAGGCGGGCTTTGTCTCAAGCAGGCAGGCACTACTTATCATATGGCGACAAAAGATGAGTTTGCTCCGTATATAGAACAATATGTCATAACCCCGGACCGGCCCAAACTTTCGCAGGCTGCTTTGGAAACCCTGGCAATTATAGCTTATAACGAACCTATTACGAAATCGGAAATTGATGAGATACGAAGTGTAAGCTCAGGCAGCTCCCTTCAGACATTGGTTGCAAAGGCCCTGATAGCAGAGGCAGGACGAGCAGATAAGATAGGACGTCCAATTCTCTATCGTACGTCTAAACGTTTTTTGGAATACTTTGAGCTTACCTCGCTGAAGGAGCTCCCGGATATTGATCAGTTCACTGAAGAAAAATCAGAAGAGCCGGATCAATTTTTCAGCCGGATTGGTACATGGGAAGAAGACGAAAGATAAGGAGCTTCAGGCCTGAAAAAAGGTTGTGGTTCCCCGGCATGATGCGTATGATATAGAGGATGAGGTGAAGCAGATGGAAAGATTGCAAAAAGTAATAGCAAGTGCAGGAATCACGTCCAGAAGAAAAGCAGAGAAGCTGATGGAAGAGGGCCGTGTGACTGTGAATGGTGAGGTAGTAAAAGAATTAGGAACAAAAGTAACGGTTGGAAATGACGTGGTAGAAGTAGATGGTGTTCCTTTGGATAAGGAGCAGCCAATTTATTTTCTTCTATATAAGCCTAAATCGATTATTTCAGCTGTAAGTGATGATAAAGGCCGTAAAGTCGTTAACGATTTTCTGCCGGATGTAGAGCAGCGTATTTTTCCAGTAGGACGCCTCGATTATGAGACGTCGGGAGCGCTTCTTTTAACAAATGATGGTGACTTTGCCCATTTGATGATGCATCCCCGTAATAAAATTGTAAAAACATATATTGCGAAAGTAGAAGGCAGACCATCAAAAGAAAACCTGAAAAAACTCGAGCGCGGCATTCATCTAGAAGACGGAAAAACAGCACCTGCTAAAGTGAATGTGAAGTCATCCAATAAATCAGGAAACTCTTCTATTATTGAAATTTCTATTCATGAAGGAAAAAACCAGCAGGTTAGACGGATGTTTGAACATATCGGCCATAAAGTAATAAAGCTGAAGCGTGAAAGTTACGCATTTCTAACGCTGCATGGTTTAGAGCCCGGCGATTCAAGAGAGTTAAAACCAATTGAAATAAAAAAACTGCGTGATCTTGCTGAGAAAGAATAAAAAAAGGCTTTCTGTTTCATTACATAAGCAGAAAGCCTGCTTTATCAAATAAGTAAAGAAACAGATGCCCGGCAGGGTAAGCTAATGGGGTGTTTCAATGGCTAAAGTGATTTGTGAATGCGGTTACTCAAATCCAGAAGGAACCGATCTTTGTGAAGCGTGCGGAAAACCATTAAACGAAAAAGCAAAGAAGCAGACGCTCGTAGATATGAGATATGAGGGAGTTGCACGTCGTTCCCAAACGTACAATAAGTCGATTATCGATAAAATCTGGAACTTTTTTTCTTCGGTAAAAGTAGGCATATGGATTATTGTACTAACTTTACTGGCATCTTCACTGGGGACAATTTTTCCGCAGGAAATGTACATTCCCAATAACGTATCAGCAGCTGATCATTATCAGGAAGAGTACGGGGTGCTCGGACAAATTTATTACACGCTCGGATTACATAATATGTACAGCTCCTGGTGGTATATGGCGTTAATTGCCTCTTTGGGAATTTCGTTAATTATTGCAAGCCTTGACCGGGTCGTTCCGCTGTACCGGGTATTAAAGCATCAAAAAGTTACCAGAAATGAAGGCTTTCTGCGCAGGCAGCGAATGTTCGGTGAAATGGCGGTGCCGGCTGATGAAAACCAGTTGGAAGCGGCGAAGGAAGTTTTGAAAAAAAAAAGTTTACGATTCGGGAAGAAGGAGATAACCTGGTTGCAGAAAAAGGGCGTTTCTCAAGATGGGGTCCATACGTCAACCACGTCGGACTGATTATATTTTTAACCGGCGCGATGCTGCGCTTTTTTCCGGGAATGTATGTAGATGAAGTAGTCTGGGTGCGTGAAGGAGAAACGGAAGTTGTGCCGGGGACGGACGGCGAATATTTTGTTGAAAACGAACAGTTCTTCCTGGAAATGTATGACGAAGAAGATGAGACCTTTGCTACCGCTCTCGAGAGAGCTGGAGGAAATATTGTCGAAACCTTCCAAACGGATGCGATCGTCTATGAACGGGAAGAAGGCGGGACAATCGGTGAAGAACCGGAACTCGAAGAAGTAACCCAGGATGAAATCCGGGTAAATGAACCGCTTTCTTTTGACGGATTCAGCCTATACCAGGTGGACTACAAATTAAATGAATTAAATGTGATGATTCTCGAAATGGTAAATAGAGAAACCGGAGAAAGCGCAGGTGAACTTCGGATCGATTTGTTTAACCCTGAAAATGAATATGATTTAGGAGACGGATACCGTGTCGTGATTGACTCTTATTTTCCTAATTTCGAATTTAACGAAGAGGGAGAACCTGCTACGATATCAAGTATTCCAGATAATCCCGCTTTTATCTTTCAAATGTTTTCACCAGAACACCCGGAAGAGGGAGAGTACAGCTTTGTAGGTATCCAGAGAAATGAGGATGTATTTGGGGAAAACGACTATGAAATGAGTTTTCAGAATGTGGAAACAAAAACGTAACCGGACTGACGGTTCGAAAAGATAACACGCTCCCCTTTATTGCAGTGGGAGGCATCATATTCATGATTGGTTTAACTCAAGGATCCTACTGGTCCCACCGAAGAATATGGCTGAAGAAAGAAAATGGCAGCCTTCTGTATGCAGGCCATGCCAATAAGCACTGGCAGACGCTTAAGCGTGATTTTGACGCATTGGATGAAGAAGCCGGTATTTCTCCTCCTGTAGACCAGGTAGCTGAAAAAGAACAAGAGGAAGAACGGAAAAAACAACAAGAAGGGGGAAGCTAGCGATGGAGCAGCTCAGCGGAAATCTATTATTGACGGCTTTTTTCCTTTATCTACTCGCAACAATTCTTTTTGCCGTCTCCGTAACCGGAAGAAAATGGCGGGACAAATTCGGCGATATGAAAGGAAATAAATGGGGGACGCTCGGATTTTTAGCAGCTTTAGGCGGTTTTTTGTTTTCAATCGGCTATTTTATAACACGCTGGATGGCTTCCGGGCATGCTCCTGTCAGCAATATGTTTGAATATACGACATTTCTCGGAATAGCGATAGGATTTGCCTTTTTGATTTTGTACTCCATCTACAAATCCAATGTTCTTGGAATGTTTGCAATGCCGATTATTATGCTGATCATTGCCTATGCATCGATTTTTCCAACAGAAGTAGAGCCTTTAATTCCTGCTCTGCAGAGCTATTGGCTGCAGATACATGTAACAACTACGGCGCTTGGACAGGGAATACTAGCCATTGGTTTTGTCGCCGGCTTGATTTATTTAATCCGGACGGTTGATTTCAAAAGAGGCGGAAAAAAAGTATTCTGGCTGGAATTTATTATGTTCAGCATGCTTACTGTAGTAGCCTTTGTGATTATACGCTATGCATTTAATTTGTTTGGCTATCAGACGGTTTTCCAATACACAGATGAAAATGGGCTGCAGGCAGAAATGATATACGAGCTTCCACCGATTCTTGGACCAAATAACGGTGAGCTTATTCAACAGGGAAGCTGGGAACCTCTTTTCCTTCTGCCGGAATGGATAAGAAGCGATGATGCTAATACGCTCGTATGGACGTTTGCGGCAGCGGTTGTTTTATATTTCATCGTCCGGCTTGTGCTTCGTAAACCGTTAAGTCAATTTTTACAGCCGCTTATCCGCGCGTAAGCCCGGATAAGATTGACGAGTTGAGTTATAGAGCCATAGCGATAGGGTTTCCTATATTCACACTGGGAGGACTTATTTTTGCTATGATATGGGCACAGATAGCCTGGACTCGTTTCTGGGGATGGGATCCTAAAGAAGTATGGGCATTAATTACCTTTTTGTTTTATGCCGCCTATCTGCACCTTCGTTTAACCCGCGGATGGCATGGAGAACGTTCGGCATGGCTGTGTGTGATTTTTTGCGATTATTATGTTCAACCTCGTTTTTGTTAATTTAGTTATTGCCGGTCTTCATTCCTATGCATAACATTACCTCAAAGACTGAACCTTCACGGGGGAAGTCTTTTTTTACAATCTATGGAAGAATGGCTTCGATAAGTGGCAGGAGATGAGAGAATAGGGCAATCATGCTAAATAAGCAGGAGAGTATGAGTAATAGGCAATAAGGAGGCAGCTTTATATGGCACAGGAAACAAGAGTATTGGTTGTAGATGATGAAGACCGCATCCGCCGTCTTCTGAAAATGTATTTAGAAAAAGAAGAATTTATTGTAGTCGAAGCTGAGAACGGGGAAGAAGCGCTTGAAACGGCGTTAAATGAAGAATTTGATGTAATCCTTCTGGACTTGATGCTTCCCGGTATGGACGGAGAAGAAGTCTGTCAGGAGCTCAGGAAACAAAAGCAACGCCGGTTTTATGCTGACTGCTAAAGGAGAAGAAGCCAATCGTGTACAGGGCTTTGAAATAGGTGCGGACGATTATATTGTGAAACCTTTTAGTCCAAGAGAAGTTATTCTTCGGATAAAAGCACTGCTGCGCAGATCCTCGGCAACCAAATTTCTGCAGACGGAAACAGAAGCGAAAAATGTACTGTCTTTCCTCATCTGACGATTGATAACGATGCGCACCGTGTTACGGTGAATGACAAAGCGGTAGGGCTTACACCAAAAGAGTATGAACTGCTTCTCTACCTTGCCCAGTCGCCGGACAAAGTCTTTTCCAGAGAGCAGCTGTTAAAAGACGTATGGAACTATGACTTCTTCGGTGACCTGCGCACGGTGGATACACACGTGAAACGACTGCGTGAAAAATTGAGCCGTATCTCCGAGGAAGCGGCAAACATGATTTCCACTGTGTGGGGAGTAGGTTATAAATTCGAGGCAGCGAAAGACTAATGCTGTGGCGGAGCGTAGTTGGAAAACTATGGCTGACTATTCTTTTGTTAGTGCTTGTCGTTCTTCTTATTCTAACGTTTCTTTTGCTGCAGTTTTTGAGCAGTACCATATTTCCGAAGCAGAGGAGCAGTTGACCAATCATGCGAATGTAATGGTCAGCATCCTCGAAGAACAGGACGAAGAAACAACAAGACCGCTGATTGAACGGATGGCTGCTTCCTATAACACGCAGGTAGTTATTATTACAGAGGACGAGGCCTGGTATCCGGAGATAAATCATTCTAATAACATATTTCTTCCGGTGGAGCGGTTTTATGAAGACAATCGTTTATCCGGTGTCATTAATGAGCGTGAAGATGTAACGATGCACGGAGACTTTTTTGGAAGCGGCGAAGAAGATGATGATGAAATCTTTGTCGTTGGCGTTCCATTCGTATCAAACGACGGCGAAGAAAGCTCATTGTTTTTATATCAATCGCTGAATGTGATTGAAGATACGACAGGCGAAACCCAGCAGATTATTTTTTGTCAGCGGGAATTGCTATCATATTAACAACTGTTTTTACCTTTTTTTTATCTACAAGAATTACCGCTCCGCTGCGGAAAATGAGGCAGCTTGCTCTGGATGTTGTTAAAGGGGATTTCGAGACCAAAGTACCAGTCATCTCCAATGATGAGATCGGACAGCTTGGTAATGCGTTCAATCGGATGAGACGGAAATTAAATCAAAATATTACCGAACTCAATCAGGAGAAAGAGCAGCTCAGCCGTATCCTTCTGAGCATGGCGGATGGAGTCATCACTATTGACCGCAAAGGCGCTATTGTTCTGACTAATCCGCCTGCTGACGGTTTCTGCTGGCACTTGAATATCAAAATGAGCAGGAGGGCAAAACAACTCCTCTGCCTAAAGAAATGAAAAAAATATTTCAACAGGTGGTCGGCATGGAACAGGAGCAGCTTTCCGAAATAGATGTACAGGGCCGCAGCTATGCTGTACTAATGACGCCATTATATGATGAAGCGTTTGTCAGAGGTGCTGTAGCGGTGATACGGGACATGACGGAAGAAAGACAGCATGATAAGCTTCGTAAAGACTTTATCGCGAATGTCTCCCATGAACTCAGAACACCGATATCTATGCTGCAGGGCTACAGCGAGGCCATCGTAGACGGCATTGCAGCAACAGAAGAAGAGAAAAAGAGATAGGCCAGATTATTTATGAAGAGTCACTGAGGATGGGGCGTCTTGTTAATGAAACTGCTGGACCTGGCCCGTATGGAAGCAGGATATCTTCACCTGGAAAAGAATGGATGGACGTTAAAGCTTTAACGGAAAAAATGGAAAAGAAATTTCAAGGGCTTTCCTCAGAAGCAGAGCTGACGCTGGAGTCTTCTGTAAAAGGAGATGAACCATTTATTCTGGCGGATGCTGATCGAATAGAGCAGGTGTTAACAAACCTCGTGCATAATGCGATCCGGCATACTGAAGCCGGGGGCGCGTTCTTTGGAAATGTCGAACAGCTCCGACGGTTTATCCGCCGCTGTCGTTGACAATGGCACGGGAATACCTGATGAAGATCTGCCATTTATTTTTGAAAGGTTTTATAAAGCGGATAAAGCGCGGACGCGGAGCAAGGGAGGTACCGGACTTGGTCTGGCTATCGCCAAGAATATCGTAGAAGCACATGGTGGATACATTGCTGCGCAGAGCAGAATGAATGAGGGAACGACCTTTCGTTTTTATATCCCTTCTGATAATGAAAAAATGAAGAATGGTAGGAGGGGAAAAAATGAAAGCCTGGTTTGAGGAGCATTTTCAAGAGGATTATTTAAAAGTATATGACCATCGGGATGAAACAAAAGCGGCTGGAGAACTTCAGTCGCTGATGTCTTACATGCCTATGGAAAAAGGAATGAAGGCTGTCGATTTATGCTGTGGAAATGGAAGACACGCCAGGTGGCTCGGCAGAAAGGGAATTGATGTCACAGGAATTGACCTCTCCCCGGCGCTCTTAAAGAAGGCCATTGATCTTACAAATGATCTTCCTGTTCAGTACAGACGCGCCGATATCCGGACTGTTGATATTAAACAGGAATTCGAGGCCGCATTTAACGTGTTTACAAGCTTCGGTTATTTTCTTGAAGATGAAGAAAATGAACTTGTTTTTCAAAAAGCATCTGATGCGCTGCTTCCCGGCGGATGGTTTTTATTTGATTATTTAAACCCTTCGTATGTCCGTGAAAATCTTATTGCACACGATGAAACGGAAAAAGACGGTATGATCGTCATTCAGGAAAGACATGCCGGCAGGGATTATGTCGAAAAGAAGATTACAATTAAAGAAGATGGAGCAGAAAGACGATATGTAGAGCGGGTTAAGCTTTATGAGGAAGAACAGCTGCGTCGCATGCTCGAACGATATCAGCTTGAACCTGTACATTTCTTCGGGGATTATAATGCGGCTGCATACGATTACAGCAGATCTCCCCGGCAGATTTTTATTTGCCGGAAAAAAGGATAAGTGATTTGCTCGATAATTGCTGTGCATCGAACACTGATAATGTATACTAAAGAAGATTGTCCTAATAAATAGAATATACTATATATGGTCGGAAAGAATATTCTTTCCGTTAAAAGGGAAACCGGTGAAATGCCGGTACGGTCCCGCCACTGTAAGTGCAGCTTTCAAAGAAGCAGTCCACTGTTCTGTAAGAACGGGAAGGATCTTTGAATTGGGCATAAGTCAGGATACCTGCCATATATGTAATCGGTGCTGCACTCTCGGGGATAAGAGGATGCCGGATATAAAGCGTTTTGGCTGCGTGCGGCCGCTGCGTATGTCCGCTCTTTCCATTTCAGGGAAGAGCTTTTCTTATTATCTTACATAGAGCTCAATGAAAAGTACTGGCATTCTGGATTTGCAGGATATACCAACTTAGGGGGAAATGATATGAAAAAAGCGCTATTGTTAACAATGACGGTTGGAATGGCAGCAGGGCTTGCTGCCTGCGGCGGTGAAACAGAAGAAGGACAAGAACAGGAAAACGCTGAAGAAGAAAACACGAGCAGGCGGAAGGATATCCTGTAACCGTGACCGACGGCATGGGAGAAGAAGTAACGATTGAAGAAGAACCTGAAATATTGTCAGTCTGCTGCCAAGTAATACAGAAATCGCATTTGCTCTCGGACTGGAAGATCAGATCGTTGGCGTGACTGATTTTGATACGTATCCGGAAGAAGCTCAGGAAAAACAGAGTGTAGGCGGACTCGATTTTGATGTAGAAACAGTTCTCTCTCTCGAGCCGGATCTTATTTTGACCGATTCTTCTGCTGCACAGAATTCTGAAGAGGGGTTGAATCAGCTTGAAGAAGCGGGGGCAGAGATTCTTATCGTAAATGATGCTACGTCATTTGAAGAGACATACGATACGATCGATATGATTGGTCAGGCTACCGGAACAGAGGAAGAAGCTTCCACTATAGTGGAAACGATGCAGGAAGACGTGGCCTCTATTGAAGAAACAGCCTCTGAAATTTCTGAGGAAGACCGCAAAACCGTCTGGGTGGAAGTAGATGCGCCGCCGCCTGATATCTATACTACGGACAAAATACGTTTATGGATGAAATGCTTGATATCATTCAGGCTGATAATGCGGCTGCCGAAGAAGAGGGCTGGGTTCCTTATACAGAAGAGATGCTGTGGCCTCAACCCGGATGTTATCGTTACAACATACGGATTTAGAGTGGAAAATTCTACGGAGAACATCTTAAACCGCGATGGCTGGTCTGATGTGCCTGCAGTAGAAAATGAAGAAGTTTATGATTTAGAGAGCGATCTGGTAAGCCGCCCGGGACCACGTTTAACAGATGGTCTGCAGCATATGGCAGAAGTGGTGTATCCGGATGTCTTTACTGAAGAGCAGTAAGCCGGCTGCTTATATTGCAGCTCTGGCATTTTTAGCAGCGAGTATTGTAGTAGGGGTTTCTGTTGGAAGTGTGCAGGTGCCATTTGCAACAAGTGCAGAAATTATCGGGCGTACCGCGCTCGGCCTCGACTTCCCGCCTCATCTGGATACAACGTTTGTTAATATTATTAAAGAAATAAGGCTGCCTAGAGTTTTGTTAGCGGTTCTTGTAGGGGCAGGGCTTGCAATCGCAGGCGCTGCCTTTCAAGGATTATTAAAAAACCCATTGGCGGACCCTTATACTCTAGGTGTATCTTCAGGTTCTTCTCTTGGGGCGGTAACAGTTATATTTTTAGGTCTTTCGATTCCTGGACTCGGTCGGTTTACCCTGCCGGCTGTCAGCGTTTTGTTTGGAATGATTACGCTCTTGCTTCTGCTTGGGTTTGTTAAAGCGATTGAGCGCAGCCTTTCCACAGAAACGATTATTTTAGCAGGCATCATTTTTAGTTCATTTTTAGGTTCGTTAATATCATTGATGATTGCTTTAACAGGAGATGAGCTCAGACAGATTATCAGCTGGCTTATGGGAAGTGTGGCGATGAGAGGGTGGGAATACGTAGGATTGATTCTGCCTTTCTTTATCGTAGGCTGCCTGATTTTATTATGGAATGCGAAAGAGCTGAATGCGCTTGTTTTTGGAGAAGAAACGGCAAAGACGCTGGGAGTGAATACAAAAGTCCGGCGAATGGCGATATTAGCTGCCGCTTCTATTATTACCGGTTCGGCAGTGGCAGTATCTGGAACTATTGGATTTGTTGGGCTCGTTGTACCTCATTTAACCCGATTGATCTGGGGCCCGGATCACAGGCATTTGCTGCCGCTTTCGATGCTTATCGGCGGAGGGTTTCTGGCACTGACAGATCTGCTGGCCCGTACGATTATTGCACCGACGGAGCTTCCGATTGGTGTTATTACGGCAGTAGCAGGGGCTCCGGTTTTTGGACTGCTGCTTTTCCAACAGCGGCGTCTGTCAAGACAAATTGGAAAAAGGAGGTAGACAGATGCTGTTTGACGTTCATCAGCTCACGGCTGGATACGGTGGAGAAGATGTTATTAAAGACATTTCCTTAACGGTACAAGAGCATGAAATTTTTGGTATTATCGGTCCGAACGGCAGTGGAAAGTCAACCCTTCTTAAATGTATGTACCGCGGACTTGAAACGGATTCCGGATCTATTGAAATAGACGGTCGTGCGCTTTTGACCTATTCCAATAAAGATCTTGCTAAAAAAATTGCCGTTCTTCCCCAGCACACGGAAACAACTTTTTCCTATACGGCCAGGCAGGTCGTGGAACTTGGCCGCTATCCGCATCAAAGCGGCTGGTTCAACAACACTAAAATAGAAGACAAGAGAATCGTGGACAAGGCAATGCAGGAAACAAGAGTAGAATCCTTTGCAGATCTTCCAATGGAAACACTAAGCGGAGGTGAAAAACAGCGGGTGCTTTTAGCCCGTGCTCTTGCGCAGGAGCCCCAGATTCTCCTTCTGGATGAGCCGACAAATCATTTGGATATTTCTCATCAAATGAATCTGCTTAATACACTTAGGGAATGGACCAGCGCGGGCAAAATAACCGTCGTAGCTATACTGCATGATTTGAATATGGCAGCGATGTTTTGTGACCGCCTGATGCTTCTTGATGAAGGCAGGGATGCAGGAACGGGTAAACCAGGAACTGTGCTGAAAAAAGATAAAATTGAGGAGGTTTACGCGGCTTCGGTTAACCGAAAAAGCCCATCCTGCTGTTCCTAGTCCGCTAATTACGTTAACACCAAACGCTGCAAAGGATAAAGAGGAAGCCGCTATCGACCGGATGGAGATCCAGCGAAGCCGGGATTTTGTGAAGATATCATCTGAAGACTACTGGAAAACGTTCTCCTCTTCAATTATCGGGGAAGGTTTTGGCTGGCACAAAGTATTCGTGAACCGCCATGTGTCGCTTGATTATAATATCGATGATGCAAAACAGGAATATATTGATTATATGAAAACACATCAGATTGACCCGGACGAAGCAGTGGGCATGATGACGGCGGCCAGGCTGGAAAACGGCAGAGAAACGAGAAGAATGGTTGAAGGAGCCGATGTCTGGGTGATGGCTACGGCAGGAGTGTCCAACGCCCTCGATGCTTCACGGGCATACGAGCAGCATATGCAAATGGAAATAGGCACAATAAATATTTGGATATTCGTCGATGGACGTCTTCCGGAAGCTGCGTTTGCCCAGGTTATGATGACAGCAACCGAAGCAAAAACAAGGGCGCTGATGGATAGAAATGTTAAAGACCAGGTGACGGGTACAATGGCGACGGGAACTTCAACAGACAGCTTGATGGTAGCGGCGACGCAGAGAGGAATGCATCATCCTTATGGCGGAACAGCAACGGTTTTAGGAAGACATGTCGCAAAAGCCGTGTACGATAGTGTATATAATGCATTGGAAAAATAGGAATGAATAGAAAGAGGCTTTAACATCATGGTATTAATCTTTCACCTGACTGCAGTAACCGCTGCATACGTTCTTGACCAGCTGTTTGGTGATCCTCATAAAAGATGGCACCCGGTTATTCTTATGGGAAATATTCTTCAATATGTGGACGACCAGGGAAACAAAGGATCCGAGCGCGCCAAAAAGATAAAAGGAATTGTGCTCATTTACACAGCAGCATTCATCTTAACCGGATCAGCGTTTGCTCTGATCAGCCTGTTCTATATCTTTAATCCGGCAGCGGGTATTGCGGTGGAGGCCATCATTATCTGGCTGATGATCGGCGGCCGAAGCATGAAGAGCTCAGCTGCAGCTATTCACGAGGAACTGGCCGGCGGAAATTTGGAAAAAGCCAGGCTGTTAACGTCTTATATCGTATCCAGGGATACCTCGACTATGACTGAAGAACAGATTTCCCGTTCCGTAGTGGAAAGTACCGGGGAAAATACTTCGGATAGTGTCACAGCGCCGCTTTTTTATGCACTGCTCGGAGGCGCACCTCTGGCTGTCTTCTACCGTTTTTTCAATACAGCGGATGCGATGATAGGCTATAAAACAAAAAAACATCTATCATTTGGATTTGGAGCCGCAAAGACAGATGACCTGCTGAATTGGCTGCCCGCGCGCCTGACCGCTTTTCTTATGGGATTCAGCTCGTTATGGCTGAAGAGGCAGACGCTCCTGAAAACATGGAAAGACACGGCAGAGCATGCCCGCCTGCATGAAAGTCCAAACGCAGGTTTTGGAGAATCAGCGATGTCGGCTGTATTGTTTACAAAATTGGGAGGACCTGCTGTATACCACGGTACAGTAAGAGACCGCCCGTATCTGGGAGTGGGAACGCTTCCACTGCGCAAAGAAAGAATTAAGGAAAGTATGATTGTATGGGACATGACGATTGTGCTATTTCTGGCAGCGGCGTGGATAGGAGGAGGGATTTATCTTGGATTGGCCTGAGCATGGTGCAATGCCTGATGCTTTTATGAAAAAAATAGAACAGTCTGCATCTGCTGACATAAAAGATTTTAGCGTGAATACCAACCCCCTGGGAGCTCCTCATGACCTGCTTGAAGAAATACCGCGATGGACAGCTGATATTCAGCGCTATCCAGATTATCATTATACAGAACTGATACAACGTCTGGCAGACTGGAACGAGGTGGAGGAAGCCTCCATTCATCCTGGCAACGGTGCTTCTGAATTAATTTATATTACTGCTTCGTTATTTGCAGGGCAGAAAGCTGTGATTATTGAACCGACCTTTTCCGAATATAGGAAGGCTTTGGAAGCCTACGGCTGCAAAGTGCATAGTTTTTTGACAACCGCAGAAGACAATTGGGAAATCGATCCTGCCGCTTTTAACCAATCACTGGACGGAGTATACTCTGTCTGGCTCTGTAACCCAAACAATCCAACAGGTACTATCCAAAGCAGAGAAACGATGGCTGCGATCATTGCAGCATGCGAGGAACGAGGTATATATCTTATTATAGATGAAGCCTTTTTCGACTTTCAGATCGTACCGATAACCTACAGTAAGATGGTCCAATTAAGTCCCTGCATTATTATTCTGCGTTCCATGACCAAAATGTATGCCGTCCCGGGAATCCGTGCTGGATATGCGATAGCCCCGCCGGACTTCGTAAAAAAAATGCGGGAACGGACACCTTCATGGAATATCGGGTCTACTGCTGAAAAAGCGATGCGGTTTGCTGCCGGCTTGGACTCCTTCAGGAAGCTAACAGCTCAATTTGTGGCAGCGGAACGTTCACGGCTGCTGCCATTATTAAAAAAAGCGGGTTATTATGTAAGTTCAAGCACGGTGAACTACTATTTAATAGGTGGTACCGGGGAACGCTCTATGCTGCCGGTATTAAAACGAGCCGCCGCACGAGGGTTTATGCTCCGTCATACATATTCCTTCCGGGGAATGGATGGCTGCTACATCCGGATCGCTGTTAAAGAAAAAGACGACAATAACCGGTTGTTGGATATGCTGAAGGAAGAGCCGCCGCGATGTTAATTTTTATCGAAGGTGGTGCGAAAAGCGGAAAAACATCACTTGCCGAGAAGGTCATTCAAGAAAGAACCGATGGCCGCCCCGTGTATATAGCTACAGCAGCTCCGCAGGATACAGAGATGGAAAAGCGTATCAGAGATCATCGACTGGTAAGAAACAACGCGCGCGTACCGTGGGTTACGATTGAACAGCCATTTGATCTTAAGAATAGTCTGGAGCAGATAAATACTGGGGATCATGTGCTGCTGGACTGTTTGACGACCTGGCTCAGCAACGAAATGTTTACATCAGAGAGCTGGAACAGACGGGAAGGGCCGGCTCGTATGCTGGAAGCAGTCATTGCGCTGGAGAAAAAAAGTGCAACACTCATAATTGTCAGCAGTGATATAAGCCATCAGCCTGCTGTTTATCCAGATATGATACATTTTCTAAAAATTCAGGGATGGCTGTCCTGCCGGATTGTTGAAAAAGCAGACCTGGCTGGAATCGTTAATTACGGAATCCTCCGTCTAATGAAAGGAGAATGGTAATGAAAGGATTAATTGTCTGGGGCACCACTTCTGATGCCGGGAAAAGTTATATTGTTACGGCTCTCTGCCGGGCGCTGGCCAACCGCGGGTTTTCTGTCGCTCCCTTTAAAGGGCAGAACATGTCCAATAATTCGTATATTACGGCAGAAAGTCTGGAGATTGGACGATCCCAGGGATTACAGGCCGAAGCATGCAGAACGGAAGCAACAGTAGATATGAATCCGGTACTGCTGAAACCAAGAAGTGACAGAAAGGCAGAAGTGATCATACGCGGTATTTCTTCGGGGAGCCCGCAGGCTGCTGATTATCGAACAAAATTTATCCCTATGGCCAAAGAAGCTATTCAAACCTCACTTAGACGACTGGAAAAAGATTATAATTTCATCATTATGGAAGGCGCAGGCAGTCCGGCTGAAATTAATTTAATGGACTCAGATTTAGCTAATTTATATACAGCAGAAACCGCAGAGGTTCCTGCTGTTTTAGTTGCAGACATAGAAAGAGGAGGCGTGTTTGCTCAGCTGTTCGGTACACAGCAGCTTTTGCCGCCTGGTCATCAGGAGAGACTGGCGGGAGTCATTGTCAATCGTTTCCGCGGCGATCCGGCTTTGTTTACAGACGGAGTGAACTGGATAGAAGAAAATGTATCTCCTAGGCGTGCTTCCCAAGCTCGATATTGAAATGGAACGGGAGGATTCACTTTCTTTAAACCGTCTGACCAGGGAAATATCGGAAACACGTACTATTGATTTGGCTGTGATTGCCCTCCCTTATATTTCGAACTATACCGACATTGAGCCCTTTACAGCAGAGCCGGATGTCTCCATTCGTTTCGTTTACGCTGACGGCGATTTTGGTGAACCGGACGCCGTCATTATTCCAGGTACAAGAAGTACCATTCTCGATCTGCGATATATGGAAAAAACAGGAACAGCTGACTTGTTAACAAACTATATTACCAATGGAGGCAGAGCGGTCGGTATCTGCGGCGGTCTGCAGATGCTGGGACAGGAATTATTGGATGAAGACGGTCATGATAGCGGCACTTCCGGAACGAAGGCGCAGGGACTTGGCATTCTTCCTGTCGTTACATCGTTTGAAGCAGAAAAAACAACCAGACGCTGGACAGGTATAGAGGGAGACAATGAACGGATTGACGGATATGAAATTCATACAGGCCGTTCTACTATTACATACTCGGCAGAGGCCGTACCGCTTTTCTATTCTGATAGAGGCGGGGATCCGGAGGGAATTGTAAGCGTCGGAGGCCGGGTAACAGGCACATATCTTCATCATGTGTTTCACAACGATGAGTGGCGGAGTCGATGGCTCAATCAGGTGAGAAAGCAGAAAGGACTTCCAGAGCTTGAGGTCGTTTATTACGAAAAAGAAAAGGACAAGCGTCTTGATGAGCTTGCTGCTGCTTTTGAGGCTCATGTCAGCGTAGATGATTTAATTGAGTTAATGGAGAATCACAGCAGATGATTAAACAAGTAAAGAATTTTTATGAAGGACTGCTGCTGGCTGTAGGATTTCTAACCATTTTTCCGGTGCCCCGTTCCATAGACTGGACCCCGTCAGCGATGCGCCGCGCACTGCTCTGCTTTCCTCTGTGCGGGGTATTTGCCGCCGTCATCGCTGCTGCTGTGGGAACTGGCCTGCTCAGTACAGGTCTTCCCATATACGCTGCAGGCTTTATGGTTCTCGCTTGCTTTATCATTTTATCCGGCGGGCTGCATCTTGATGGGTGGATGGACGTAAGTGATGCTGTTCTTTCCTGGAAGCCGCGGGAGGAAAAACTGACTGTGATGAAAGATCCTTTAGTTGGATCCGGAGCTGTATGGACAACTATTTTGCTGCTGGCCGGAAAATTCACAGCAATTCTGGTCATGCTGGACACCTCCTTATCGATGTTTTACGCCGCTTTATTTGCTGTTCCGGTGCTGTCCCGGGCTGGAATGGGAGTTATTGTCAGCCGTGGAGTGCTGTTATCGGCGACGGGGCTTGCAGCCTCTTTCCAAAAGAAAAGAGAATCATCTGATATGTACCAGCTCGCCGGTCTTACTCTCGTAGCGCTGCTGCCTGCTTTTTATTTTTCTGTTACTTTCACATTAAGCCTGGCAGTAATTACTATTTTTTGCACAGCAGGGCTGTACCGCTTTTTTGTACGCAAACTTGGAGGCATAAACGGGGACACGGCGGGAGCTTTCTCTTGAGGGGACAGAAGTCCTGCTTTGGTGGACTGCTGCTGTTATGGCGGCGATCCTATAAAAGAGGAGGTAAAGAAGTGGATGTGATTTTAGGCGGCACAGCGAACGGAAAAAAAGAATGGGTCCAGCAGAACTATCAAAAAGAGACTAGATGGGCGTGGTGTTCTTTTTACAAGATGGACATTTTAGACTGCACTCTCCCAGAAGAGCAAAATGGGCTGTTAGTGATTGAAGCGTTTGATGAAGCGGTAAAACGATATTTAGATGATCCGGAAACCTTATATTCCTGGTATAAAACCCTGATAAAATGGGAAAATGAATATAAGGCGCGAAAGCTGATTGTGATTGGAACAGATCTAAACAAAGGGATTGTACCAGTCGAAAAAAAAGACAGACAGCTCCGTGATGCGGTAGGATTATGGTATCAACGATTAACGAAAGAAGCAGCGCAGGTGTACGAGGTATGGTACGGCCAGTCTGCAAAATGGAAAGGATGAGATAAAATGAAACTGTATACGAGAAGCGGAGACAAAGGAACAACGGGTATTATCGGAGGACGCCGTGATAAAGATCATGTGCGTGTAGAAGCCTATGGTACATGTGACGAACTGAATTCATTCGTTGGCCGCGCCATTGCACTGCTCGATGATGAATTGTTCCCGGATATGAAAAGTGAGCTGGTAAAGATTCAGCATGAATTGTTCGACTGCGGAAGCGACCTGGCCAATGTAAAAGAAGATGCCGAGTTCAAAGTAACGCCGGAAATGGTTACCGCTCTTGAAGAACATATTGACGAATACATTCCACAGGCCCCGGAGCTTCAGCGTTTTATTTTACCCGGCGGTTCTATTGCAGCGGCAGAAATGCATGTTTTGCGCACGGTAACAAGAAGAGCAGAGCGGCTTACGGCTTCACTAATGAAAGAGGAGCCTATTAACGAGCACGTATTTAAATATCTGAACCGTCTCTCTGACTATTTCTTTGCTGCAGCACGGGTAGTAAATGCGAGGGAAAAAGTGGCGGATATTGAATATGAAAGAAGCGCGATCGTATTTAAAGGATCCCGCAAGAAAAAATAGCAGGCGGAACGGCCGGCTTATTTTTAACAAAATAAAAAGCAGAGGCTGCGGGCCTCTGCTTTTTAGATTATCGAGAAAACGTTTTGTTAGTAGATTTATGCAATCTATTGGAAAGAGAATAGAATAAAAAAGAAACAGGGAGAGACTCCGCAGACCAGCCGTCGGTGAAGAAAAAGAGGTCGTCTTTTTTCCTCTTTAGCTTAGGCATGGCCTGCAGAAAGTGATCCCTGTACATACTGTTGTATAGTATTTCTTATACTTCTATTTTGTCAGCCATGATGATTTCTTCAATAGATGTTAAATCATCCAGTACATTTTGATTAGGCTCTTTATCCACGGCAAGCATCATAATAGCCTCTCCACCCTCCTGGCGGCGGCCTACCTGCATGGTAGCAATATTTACGTTGTGCTTACCGAGAAGCTGTCCCATTTTTCCAATAACACCGGGACGGTCGGTATGCTGAATATAAATTAAGTGACCGGTTGGATAAAAATCAACGTTAAAATCGTTAATACGGACAATGCGGGGGCCGTATGCTTTAACGTACGTTCCGTAAATGGCGAATTTTTTTCCTTCCCCTTTTACTGTCGCTTTAATCAGGTTGGAGTACCCGGACTCATCGGAGCGGTGCTTTTCACCGTAAGTGATGCCTCTTTCCTTGGCAATGATCGTAGCATTTACATCATTGACGGGAGCATCCACCCTGGAGCTGAGAAAGCCGGCAATAAGTGATCTTGTCAGGACACTTGTTTCAAGTTCGGTTACTTCGCCGCTGTAATGCACGTCGATGTCCTGAACAGGCGTTTTCATGCTTTGGGAAAGGATATTTCCCATTTTTCTTGTCAGCTCGTAGTATGGCTGAAGCGTGTCAAAGATCTCTTTGGACATAGTCGGCAGGTTGATGGAATTTAATGCCGGCATGCCGTTTAGAAACTGCAGTACTTCTTCTGAAACCTGTGAGGCAACATTGAGCTGGGCTTCTTTCGTGCTGGCTGCAATATGTGGCGTAGCGACAACCTGATCAAATGCGAGCAATGGATTTTCATTAGCCGGTTCTTCTTCAAACACGTCAAGAGCTGCGCCGGCTACATGGCCGCTTTCCAGGTTGTTGTAAAGAGCTTTTTCGTCAATAATACCGCCGCGTGCACAGTTAATAAGAAATACGCCGGGTTTTGTTTTTTTAATATTTTCTTCTCCAAGAAGCCCCTTTGTATCTTTTGTAAGAGGGGTGTGGACGGTAAGAATATCAGATGTGCGGAGGATAGCATCCAGATCAGCAAGCTCGACTCCCATTTTTTCAGCGCGTTCTTTCGTAAGAAACGGGTCGTAAACGAGCACATTAATATCAAAACTGTGGGCACGTTTGGACAGTTCTGAACCAATACGTCCAAATCCGATAATACCAAGCGTTTTTCCTCTGAGCTCAGAGCCTTGAAATGCTTTTCTGTCCCACTTTTTGTTTTTTATAGAAGCATTTGCCTGGGGAATTTTCCGGGCAAGTGCAATGATCATTGCAAAGGTATGTTCTGCTGTAGAAATAGTGTTGCCGTCTGGTGCATTTACAACGACAATACCGCGCTTAGTAGCTTCTTCAATTTCGATGTTGTCGACACCAACACCTGCACGGGCTACAATTTTTAAATTCGTCATCTGATCCATTAATTCTGCTGTTACGGTCGTGCTGCTGCGGACCAGCAAAGCGTCATAGCTGTCTAGATCTGAAGTGTCTTCGATTGTCTGCTGTACGCAGTCCACCTGATTGTTTTCCAATAAAGGCGCCAGTCCTTCACTGCTCATCGCATCAGAAACAAGAATACGATAATGTCCTTTGTCAGATGATGTCTGCTGATGTTCCGTTGTAGATTGTTGTATCATAGTGCTCTCCACTCTCCCTCAATCTATTTTCTCTAAATATATATAGAAAGCTTCCGCCCGCACGAAATCATCGTGAGAGGCAGAAGCTTTCGTGATACTACCCTCATTGCAGGAGTCAGGTGTTCTCTTCAAAAGGACATTTGTCTTTTAGATGATTGCAATGTATCACACCTTCACAGAGGTGTCAATTTCGCCTAAAAGGAATAAAAACGGGATAAATGGAAAAATCCCTGCTTATTAACAGGGATTCAACAATTTATTCGAATTTAAGCGCATCGCCATCAAAGGTCTCATCCGCGATTTTAATAGAATCGGTCGGACAGCCTTCAAACGCGTCAAGCATATCTTCTTCGAGGTCTTCAGGGACTGCTGTAATACCTTTATTGTCGTCAAGGATTACTTCTGCCAGACCTTCATCATCATAGTCATAAATATCCGGAGCAGCAGCACCACAGGCGCCGCAGGCGATACATGTATCTTTATCAATTGTAAACTTAGCCAATAACCTCCTACTTCATTTAATCAGGTAAACATATTAACAGGGCTCTTTAAGAGAACCCAAAGTCTATTTCATATTGTATTCTTTCATGGTAAACTTTTCAACAGTTAAAGACGTTAATTTTCTGAAATCCCACAAGGGTATCATGCGGTAACAAGGGGGAAACCTGCGATGGAATGGAATTTCCGGCGGCGTCTCATTTTGCACGTGCTACTAAAACTGGAAGGCGATAGAACGCCAGGTGCAGTTTATCACATATTAACAGGCAAGAAAAGCTCCCAGTCCATCCAGGACATGAAATGGTATGAATTGACTGAATGGTACGGCGCCTTTCCAAAACTTACTATGGAAGACTTTCAAAACGATATTTCCCTTCTGCAGAATAATCATCTTCTGCTGGAGTCCGCCGATTTTATTAAAACAGCCAATCAGGCAAAAGAGATAGATCAAGCATTTTGGTCTGTTTATTCGAAGCCTGTATTGTATAATCAATGGAAATATGGTGCGGCAGCCGATATTTTCTGGAACCGGCTGGCCCTTCTCGTGCAGTGTTTATCTTTTCACTGGCGGATTCGGGACATTTTATTCCCGTAACTAGAGAAAAAGCCGTTTTACGCTGGCTCAAACAGATATGGCCCTCGGGTAAGCAGGCAAAGGCAAAGCTCGCGGATGGACTATTCCATGAGCTCGAAAAACTGCTGAGTGGACTCGAACCACAGGAGGCTGCTATTGCAGCAAATAAGCTGGGCGGTTATGCCAGGACGGGGCTGACTTTTTCACAGATAGCTAAAGCATTAAAGCAGGAAGAAGAAGAAGTGATTTATAGATTTAATGGAATTCTTCACTATATAATAGAAGTACTTCAGCAAAATGTTTCTTCTTTTCCACTTCTGACAAGTATACTTCCAACTGTTGACTCCTCAGTCCGCCTGACAAAAACAGCAGCAGAAACAAAGCGGCTTCTCGATGAAGGCTGGTCTTTTGATAAGATCAGTCAGCTTAGGCGTTTAAAACGAAGCACAATTGAAGACCATATTATTGAAATTGCTTCGGAAAGCAGATCTTTTCCCCTGTATGATTACGTACCGGTTGAAAGCGCAGAGAAAATAAAGACGGTTTCCGACAGCCGGCGGACGAGGAAAATGAAAGAACTAAAAGAGCAGCTGCCTGAGACCGTTACTTATTTTCATATACGATTAACGCTTGCTTATTATGGAGGAAAGACAGATGAATCTTCAGCATGAATTAAAAACATACTTTGGCTATACGTCGTTTCGAAACAGTCAGGAAACAATTATCCGCTCCCTGCTTCAAAAAAAAGACGTACTCGCCGTTATGGCAACAGGCTCAGGTAAATCTATTTGTTATCAGCTGCCGGCTTATCTTCAGCCCGGACTTACCGTTGTTATTTCGCCGCTTCTCTCCTTAATGGAAAACCAAATGCAGGAAATGCAGCAAAAGCAAATGAAACAGGTGGATATGTACAACAGTTTCTTAACCTACTCCGAAAAAGAAGATGTGCTGAGAAAGCTGCCTGAGTTAAAGATATTGTTTATTTCACCGGAAAGTCTGCAGCTCGATAAAGTCAAGCGTGCGCTTGGTTCTGCAGAGGTATCCCTGCTGGCGGTTGATGAAGCACATTGTATTTCTCAATGGGGCCATGAATTTAGAACAGACTACTTGAAAATTAAAGAAACACGTCAAGAAATCGGGAATCCACCGGTACTTGCCGTTACTGCGACAGCAGCCCCCGGTGTACAAGAAGACATCATCGGCCAGCTGGAAATGAAAGAACCGCTTGTCGTAAAGGAATCAACAAACCGTCCGAACATTTCCATTCATGTGAAAAAAACCCTATCTGATGAAGAGAAAAACAATGAACTCCTGCAGGCGGTAAATCGATCACCGGATCCCGGTATGATTTACTTTTCCAGCCGGACTGCAGCAGAAAAAACAAGTGAATATATTACCACGCATACGAACAAACGTGTATCTGCATATCATGGAGGAATGCTTCAGCAGGATCGAATTCTTGTCCAGCAGCAGTTTCTTCGGGATGAGCTGGACGTTGTATGCTGTACGAATGCATTTGGCATGGGAATAAACAAACCAGACGTCCGGTATATTATTCATTATCATTATCCTAAGGATCTTGAATCCTATGTTCAGGAAATTGGACGAGCTGGAAGAGATGGAAAAAAAAGCAGCGCTATTTTATTATATAAAGAGGACGATATTTATCTGCCGCGCTTTTTTATTGAGATGGAGTTCCCTGCAGAAGAAGAAATAGACCGGCTCGTGTCCCGCATTCTTGCTGACCCGGAAGCACCGGAAAGCCGCTGGGAAGAACTTGCCCGATATAGCGGGTGGGAAGAAAATCATCTGCGCTTTTTTCTCCATTATTACAGGGAATGGAAGAAGAACCCCGATAGTTCACTGCCGAACAAAAATAAAAGAGGTAAAGGAGCGGCGCACCATCTGGAAGCAGCGGAAGCTGCTCAGCATGGAGAAGTGGCTTCAGGAAGAAGCATGCCGGCGCAGGGCCCTGCTGGACTATTTTGGGGAAATACTAAAGGAAAAGCCGGAGCAGTGCTGTGATTTATGCGGAGCCGACTGGGTGGTTCCTGCTCTGAATCAAGGCAGAAAAAAAGATGAAATATTTGAAATTTCCTGGAAAAAAAGGCTGGAAGAACTGTTGACAGCTTCTACATCCAGGAGTGAAAAAGGGGAGAAGGACTAATGATGGAAGAGAGGCCTGGTAAACGCACAGAGAAAAAAAGATTGGAACGAGAGGAAGAAGAAAGAAAAAAAGAGGCTCAGAAAAAGCAGGCGGAAGAAGAAAAGCGCAGAAAGAAAAGACAAAAGAAACAAGAAAAAGACCGTTTGAAACGAGAGTGGAAACAACAAGAAAAAAACAGCCAGGATCAAGCCATGGAGTCTGAAGAGGAACCGGTTCGAAGAATGGCTGTACGCCGGCAGGAAAAGGAAGAAAATGCGCCTGTCACGATGACTCATCTGTTGTTTATTATTTTTCTTGGTATTGTTCTTCTTATTGTAGTAAGCGCAGCAATTATCTTTAAGTCTGAAGAACTTCAGGTTCACCAGGGATTTCTGTCAGCGATGCGCTGCGGTCCTGATCTGTCAGAGGTGAAGATAGTATAAGGCCGACAAAACAGATAATCACACCCACGGCCATCAAAATAAATGGAATGAGAAGCGACATTTTTTTAGCCAGAAAAAAAAGCAGCAGTACAAAACCTGCACCAAACATTATTGTGCCTATAAGAAATACAGCAAAATCCATAATAGATCTCCTTTCTATTCATGCGTATATTCAGTATAACGAAAAATAGAGACGTAAAGGGTTTCTGCAGTAAATCGACACAATCCGTTCATGAGTTGGAGCAGTTAGCACTAGTTTATGATAGTGACTTAGAGGGAATAAATAAAAAACTATCAGATAAAAGGACGATATAATGAAATCGATAACCGCGGTTTTTTCAGCAGCAGCCGGTTTATTGCTGTATATGATTTTTGCAGCCCACCGGGCAGTTGTAAGGAAAGATTTTTTTTTATAAAAGAGCTTCCTGAACACTTTGCAGGAAAAACCATCTTTTTTATTTCTGACATACATAGAAGAAAAATATCCAGGTCTTTAAGCAGGCAGATAAACAAAAAAGCAGATATGATTATAATAGGCGGGGATATTAGAGAAAAAGGCGTGCCTTTTGCAAGAACCGCATATAACCTGCGTCAGCTGCAATGCGGAGCACCGACTTTGTTTGTATGGGGCAATCATGATAAAGAAGAACGAACTTTAGAACTGAAACGTCTTTTAACCTCTTATCATATAGAAATTCTTGCCGGGAACACATATTGCTGGAAGCTTCTGGACCAGGAGCTGCGTATTGCCGGGTTTGACGAAACAACCCGCGGAGCAGACAGCAGCTGGACAAAAGCAGAAATATTGGTTTCACATTATCCGGTTACGGCTTTAGAGGCCTCGACCCGGGGTGAAGCTCATTTTATGCTCACCGGCCATTCTCATGGAGGACAGATTCGTTTAGGTCCATGGGACTGCGCACTCCGGAGGTTGGAAACAGGCCGGACGCTTACCTTATCTGGTAAGCAATGGATATGGAACGACAACTTCTGCGCTTCGCTTTGGCGCAAGGGCAGAAGCTCATTTTATTACATTAGTACCGGTAGAGCATTGAAATAAAGAGGCGCGGGGGGAAAAGAAATGGAACCTACGGAAGGCAAATATAACATAAAAGCTATTTCCAATATGCTAGGTATCCAGCCGGGCACGCTTCGTGCCTGGGAAAGAAGATATAATATTGTTCATCCGGAAAGAAATTCAGCCGGCCATCGGCTGTATACGGAAAAAGACGCAGCAGTTCTCAAATGGATTCTGGGTAAAACAAGCAGCGGTTTCACTGTCAGTCAGGCGGTGGATCTTATAGATAAATTTGAAGATATAGACAGCACGACTGTTCATCCAATGGAAATAGACCATACGTATGCTCTTGCAGAAGAAATTCTTAGCCACCTGCTTCGTTTTAGAGAGGCTGATGCCAGGAAGCTCTCAATAAAGCTTTTTCAATGTTTACATTAGAAAAGGTAACGACGGATATATTGGAACTCTTTTAGTGAAAGTAGGTACATTATGGGAAAACGATCAGATTACTATCGCCCATGAGCATTATATAACTTCTTTTCTACGTACGAAAATTGGAAGTATTATGCACTCCTATAATGTGAAAGGATTTCTGCCTAAAGTGGTAACAGCTGCAGGTCCAAATGAAAGTCATGAACTTGGGCTGCTTTTTTTCACCTTATATTTAAAACGAAAAGGATTCGAGGTCGTCTATCTGGGTGTAGGTATCCCGGAAGAAGATTTAATACAGGTTATGCATGAAATAGACACTAATATCTTTTTTACCTCCTGTACACTGCTTGAAAACCTGGAAACGTCACTGAACTTCATTACGGAGATGGAAAATGGAGCATCCTCATTTAAACATTGGAATGGAGGGCATGCCGTTCAATACATGGATGTGGATAAAGCGCAGAAATACAGCCGTTTTCTGGTTGGTTCAAATGCGGAGGCATGGGAAAATGGATCAGCAACATATTATATAAGCAGATGGAAAACAAAAAGAATTAAAAGGGTGCAGCATATGAGTAGAGAAACAGTAGTAATTGTAGGAGCAGGGCCATGTGGAATAGCAGCTGCTATTGAGTTAAAACGCAGAGGATAGATGCGGGTTATCATTGAGAAACAGAATATCGTAGACGCTATTTACCAGTATCCAGTGCACCAGGTTTTTTTCAGCTCCAGTGAAAGGCTGGAGGTTGGGAATATCCCTTTCACATCGATTAACCGAAAGCCTACCCGCCAGGAAGCACTGGTATATTATAAGCGTGTAGTGGAGCAGGAAGATCTGGCGTATTCATTCATATGACAGTGGATTCGATTGAAAAGACATCCAGCGGTTTTTCTTGTTTCGTCCTGCACAATGACCGGTATACAAAAGGCAGTACACACCGGACTATGTTATTTATAGCGACCGGCTATTACGGTCAGCCGAACAAACTTGAAATTGAGGGAGGCAGCCTTCCGCATGTTTCCCCTATTTTAAAGAAGCCCACCCTTATTTTCATCGGAGTGTTGCCGTAATCGGCGGGAAAAATTCCGCCGTTGATGCAGCGCTTGCGCTTGAAAAAGCTGGAGCATTTGTAACCGTTCTGTATAGGGGCGCTTCCTTTTCAGAGCATGTGAAGCCTTGGATACTTCCGGACTTTGATTCGCTCGTCAGACAGGGGAAAATACATCTCTTATCCGAAGCAGACGTTACGGCTATTTCGGAAGAGGCCGTCGAGTATACACAATGACAAAAACAGAGCGTGGCCGGCAGATTTTGTATTCGCCATGACAGGCTATCATCCGGACCATACATTTTTGGAAAGGGCAGGAGTGCTGAACGGAGAAGCGGGGCGCCCTCATTTTAATAAAGAAAACAATGGAAACAAATGTTTCTGGGCTCTATGTTGCTGGCGTCATCGCAGCCGGTGATAATGCTAATGAAATTTTTATTGAAAACGGCAGATGGCATGGGGAACAGATTGCCTCTCATATTAAAGAAAAAGAAAGCTGGCCTTCGTCATTATGACGGCCAGCTTTCAAATGTATTGGTAAGTTCTGTTCCGGTAATTCCTGCTTCGAGGGCAATCATTAATTTAAGCCGGGCTTTTTGGCCATTTAATCCATTTGAAAAAATAACCCCTTTGTTTTTCAGCTGCATGCCTCCACCGGCATACTCATAAGTTGCCTGGACAATGCCGCTGTAGCATCTTGATACAAGAACAACGGGGATATTCCTTGCTATAAGCGACTCGATAGCGGGCACTATAGCGGGCGGGACGTTTCCCTGGCCGAATGCTTCAATGACGAGGCCGGAAGGAGAGGCGGACTCTAACAAGTCTATCGTTTCTCTTTCCATCCCCGCATAAGCCTTGAGAAGAAATACTTTCTTCGTTAAAGAGGAAATAGAAAACTGCTCTCTAACGGAAGGACTGTGATGAAAAAGAATACCGCGCCGCGTGACGAGACCGATTGGTCCAAATTGAGGACTCTGGAATGTAGCTACATTAGAAGAGTGCGTTTTCGTTACGTTGATTGCAGAATGAACTTCATCATTCATCACAACGAGCACTCCCTTTTCTCTAGCCTGCTCAGAAGAAGCCGTTCTAATGGCAGCCAGAAAATTGTAAGGACCGTCTGCCCCTAATTCATTGCTTGAACGCATAGCACCTGTCAAAATAATTGGTATTGGGGAACGATGAAGAAGATCGAGAAAGTAGGCTGTTTCTTCAAGCGTATCCGTTCCATGCGTTATAACAATCCCATCGTACAGGCCTTCAGCTAGTTTTTCGTTAATAAAAGCAGAAAGCTCGAACATATTTTCAGGCGTAATATGAGGGGAAGGAAGATGAAAGAACGGGATCACGGTAATGTCAGCTACCTGCTTGGCTTCTTCATGCCATTGATCCAGAGGGTTTTTTTCCCCCGGCGCTACGCTTCCAGTCTGCTTGTCTTCTTTCATGGAGATTGTGCCCCCGGTATGTATTGTTAAAATCCGCTTCATAAGAATACCTCTTTTCTATTAATGGTTAGCCGGCAATTACAGAGCAGGAAAGGACGGATGCGCGAGTGTTTGCTATCATAACTGCGGCCCTGGCGCCTTCGATCGCATTTTTAAGCTACTATTATCTAACACAGGAGACAACTTCTGGTTCCTTTTACAAAACGGTCCGTACTTTTCTCTTTGGCATGCTGCTTGTTTTTCCAATTGTGACAGTGCAATATGCGCTTACAGAAGAGACAAGTACGGAGGCTTCCGTCTTCTTTCAGGCTTTTTTATATGCCGGGCTGCTCGAGGAATTTTTTAAATGGTTTATTTTGTGCGCTGCCGTTATTCCTTTTATCCGGATCCATTCTATTTACGATACGACCCTTTATGCGCTTGCTGTAGGGCTTGGTTTTGCTGCAGCAGAAAATATTCTTTACCTCGCAGCGTATGGCGTGGATATAGCCTTTGGAAGGGCATTTCTGCCGGTGGCCAGCCATGCTCTGTTTGCCTGTACTATGGGATATTATATAGGGAAAGCCTCCTTTTTGAAAGGCGCTGCCGGAAAAATGTTCTTGTTTTTAGGCCTGGCGGTCCCGTTCGTTTTACACGGCACGTACGATTTGCTATTATTAATCGACCGGCAGTACATAGTCTATTTGATGCTGCCTCTAGGGTTTCTGATATGTTGGATAGCTGTAAGAAAAGAAGAAAAGGGAAAAAGGTTTAGGCAGATGGAAGGGGAATAGACGGCCTATGATAGAGGAAAAACGATATCGCGTCGTCATACGATGCCCGAGGTGCGGGGAGAAATTTGTTCTTAAAGGAAGCAGGAAAGAAGACGGTACGATCCAAACTGGTTTTGTCCGCTGTGTCTGCGGAAATAGCAGCCGTTTATATGTAGATACTGCTCCTGAATAAATTCAACAAATTCGCACAATTTGATTGCATTTCGATCGTTAATCTTGTAAGGTTTTACTACACAACTATATAAATAAAGCTTTCTTATCCAGAGAGACGGAGGGATCAGGCCCTATGAAGTCTCAGCAACCAGCCTACACAGGTCAGGTGCTAAATCCGCCGGGCAGAAGATGTCCGAGAGATAAGAAGAGGTGCTCTTATAAATCGCAGACCTTCTTCTTACTTTTAGAGGAAGGTCTTTTAGCGGAATGATAAATTAGGATACGCAGGCAACTATATAGTAATAAGCCACAAAAAGGGTGACAATAATGGATAAGAAATTTCACATCGAAACAAATCTAGTACAAATTGGAAATAAAGAAGACCCAAGAACGGGAGCCGTAAGCGCCCCTATTCACATGTCTACTGCTTTCCGTCACGAGGGATTAGGCGAGTCGACAGGGTTTGATTACTCCCGTACCGGCAACCCTACAAGAGACATTCTGGAGCGGGCAATCGCCGGATTGGAAAATGGTGCCAAAGGGTACGCATTGAGCTCAGGAATGGCTGCTATTCAAACGCTGTTTGCCATTTTTGATAAAGATGACGAAATTCTTGCTTCCCAGGATTTATATGGAGGAACGTACCGGCTTTTTGAAGAGGGATGGAAAAACTGGGGTATTACGATTGCATATGGCGACCCGAGAAACGTAGAGGCATTTGAACAAAAGATTACCGAACGCACGAAAGCCCTTTTTATAGAAACGCCGACCAATCCATTAATGCAGGAAGCCGATATTTCTGAAATGTCAAAATTGGCCAAGAAACACGGTCTCTGGCTGATTGTGGATAACACTTTTTACACACCGATTCTGCAGCGTCCGCTCGATATGGGTGCCGATATCGTTATACACAGTGCTTCGAAGTATCTGGGCGGCCATAATGATATTATTGCCGGATTAATCGTTACAAAAGATGAGCAGTTAAGCAGCCGGATTACGGCTTTTCATAACGGGATGGGTACAATACTGTCGCCTATGGATTCCTGGCTGTTAATGAGAGGGATGAAAACATTGTCCCTGCGCATGGAAAAGCATACAGAAAACGCACGGGCAGTAGCGGAGTTTCTGGATACACATCCAAAAGTGACGGACGTATTGTACACCGGAAAAGGCGGTATGCTTTCCTTTCGGATTGAAAATGAGCAGTGGGTCGACAGCCTGCTCCGCGGTCTGAACCTTATCACATTTGCAGAAAGTCTGGGCGGTGTAGAGAGCTTCATGACATATCCGGCCACACAAACACATGCTGATGTTCCGGAGGAAGTCCGGATTGCCAACGGCGTCTGTAACCGGCTGCTCCGTTTTTCTGTAGGTATTGAAAATAAAGAAGATATAATCGCGGATTTAGGGCAGGCGCTCGACCGCCTGTAAAAGAAAATCACGAATCAGGGGAGTGGCTCGTTGTGAATTTGGCAGAGGAATATTCAAAACGCATGTTAATTGGAGACGGGGCAATGGGAACGTATCTATATGAAAAAGGATACAGCGGTTCCTATGAAGCATTAAATATATCTGAGCCCGGCCTGGTTAAAAACATCCATAAAGAATATGTAGAAGCAGGGTCGGATATTATTCAGACCAATACGTATGCAGCAAATCGTATTAAGCTTGCCAAGTATCAGCTGGAAGATAAAGCAGCTGATATAAACAGACTGGGCGTTGAAACAGCCCGGGCAGCTGCAGAAGGCAGAGCTTTTGTTTTTGCCACAATAGGCGGTATAAAGGGCCTTCAGAAAATGGAAGAAAACGATGAAGATATACGCAGCGCTTTTTCTGAACAGCTGGACGCTCTGCTGAAAGCGGAACCGGACGGCATTATTCTGGAAACGTTCTATGATCTTCAGGAAATTTTATCGGTCATTAAGCTTGCGAAAAGCAAAACAAACCTGCCGGTGATCGCCCAGGTAGCGCTCGGTGAAGTAGGCGTTATGCACAGCGGGATGCCGCTGGGAGAAGCATTTAAACAAATGACGGCGGCCGGCGCGGATGCTGTGGGAGTGAACTGCCGAATGGGGCCGTATCACATCCTGCGGTCCCTGGAAATGACACCCCTCGATGAACATACCCTTTATGCGGTACATCCAAATGCAAGTCTTCCGGATATCGATGATGGACGTTTTGTTTACCAATCAAATCCAGACTATTTTTATGAAAAAGCCCTTGATTTTCAAAACCAGGGGATTGGTATTATCGGAGGATGCTGCGGTACAACACCGGAGCACATAGCTCAAATAGCTGCAGCTGTTAAAAACACAGCTCCAAAAACGCGGACGGCGCAGGCCGTGGCTCAAAAAGCCGGACAGTTTTCTATTGTAGAACCTCCTTCATCAGAGCCCAGCCTCAGAGAGAAAGCAAAGCAATCTGTAACGGTTATTGTAGAGCTTGATCCACCCAAGAAGCTGGCCACATCCAAATTTGTAGAAGGAGCTCAGGCTTTGTATCAATCCGGTGCAGACGCTGTTACAATGGCGGATAACTCATTGGCAAGTCCACGGATTGATAATTTGGCAATGGGAGCACTCGTTAAAAGCATGACACAGGCGCGGCCGCTGCTTCACGTAGCCTGCCGCGACAGAAACCTTATCGGTCTTCAGTCCCATTTGATGGGAATTAATGCTCTCGGCATTCATGATATTCTTGCTGTAACGGGTGATCCCACGAAAGTCGGGGATTTCCCCGGAGCTACTTCTGTATATGACGCTAACTCTTTTGATTTAATTCAATTAATGAAAGAAATGAACAAAGGATTGTCCTTTTCGGGAAAGTCGCTCGGCCAAAATACCACGTTTACAGTTGGCGCGGCATTTAACCCTAACGTGCGGAATGTGGACCGTGCCGTGCAGCGCCTTGAAAAGAAAATCACTGCCGGAGCCGACTACTTTATGACGCAGCCGGTTTTTGGAGAAGGACAGTTTAAAGAAATATACGAAGCAACAAAACATATGGATGTGCCGGTATATATCGGTATCATGCCCCTGGTGAGCAGCCGGAATGCTGAATTTTTACACAATGAAGTGCCCGGCATTAAGCTGACAGATACAATCCGCCGAAGTATGGCCGATTGCGGGGAGGACCGCGGCCGGGCAGCAGAAGAAGGTATCGCAATAGCGAAAACACTGATCGACGAAGCGATGGAATATTTTAATGGCATTTATTTAATCACTCCATTCCTTCGTTATGATATTACGTGCCGTCTAACTGAATACATTAGAGAAAAAGCATCGGTACGAATAGAAGAAAAAAGCAAGTGAACAGAGTGGAGGGGATCAAATGCTTAAAACAGCAATCCAGGACAGGCTGAAAACATCTATTTTGATTTTAGATGGAGCCATGGGAACGATGCTTCAAAACGCTGATTTAACTGCAGAAGATTTTGGCGGGGAAGAATATGAAGGGTGCAACGAGTATTTAAACGTGACCGCACCTCACGTTCTTGAAAAAATCCACCGTGACTATCTGGAAGCAGGGGCGGATATTATTGAAACCAATACATTTGGAGCAACAAGTATTGTACTTGCAGACTATGATCTGCAGCATATGGCAGAAGAATTAAATATTGCGGCAGCCAAGCTGGCTAAAGATGCGGTAAGAGAAATAGAAACAGAAGACTTTCCGCGTTACGTTGCCGGAGCCATGGGACCGACGACAAAATCTCTTTCTGTAACCGGTGGAACAACATTTGAAGAGCTCACGGAAACCTATCGGGAGCAGGCCTCCGGACTGATCAAGGGAGAAGTTGATTTATTTCTGCTGGAAACAAGCCAGGACGTCAGAAACGTGAAGGCAGCTTATTTAGGTATTCAGGAGGCTCAGAAGGAGCTGGGAGTCGAACTGCCGTTAATGATTTCAGGAACGATCGAACCTATGGGAACTACGCTTGCCGGTCAGTCCATGGAGAGTTTTTATATATCAATAGAACATATGAATCCGATCGTTGTCGGGTTAAACTGCGCCACAGGACCAGAGTTTATGCGAGATCACCTTCGCTCTCTTTCTGAGCTTTCGACGACGTATGTTCACTGTTATCCGAATGCGGGACTTCCGGATGAAGAAGGACATTATCACGAATCGCCGGAATCCCTGACGACTAAGCTCGAAGGCTTTGCTGAGAAGGGCTGGCTGAATGTAGTTGGCGGCTGCTGTGGTACGACTCCGGAACATATTAGAGTAATGCGCGAGGCATTAACTAAATTTGAACCTCGTACACCATCCGAGGGGCATCCTCACGTTGTATCCGGAATTGAGCCGCTTGTGTACGAAGAAGACATGCGTCCGCTTTTTGTAGGGGAACGTACAAACGTCATCGGTTCCAAAAAGTTCAAAAGACTGATTAACGAAGGTAAATTTGAAGAGGCTTCCGAAATTGCAAGGGCGCAGGTGAAAAAAGGAGCCCACGTCATTGATGTGTGTCTTGCTGATCCGGATCGTGAAGAGATGGATGACATTGAAGTATTTTTAAGCCACGTGATTAATAAAGTGAAAGTTCCGCTTATGATTGACTCCACGGATGCAGCGGTCATTGAAAAAGCGCTGACATACTCTCAGGGTAAAGCAATTATTAACTCCATTAACCTCGAAGATGGAGAAGAGCGCTTCGAGGATATTGTACCGACCTTAAAAAAGTTTGGAGCCGCTGTAGTAGTAGGGACAATTGATGAAACAGGAATGGCTGTCACGACGGAAAGAAAAGTAGAAGTGGCCGTGCGCTCCCATGATATTCTCGTCAATCAGTACGGGATGAATCCAAAAGATATTATATTCGATCCGCTTGTTTTCCCGGTCGGCACCGGAGATGCTCAGTACATCGGTTCCGCCGAAGCAACGATTAATGGAATTAAAGAAATTAAAAAGGCGCTTCCTGACTGTTTGACTATACTTGGAATAAGCAATGTGTCTTTCGGTCTGCCGCCTGTAGGAAGAGAAGTTCTCAACGCTTCTTTTATGTATTACTGCACCAATGCCGGACTGGATTACGCTATTGTTAATACGGAAAAGCTTGAGCGCTTTGCGAGTATTCCGGAGAAAGAAAAAAAGATGGCTAAAGAGCTGTTGTTTGAAACATCAGACCAGACTTTGGCTGATTTCACCGCACATTACCGCGGTAAAAAGGCAGAAAAGAAAACAGTCGAACAAAATCTTTCTTTAGAAGACAGGCTGGCTGAATATATCGTAGAGGGAACAAAAGAAGGCCTTTATAAAGACCTTGATGAAGCCCTGACCAAATACGATGAGCCATTAAGCATCATTAACGGTCCGCTTATGGTAGGGATGGATAAAGTAGGAAAGCTGTTTAACAATAATGAGCTTATTGTAGCAGAAGTTCTGCAAAGCGCCGAAGCGATGAAAGCAGCGGTATCTCACCTTGAGCCGTATATGGAAACAAAAGCAGCCGATGATACAGGTAAAGGGAAAATACTGCTTGCTACCGTTAAAGGGGATGTACATGATATTGGGAAAAACCTTGTGGACATCATTCTTTCCAATAACGGCTTTAAAATAGTGAATTTAGGTATTAAAGTGACTTCCAATGAACTAATCGAAGCGATCGCTAAAGAAAATCCGGATGCGATTGGCTTAAGCGGCCTTCTTGTGAAATCGGCCCAGCAGATGGTACTGACTGCCCAGGATTTAAAAAACCAGCAGATTTCCATTCCGGTTATGGTAGGCGGAGCTGCTTTGACTAGAAAATTCACGGAAGAAAAAATCAGTGCAGAATACGACGGTATGGTTCTTTATGCAAAAGATGCCATGAACGGTCTTGATCTGGCCAACAGGCTGGCACGCCCCGATGACATGAAACAGATGCAGGTGGAGTGGGCGGAAAAGCGGGAGAAGCGGCTTAACAAAGCAGTTGAAAAGCCAAAAGCGGCCACGGCCGTTGCGGAAGCTCCGGCCCGTTCGGAAGTTTCTACAACTACGCCTCTGCTCGTGCCGCCCGATCTTAAACCTCACCTGCTGAAAGATTACAGTATCAGTCATTTGCAGCCTTACGTTAATATGCAGATGCTTTTAGGGAGGCATCTCGGTGTGCAGGGAAAAGTCAGCCGTCTGCTCGCTGAAAATGATAAAAAAACGGTAGAGCTTAAAGAAAAAGCAGACGACTTAATGGAGCGTGCGAAAAAAGAGCAGATTCTGCGTGCGCATGGAATGTATCAATTCTTCCCGGCACAGGCAGATGGAAATACGATTATTGTGTATGCCGATAACGAAGGAACAACAGAATTGGAACGTTTTACGTTCCCTCGCCAGAATAAGCCGCCCTTCTTATGCCTTTCCGATTTCGTAAAGCCCAAAGAGAATGGCGTTATGGATTATATTGGATTTCTGACGGTCACAGCTGGTGAAGGAGTCCGTGCCAGAGCCAATAAAGCGAAAGAAGAAGGCGATTATTTATTCAGCCATCTAATTCAGGCGGCAGCGCTTGAATTAGCGGAAGGCTTTGCAGAGCGCGTTCATCAGATTATGCGCGATCAGTGGGGATTTCCGACCCTACAGATTTTACAATGGAAGACAGATTTTCTGCGAAATACCATGGGATTCGTGTCTCCTTTGGGTACCCGGCCTGTCCGAACCTCGAAGACCAGGCTAAGCTTTTCCGTCTGTTACAGCCGGAAAAGATCGGTGTAGAATTGACCGATGAGTACATGATGGAACCGGAAGCATCGGTATCAGCAATGGTATTTTCCCATCCCGAAGGCAGATACTTCAGCGTATTATCTTCCGGAAGGTGATGGAGAAAGAATTTGAAACGAAAAAGCAGCCGCCTGCTTTTTCGTTTTTCTTATTTCTGTCAAAACAGTACAGGGGATAGTATGTTAAAATTCAATGGAGCATACGTGAATAAATAGTAGAAGAGGAGCTTGAAAATGACAGTTAGTATTGCAATAGACGGCCCGGCAGGGGCAGGAAAAAGTACCGTAGCAAAAAAAGCAGCCTACCTCCTTGGTTATACATATATTGATACCGGTTCCATGTATAGAGCGCTTACGTATCTGGTACTGAAAAATCAGGCAGATCCGGAAAAGGAAGAAGAGGTGCTGCCGTTTCTTCAGGATCTTGAAATTGAATGGAAGCAGGAAGAAGGAGAAAATGTTATTTATATTAACCAACATGAGGCAGCAGCTGCAATCCGTACACCGGAGGTGACCGCAAACGTGTCGGCTGTGTCGGCTCATCCGATTATCCGGGAGCGGATGGTGGATAAACAGCGTGAACTCGCTGCAGCAGGGTGCGCTGTGCTGGATGGGAGAGACATCGGGACGACGGTTCTTCCCAATGCAGAAGTGAAAATTTTTATGACGGCGAGCGTAGAAGAAAGGGCACGCAGGCGCCATGAAGAAAACACAGCGAAAGGAACCGCTTCTGAGCTGGAAACCATTCAGAAGGAAATTGCCGAGCGCGATTTAAGAGACTCTACCAGAGCCGTGTCCCCTCTGATCAAAGCAGATGACGCCTTAGAGCTTGATACAACGAATTTGTCGATAGATGAAGCGGTGGAACAGATTTTGGAATTGGTTAAGGAAAGGGTGCATGAATCATGAGGTTATATACGGTAGGAAAAGCGTTATGCGGAATTTTTTTCCGGGCTGCCCTTAGAGTCGAAGTAGAAGGAAAAGAAAACCTCCCGGCGGAAGGACCGGTTTTAATTTGTTCCAACCATGTAAGCAATTTTGACCCCCCGCTTGTTGGAACGTTTATCAAAAGAGATGTCGTGTTTATGGCAAAAGAAGAATTGGTGACCAACCGGTTCGCAGGGCCGATTATATCCAGACTGGAAGTAATGCCTGTGAAAAGAGGAATGGCGGACAGGCAGGCTTTGAAGCAGGGTCTGCAATTACTTAAAGATGGAAAGGTTTTATGTTTGTTCCCAGAGGGTACTAGAAGTAAGACTGGTGCAATAGGAGAAGGGCTCTCAGGGGCAGGTTTTTTCGCGCTCCGCTCCTCGGCTGTCGTCGTGCCTGTTGCCATAACGGGAGAATTTAAGCCTCTTGGAAAAGTAAAAATCTCTTACGGAGCTCCTGTCAATATGTCGAAGCTCCGCAAGGAAAAAGCCAATGCTGAAACAGCCACTAAAGTAATTATGAAGCGTATTAAAGAGCTGAAAGAGTCTCAAATTCTATTGAAATAAGAAAGAAATAGGTATTTTCTTTTGCTTATGGCCTGTTTTTTATTATAATAGATATAGTAGCGAGGAATAGTAGAAGGAGGCAATGGACAATGGTCGATGAAATGAACAACGAGTTAGCTGGAATGAATGATATTAAAGAAGGAGATATCGTCAAAGGCAAGGTAACAAAGGTTGAAGAAAAGCAGGCCTTTGCTGATGTGGGATACAAGGTGGATGCAGTAATTCCAATAAGTGAGCTGTCCGGTCTTCACGTGGAAAAAGTGGAAGACGTCCTGAAAGAAGGGGACGAGATTGAGTGCAAAGTGACAAAACTAGAAGATGATGAACTGGTTATTTCAAGAAAAGCCGCGCTTGCCGACAGAGCATGGGGAGAACTTGAATCTACGTTCGAAAATGGAGATATTATTGAGGCAGAGGTAGCAGAAGTAGTCAAAGGCGGCCTTGTAGTCGATCTTGGAGTACGCGGATTTATCCCTGCTTCTTTAGTAGAAAGACACTTTGTTGAAGATTTTTCCGATTACAAAGGCCGCACGCTATCTTTAAAAATTATCGAAATTGATTCTGCGGATAACAAATTAATTCTTTCCCAAAGAGCGGTATTGGATGAACAGGCGAACCGCCAGAAAAAAGACGTACTGGAGCAGCTTCAGGTTGGCGATACCGTAAAAGGTACCGTACAGCGTCTAACAGACTTTGGTGCATTTGTTGACGTAGGCGGTGTAGATGGACTTGTCCATATTTCACAGATGGCGCACCATCGTGTAGAATCTCCCGGCGAGATTGTGAAAGAGGGCGAAGAAGTGCAGGTGAAAATTCTTGCAGTGGATACCGACAGTGAGAGAGTTTCCCTTTCCATTAAAGATACTCTCCCAGGACCATGGACCACAATAGAAGGACAGCTGGAGCCCGGCGATATTATTGAAGGCCAGGTAAAGCGTCTCGTTTCTTTTGGAGCCTTTGTTGAAGTAGCACCAGGTGTGGAAGGTCTTGTTCACATCTCTCAGATAGCGGACCGCCATATTGGTACGCCTGGAGAAGTGCTTGAAGAAGGTCAGGCTGTAAAAGTGAAAATACTTGATATCACTCCTTCGGAGCAGCGGATCAGTTTAAGTATCCGTGAACTCGAAAAGGCAGATAAACCAGATCAAAAAGTACAGCAGGAGTATGACGCGCCGGAAGAAGATCATTCAGGATTTTCTCTTGGTGATATGATTGGCGACCAGCTGAAAAAATATAAAAAATAAGGGGTTCGATGTGTCGTGTTAAGAGCACAACGTAAACAGGACCACATCACTCATGCATTAGCGACAGGGTTCGCTGATGCATCGAGTTATGATGATCTTCGTTTTGTACACAACAGTCTCCCCGGCTCTTCAGTGAGCAATATAAGCTATACTACTAATGTCGGCGGACTTTCCTTAAGTTCGCCGATTATTATTAATGCGATGACCGGAGGCGGCGGAGAAAAAACAGAATCAATTAATCGGATGCTCGCTCAAGCGGCAAAAGCTACAGATACTGCGATGGCAGTAGGATCTCAGATGTCAGCGATTAAAGATACAGCAGAAGCTGCTTCATATCAGGTCGTACGCAGCGAAAATCCTAATGGGATTATTTTTGCGAATTTAGGAAGTGAAGCAACACCAAAGCAGGCGGCGCAGGCTGTAGATATGATAGAAGCTGATGCTCTGCAAATTCACTTGAACGTCATTCAGGAACTGGTTATGCCTGAAGGAGATAGAGATTTTAAAGGCGCGCTGGATCGGATTATGGAAGTGCAGCAGAGCCTGAATATACCTATTATTGTAAAAGAAGTAGGATTTGGCATGTCAGCGGAAGCATTTCGAACGCTTGAAAATGCTGGTATTACAGTGATTGATACGGGCGGAAGCGGAGGCACCAATTTCTCTGCTGTGGAAAACAGCAGACGGGAAGCTAAATGGTCTTTTTTTGATCAATGGGGTATCAGCAGTGCAGCTGCCGTGGCAGAGTCTGCTTTTGTACATAATCAGGCGGATATTATCGGCTCCGGCGGTATTAGACATGCGTTGGACGCTGCTAAAGCTATCGCACTCGGTGCTTCAGCTGTAGGTATTGCCGGGAAAGTACTAGAAGCTGTTCATGAAAATGGTGCTGAAGGGGGTACTGCTTACTTGAAAGCGGTTCTCGAACAGCTGACATATATTATGGCGGCCGTCGGTGCAGAAGACATTCATTCGCTGCAGCAGTCTCCTCTTGTTCTTTCAGGTGAAACAGCACACTGGTTAAAAGAAAGAGGATTTGATACGAAAAGCTATGCTGCAAGAGCAAAATAGCGGTACAAGGAGGCCGGTTCTATGAAAAAACATAGAACCGGCTTTTTCTATGGTTATGTAGAGGGTAAAAATCTAGTATAATAAACGAGGAACAAATAAATGACAGAGTTTTTGTTAAGGGATAGGAATGAGGGAGTAAGATGGCAAAGCCAACAATAGCAATAGTAGGAAGACCGAACGTAGGAAAATCAACCGTTTTTAACCGGATTATAGGAGAGCGGGTGGCTATCGTCCAGGATGAGCCGGGTATTACCCGTGACCGTTTATATAATAACGCGGAATGGCTGAACAGAGAATTTTTTGTCATCGATACCGGTGGAATTGATCTCGGGGATGAGCCGTTTCTTGATCAAATGAGAGCTCAGGCTGAGATTGCAATCGACGAGGCAGATGTTGTCTTGTTTGTTGTAAACGGCCGTGATGGAATTACTACAGCTGACCAGGAAGCAGCCAATCTTCTGCTTCGGTCTAAGAAGCCGGTGGTAGTAGCAGTAAATAAAATTGACAGCCCGGCTATGCAGACTCAAATGTATGAATTTTATTCATTGGGATTTGGGGACATTTACCCGGTATCCGGCTCTCACGGTATCGGTTTAGGGGATCTGCTTGATCGTGCCCTTGAATTTTTTCCGGATCAAACGGAAAAAGAATACGACGAAGATACCATTCAAATGGCAGTAATCGGGCGGCCGAATGTCGGTAAATCCTCTCTTGTCAATGCACTTCTCGGTGAAGAACGAGTGATTGTAAGTGAGATTGCCGGAACCACACGCGATGCCATTGACACGCCGTTTGAAAAAGACGGCCAGGAATATGTCATCGTTGATACCGCCGGAATGAGGCGCCGCGGCAAAGTATATGAAGCTACGGAAAAGTACAGTGTACTTCGTGCTATGAAAGCGCTGGAGCGCGCGGATGTTGTGCTCACCTTGATTGACGGGGAGCAGGGGATAAAAGAGCAGGATAAAAAAATTGCCGGCTATGCACATGAAGCGGGGCGTGCTATCGTCATCGTCGTAAACAAATGGGATGCGATGGAAAAAGATGAAAAAACCATGCAGGAATTCACGCAGAAGATACGGGAAGAATTCCAGTTCCTTTCCTATGCTCCGATTGTATTTTTATCTGCTAAAACGAAAAAAAGAATGAAAAATCTGCTTCCGATTGTAAAAACAGTAGCAGAAAACCACAGCCTCCGCGTACCGACAAATGTCTTAAATGACGTTATTTCCGATGCGGTTGCGATGAATCCAACCCCAACGGAGCACAATAAGCGTTTACGCATTAATTATGCAACCCAGGTAGCGATTGCACCACCGGTAGTCGTCCTGTTTGTAAATGAACCGGAACTCATGCACTTCTCTTACAGACGCTATCTCGAAAACAAGCTGCGCGAAGCTTTCCATTTTGAAGGTACCCCGCTCAAGATATATGCAAGAAAAAAGAACGAATAGTCTACTGTAAGGGAGCAGAGTAGAATGGGAGTCATTCTGTCCATCATTATAGCCTACTTGATCGGTTCGATTAGTTTCAGCTATGTGATCGCTAAAAAAATAAAAAAAATCGATATTAGAAAGCATGGCAGCGGAAATGCCGGAGCGACCAATACCCTGCGTGTTCTCGGAAAAGGCCCGGCCGTACTGGTTCTGCTGCTCGATATAGCAAAAGGAATCGCGGCGGTCTGGATTGCAGTGGGTCTTGAGACCGTTCCTTTCCTGTCTTCGGGTGCTGAGGGGCTTGCGCCTGCTGCAGCCGGACTGGCTGTCATTCTTGGTCATAACTGGCCGATATATTTTGGGTTTAAAGGCGGTAAAGGGGTAGCCACCACAATAGGCGTTATCAGTACACTGTTTTTCTTTCCGGCAGTTTACGCTGGTATTGCAGCTATCCTTGTAATTGTTATAACGCGTTATGTTTCGCTGGGTTCACTGCTGTTTATTCTCGGCACGTCCTTACTGTTGATTATTACAGCTGGGACCGGCAATCATCCGGTTTCCTATATTATTCTCAGTATTATCTTGTCCGTGCTTGCTGTATGGACCCATCGCTCCAATATAGACCGGCTTCTGAAAGGGCAGGAAAATAAACTGGGAGCAAAATAAAGGAGGATCACTATGTCAAAAGTGAAAGCTGCTGTAATCGGAGCAGGAAGCTGGGGGACAGCACTTGCCCAGGTGCTTGCTGATAATGGGCACAGCGTTCAGCTCTGGGGCAGAAGAAATGAACTGTCTGCAGAAATTAATGAGACGCACGTGAACTCCCGCTATCTGCCTGATGTAGTATTAGATCCTGCTATTAAGGCTTACAGTGATTTGGCAGATACTGCTGCGGATAATGATTATATCGTCTGCGCTGTGCCAACTAAAGCTATCAGGGATACGATTAAACAGCTTCGACCGCTCCTGCACGCGAACAGCATACTTGTTCATGCCTCAAAAGGTATCGAGCCTGGAACATTTAAGCGGATCTCGGAGATGATGGAAGAAGAGCTTGAAGGTGTCACATATAAAGCGGTAGCTGTATTATCAGGGCCAAGTCACGCGGAGGAAGTAGGAATCAAACAGCCGACGACGGTAGCTGTTTCCTCTAAGGATGCGGAGGCAGCAGCCTCTGTTCAGGATTTATTTATGAATAACTACTTCCGTGTGTATACAAATGAAGATATGATTGGCGTGGAAATCGGCGGTGCTTTAAAAAATATTATTGCACTCGGGATTGGTATGACGGATGGTCTGGGTTACGGTGACAATACGAAAGCGGCTTTGATGACAAGAGGGCTTGCGGAAATTACGCGGCTTGGTGTTGCTCTTGGCGCCAACCCGATGACGTTTATCGGCCTTTCCGGTCTTGGCGATTTAATTGTAACCTGCACGAGCGAACACAGTAGAAACTGGAGAGCCGGCCGCCTTCTTGGTCAGGGCAAAAAGCTCGATGATGTACTTGATGAGATGGGTATGGTCGTAGAAGGAGTCCGGACGACAAAAGCTGTGTTTGAACTGGCAAAAACAGAGAATGTAGAAATGCCGATTACATCAGCTCTATACAGCGTTCTATTCGAAGAAGAGCCGCCTTTGCAGGCAGCGGACCGGCTGATGGGACGAATGAAAAAAAACGAAGAAGAAAGCTCTTTTATGGGAAGAAACGAAGGCGGCCGGAAAAATTAGGCCGCTTCTTTTCCTTTATAGAAAAAAGGAGGATATAAAATGACAGCGCTTCAAAATATGTGGGTGTCGTTTATCGGATTGTTTTTAATGTTTGTTTCTACAGCTGCTGCAGTATTGGGTAAAGAAAAGCTGACAGGAGTTCTCCGGTTTATTGTAATGACTTTTTCCTTTATTTGTCTGGTCATTGCGGGACTTATTGTCTTTATTGTTGTATTTAGAGGGCCTCTGGCAGAATAATATTAGAAAGGGGGATTCAAAATGAATAAACAAAAAAAAGCCGGCTTTTTAGGTTTTATTCCTCTTTTGATGCTGGGAGGGTGTTTCTACCCTAACAGCGGAGCCGAACAAAGACAGGGGCCTGACGAAAGTCAGATTGCCGCTGTGCAGCAGGCCGTAGACCAGTATAGAGAAGATGAAATCAATTTACTGCCTATCCGTACCCCGGAACATAATCCTCCGTTGTATGAACGTTACGTCATTGATTTCAGAGAATTAATGCCGCGTTACATACAGGAGCCGCCGGCCAACTCTTTCGAAAGCGGAGGAAGCTATCAGTATATGATTGTGGACCCAGAAGACGAGGCGGAAGTAAAAGTAATCGATCTCCGAATGACCCGCGAGATCAGGGAATTTGAACAAAGAGTAGGTGTTTACATAGCAGAAAATGAATTTGCTCCTATTAAAGAAGCGGTAGCTCCGGGCATATTTGAAGCTGACCTTGAAAAATTGGAGTATGATGAACAGCCAACGATAGCAAGTCCCTACTTTAACACCAGCCTTCCGCTTCTTATAAATGCGGACGGTGAAGCGCTCGTAGACTATTCGATCGATATTAACCGAGCACTTGAAGTACATGATGCCTCGATTAATGAAGGAGAAGATGCAAGAAACGTACTTGTCGAAAACTATCCTGTCGTGCCGGCTTTTTCCGGTACTTACGAGTTGGATGAAAACGATGAGCCGGTATTAACGGGTGAAGAAGAGCCGGGCGAGCTGTAATGTCCGACTTTAGTTTACATAATATGAATATTGTTTACTAGATTCCTGCCAATCCCCTGAAGTGCTAGCTTTGCTTTATAAATAGCGGTATGCTAAAATTTTCAAAGACAAAGATAAAATAAAAGTAGGGGGAAGAGCAGTGGCTCCTTTTGATCATAAAAAATAGAACAGGCCGTTACATTAATATTAGAAGCAGTAGGAGAGGATCCCAACCGTGAAGGTTTGGAAGACACGCCGAAAAGAGTGGCAAGAATGTACCAGGAGGTATTCAAAGGCATTCATGAGGACCCATCCACTCATTTGAAGACAGTCTTCGGTGAACAGCACGAAGAGCTCGTATTAGTAAAAGATATTGACTTTTATTCGATGTGTGAACATCATTTAGTCCCATTTTTCGGTAAAGCCCATGTAGGTTACATACCTAAAGGCGGCAAGGTGACTGGACTCAGCAAGCTGGCAAGAACAGTAGAGTCCGTAGCAAGCAAGCCACAGCTCCAAGAGCGGATTACATCAACGATTGCAGATACAATAGTAGAAACGCTTCATCCCCATGGAGCGATAGTCGTTATTGAAGCAGAACACATGTGCATGGCAATGCGCGGAGTGAAAAAGCCGGGAGCAATGACCATAACCTCAGCCGTAAGAGGGAGTTTACAAAAGGACGCAGCCGCTAGGGCTGAAGTCTTTTCTTTAATAAATAAAGGTTAAAAATATAAAAGGCAGGGGAACTAAAAATGAGTGGAGCGCAGGATTTTTTTGTAGTTAAAGCAGAGGAAGACGGAGTAAATGTGATCGGCCTGACCAGAGGTACAGATACAAAATTTCATCATTCCGAAAAGCTAGATAAAGGCGAAGTGATGGTAGCACAGTTTACAGAGCATACTTCCGCTATAAAAATAAGAGGCCGGGCTCTTGTACAGACGAGCCATGGGGAAGTCCACACCGACTCCCAATCATAAGAGAAAGGCGCATTGCATGTATAAACTAACGGAGCAGGCGCCTTTTTCCTGCTTTAAATGAACACGAGGGCATTTTTCGAAAACATGTCAATGGGGGACAATGCAATGACTGATCAAACATTCAGGGAAGCTGATATAGAAAGGATTGAAGCGTTGTTTCGATCCAAAGCCTCTCATCAATATGTATCAACAATCACCGGTGAAATCCACGTAAATAAAAGTATGATCTATTTTCTGCTTCATAGTTTGCAGCATGTTGACTTAGATCCTGCTTATAAAGAGGAGCAGATCGTAGCCGCACTTATGGTAGATGGAGCTTTTGAAACACATGAACATGTGCAGATTGCTCCCGTGCAGTCTGCGCTGCAGAAAAAAAAGCGCCAGCTTACAATACTGGCAGGAGACTATCATTGGAGTCTTTATTATTCGATGCTTGCCCATGAGATACATGCACCAATTTTAAAAGTATTCAGCACGTCCATTCAGCTTATCAATGAAGAAAAAATGCGTCTTCATCTTGCAGAAAACACGGATAAAGATGATTTTCTAAAGCGCCTGGAAACAATTGAATCCGGCTTTCTTCAGAACATCGCCATTTATTACGGGCAAAAAGAGACGGCGGAAGCGGCGAATGCATTTTTTATGTTCAAGCGTCTTAATGATGAACTCCAAGTTCAGGAGCAGCAGCCGTTATCAGCCTTCATGGCTGCAGTTCATGCGTATTGGACAAATGATGTCGAAGCTTCCCTGCAGAAAGACGCCGTTCTCGGACTTGAAGAGATTCACTGGCTTCAGGAGCTCCGGGAGAGCTATTTTCTTGAACTGCAGCGGTATGCAGCCCAAATGCCTGAAACCTCTATAATCGCAAGCCATTTAACCAATATCATCTCACAGTATGAAAATAAATTTATCCAGTAAGGAGGTTGTATGTTGGTGCAGTCTAAAGAAGAACGCGTGCATGACGTTTTCGAAACCATTTACGAAAAGTACGATTCAATGAACTCGATTATCAGTTTCAATCTGCATAAGTCATGGAGAAAAGAAGTGATGCGGCAGATGAACGTTCCGAGTGGGGCGTCTGCACTGGATTTATGCTGCGGCACAGCTGACTGGACGCTCAGCCTGGCTGAAGCTGCCGGGCCCGAGGGACAAGTGAAAGGTCTTGATTTCAGCGCGAATATGCTGAAAATTGGGCAGCGTAAAGTAACACAGTCCGGCTGGAAGACGATAGAACTGGTGGAAGGGAATGCTATGGAGCTGCCTTTTGCTTCCAACAGCTTTGATTTTGTTACGATAGGATTCGGACTGCGCAATGTCCCGGATTATGATAAGACATTGCAGGAAATGCATCGTGTATTGAAACCGGGAGGCGTCGCAGTGTGTCTGGAGACGTCCCAGCCGGAAAAAAAGTCCATAGAAAAAGTATATTCTCTCTATTTTAAGTATATTATGCCAAGGCTTGGAAAGTATTTAGCCGGCCGTTTTGACGAATACTCCTGGCTTCAGGAATCCACCATGAATTTTCCAAACAAAATGGCTCTTGCTGTTATGTTTAAACAGGCCGGTTTTAAAACCGTAACCGTTCATTCTTTTTCAATGGGGGCGGCTGCGGCGCATTTTGCACATAAACAATTGGATCAATAGATAGGATGCTTATAAATGAAAAAAATTAAAGTAATATTGGAAATGATAAAGTTTGAACACACGGTGTTTGCTCTGCCATTTGCTTTCCTGGGTGCTATTCTTGGAAGCATGACTGTAGAGGGAACCTGGCCGACTATTATGGAATGGATCTTTATTACGCTGGCGATGGTCGGGGCGAGAAGTGCCGCGATGACACTTAATCGGGTTATTGATGCAAATATTGATAAAAAAAACCCGCGTACAGCAGACAGAGCTATACCGGCAGGGGATGTATCCATTCCTCAGAGTCTGCTGTTTATTGCAGCCTCCTTTGCTCTTCTGTTTATTGCGGCCTTTTCGCTTAACCTGTTAACTGTACTAATGCTGCCGCTTTTTGTATTTCTACTCACTTTTTATTCCTATACGAAGCGCTTTACGTGGCTCTGTCACGTATTTCTTGGTGTTACAATAGCGATGGCGCCGGTAGGGGGATGGATTGGAGCAACCGGCCAGTTTTCAGTAGAACTGCTTTTTCTCTTTTTAACCGTAGCCTTCTGGACGGCTGGGTTTGATGTAATTTATGCTACCCAGGATGCTGACTATGACCGCAGAGTTAAGCTGCATTCCATTCCGGCACGGTTTGGCATTGCAAAAGCTCTTCGTATTTCAAAAGGTTTCCACCTCATCAGCTTTGCTTCACTGCTGCTTCTGAGCTTGCTTTCTCCGCTCGGCTGGCTGTTTTTAATTGGAGTAATCATAGTAGGTGCTATTATGGTTTATGAACATTCGCTGGTTAAGCCGAATGATTTAACGAAAGTTGGCGTAGCCTTTTTTCAAATGAACGGTATCATAAGTATTACTATGCTGGTTTTTGCTATTGGGGATCTATTGATATGAACAATTCAAAAAGAATATTCACAGTAGCCATTACAGGCGCAAGCGGTGCCGTTTACGGAATAAGAGTCGCCCAGCAGCTGATAGAAGCAGACTGCAAAGTACATTTGCTTATCAGTGAAGCCGGCTGGGAAGTCTTCAGGCTCGAAATGGAGCTTGATACCTCCAACCGGCAGGAATGCTTAAACGATTTATTTGGAAAGTATGATGAAAATGACCTTCTTGTGCACGGCCTTAGAGACTTTACGGCACCGATTGCAAGCGGTTCGTATAAGACAGAAGCAATGATCATCGTGCCATGCTCGATGGGAACACTTTCCAAAATTGCGAATGGCAATTCAGGAAATCTGCTTGAGCGGGCAGCGGACGTTACTCTGAAAGAAAAACGAAAGCTCGTCATTGTGCCAAGAGAAACACCGTTAAATGGAATTCATCTTGAAAACCTCGTTCGGGCAGAGCGGGCCGGTGCTCATATTATTCCAGCCATGCCAGGCTTCTATCATCTGCCCAAAAGCATGGATGACTTGATCAATTTTGTAGCTGGAAAAGTACTCGACAGTGTTAACGTAGAGCACACGTTGTTTACAAGATGGGGGATAAGCGATGAGCCTGCATCTCGGTGAAATAGCCTATACGAATATTCTCCCTTTTTTTCATTATCTGAACAGACAAGAACTGCGGGGCAGAGGCGTTCAGTTTTATTATGAAGTGCCGTCTTCACTGAATCAGTCGCTTGCGCAAGGGACAATTGATATTGCGGCCGTATCGTCATTTGCGTATGCTGAAAACTATGACAGGCTCTGCCTGCTTCCTGATTTGTGCGTATCTTCAAGAGGAGAAGTACGTTCGATCTTTTTAATTTCCAAAAAGCCTATTCTGGAATTGGAAGGAGCAAACATTGCGCTCACATCAGCCAGTGCGACCTCGATCCACTTAGTGCAGATTCTGCTTAGAGAATTTTATCATTATGAGACACTTCATTTCGAAACGGTTTCGCCGGATCTGGCTCAAATGATGAGTTCGTACGACGCATGTGTGCTTATTGGAGATGATGCCATAGAAGCCCGGAGAGAAAATAAAGAGTATTATTATTATGATCTGGGGAACAGTGGTATACTCATACAGGCCTGCCGATGACGTACGCTGTTTTTGCCGTGCAGAATGAAGCGGTCCGCTCCGACCCCGGCCTGCTTTCCCTGCTTAGCAGAGAATTTGTCCGCAGCCGGGATACGGCCTATGCCGACGAATACAAAGAGCTGTCGGTCGATGTTTCTGAAAATATGGGGGGAGACCCTGCTTTTTGGAAAAGCTACTATAAGGGCATCCATTATAGCTTCGGGGAAGACGAAAAACGTGGACTCCTCTACTATTATTCGTTAGCATATAAGTATGGATTTATTGATAAACCAATACATGCATTGAATATATGGGAGAGCGGAAAAGAGGTGCAGTCTTCAAAGTGAAAGTAAATGCGGTGAAATTAGCAGATTTGTATATGTATTTAAACGCAGATATTAAAAAAATCGAACAAGAACTGGAGCAGTCCGTCCTATCGGAGCACCCTGCCCTTAAACACGCTTCTCTTCATCTTCTTCAGGCAGGGGGGAAGCGTATCAGGCCTGTATTTGTCCTTCTTGGGGCAAAATACGGTGACTACGATATAGATCGTGTAAAACATATTGCCGTCTCACTGGAATTAATCCATATGGCTTCCCTCGTGCATGACGATGTAATAGACAATGCAGAACTGCGCCGGGGATCACAGACGATTAAAGCAAAATGGGATAACGGGTTGCCATGTATACAGGCGATTATATTTTCGCAAAAGCAGTGGAAAAAACAACCTTTTTAACGATGGAAATATTAATTCTATTTTATCCCACGCGATGATTCAAATGTGTCTTGGGGAAATTGAACAAATTCGTGACCAGTACAACTGGAACAGAATATGAGAATTTATCTGCGCAGAATCCGCGGAAAAAACAGCGCTGCTTATTGCAGTCAGCTGTCAGCTCGGAGCAATCAGCGCAGGAGCATCCAAGCAGGAGCAGATCAGGCTTTACCAACGGTTATAATGTAGGGATGTCGTATCAGATTATTGATGATATTCTTGATTTTACCGGTACGGAAAAAACAGCTCGGCAAACCGGCCGGAGGCGACTTAAGACAGGGAAACGTAACGCTTCCGGCTCTTTATGCCATGAACAGGGACCCGGAGCTCAAAAAGGACATTGTTCATTTAATTGAAGATGAAGCATCCAGCTCCCAGGATATCACCCCTATCATAGAAGCAATTAAACAGTCCGGCGGCATTGAGTATTCAAAAGAACTCAGCCGTAAATATTTAAACAAAGCATACAGTGCTCTGGATAGTCTTCCAGATATTAAGGCTACAAAGTCGCTTCGGGAAGTAGCGACATATATAGGCGGCCGAAAGCATTAAAATAGGAACTTTGTCCGTTCAGCGGATAAAGTTCCTGTTTTTAATTGTTCATTGCTAACGCTTACATGGTTTGGTATAATCATAAAGGTTGAACGCTCTTATTTACATAAGGAGGAACAAGTATGGACCAGACATTTGTTATGATCAAACCAGACGGAGTACAAAGAAATTTAATTGGAGAAATTGTGCAGCGTTTTGAGAAAAAAGGATACATGCTCAAAGGCGCTAAACTAATGAGCATTTCCAGAGAGCTTGCAGAACAGCATTATGGCGAGCATAAAGGAAAACCATTCTTCGAGGAGCTTGTAGGATTTATTACGTCATCTCCGGTTTTTGCAATGGTCCTTGAAGGAGACGAAGTGGTTTCCTCTGCGAGAAAGTTAATGGGAGCAACAAATCCGCAGGAAGCTGCTCCAGGGACGATTAGAGGAGATTTCGGCGTTCGCATCAGTATGAATGTGATCCATGGCTCGGATTCATTAGAAAGTGCAGAGCGGGAAATTAACTTGTTTTTCGACGAAAACGAATTAACCAGCTACGAAAAACAAGTGTCCGCCTGGGTATAAACGAATACATCAATGCCGGCTGCTGCAGTTTACTCTGCGGCAGCCGGCATTTATTTTTATGAATAAGCAGTCTCTCCTCTTCTCCGGAAGCTTTTACTCATGATATGATAGAGACTGCGAAATAAACCGCGAATGAGTTGAAAAGGATGAAGAAAACCGATGAAGAGCAGAGAAACCAGTGCTTCCTCTCCACCAAGGAGATCAGTTCCGGCGGCCGATGATTACAGTATGTTTATAGAAAAAGTAAAAACAAGAACGGGCATTGACTTGTCTTTGTATAAAGAAGATCAAATGAAGCGCAGGCTTAAGACTTTTTATGAGAAAAAAGGATTTTCGAGCTTTGTTTTTTTTTCGATGAAGGTTTGATGAAAAAAGATGAGCTGTTTCATCAATTTTTGGAACGAATGACGATAAATGTTTCGGAATTTTATCGGAACCCAGCCAGATGGGAGCAGCTCAAGGAAGTAATTTTTCCTTCATTATGCGATAGTTCTTCTACATTTAAAGTATGGTCGGCTGCCTGCTCTACCGGAGAGGAGCCTTATACGATATCCCATATTTTAAATGAAGCTCCCTATTGCAGTCATTACGCTATCCTTGCGACCGATATTGATACGAATGCCCTGCTCAATGCCGAGAACGGTGTCTACACGTCCCACGCGCTCAGTGCTGTTCAAATGGCGAGACCGGGGCTGCTGAAAAAGACAGAAGGCGGATATGAAGTGCCTGTACATCTTCGCAATAAAGTAACATTTAAACAGCTGAACCTTCTTGGGGATGCTTTTGATCGATCTTGATTTCATCTCCTGCCGAAATGTGCTGATTTATTTTACTGAATCGGCAAAGGCAGATCTCTATAGGAAGTTTTTTCATTCACTTAAAGACGGAGGTATTTTGTTTGTCGGAAGCACTGAACAGATTTTTCAACCGCAGCAGTTCGGGTTTGAAACAGCAGGACCTTTTCTATACAAAAAAAACAGCAGGCTGCTGTAGACAGAATAGATAAAATCTTCAAACACAAAAAATACGTATAGCAAAGCACCATATAAAGATTTATGTTACAATTTAATGCATAAAAGAACTAAAGAGCTCATGGAGCGTATGGAATAGGAGAGAATAAACGATGAGATATTTAACAGCGGGAGAATCACACGGCCCTCAGCAGACGACCATTATAGAGGGGGTTCCATCACAGCTGGAACTGCTTCAGGAAGATATTAATACAGAATTAAAAAGAAGACAGGGCGGCCACGGCAGAGGACGGCGCATGCAGATAGAAAAAGATACTGTGACGATCGCCGGCGGTGTCAGACACGGGAAAACAACAGGCGCACCGTTAGCCTTAATTGTTGAAAACGATGATTTTAAACATTGGACGAAAATAATGGGAGCGGCCCCGCTTACGGAAGAAGAAGAAAAAGAAATGAAGCGTGTTATCAGCAGACCACGTCCAGGGCATGCAGACTTAAACGGGGCAATAAAATACGGCCACCGGGACATGAGGAATGTGCTGGAGCGTTCTTCTGCAAGAGAAACAACAGCTAGAGTAAGCGCTGGAGCCGTAGCCAAGAAATTACTAAAAACATTAGGCATTGAAGTAGGAGGGACCAAGTGCTGGAAATCGGCGGAATTGAGTCGAAGGACCGTGACTACACCGATATTCATGATCTAAAAGAACGCACAGAAGCCTCTCCTGTTAGATGTCTGGACCAAAGTGCAGAAAAAGAAATGATGCAGGCGATTGATGATGCTAAAAAAGACGGAGATTCCATCGGTGGAATTGTCCAGACAGTTATTACCGGTATGCCTGCAGGTGTAGGTAGTTACGTGCAATATGACCGCAAGCTCGATGCGAAAATTGCAGGCGCGGTAATGAGTATTAACGCGTTTAAAGGAGTAGAAGTCGGTCTTGGTTTTGAAGCGGGCCGTATGCCGGGAAGCAAAGTACATGACGAAATCCTTTGGGAAGAAGGCCGCGGTTATTACCGCAGCCGTAATAACCTTGGAGGTTTTGAAGGCGGCATGACAACTGGAATGCCTATTGCGATCCAGGGTGTGATGAAGCCGATCCCGACTTTGTATAAACCGTTACGCAGTGTAGACATCGAAACGAAAGAGCCTTTTGAAGCAAGCATTGAACGCTCAGACAGCTGTGCTGTACCAGCTGCTTCCGTTGTAATGGAAAATGTGATTGCATTTGAAGTAGCTAATGCCATTCTGGAAATGTTTGGAGCAGACCGTATAGATGCGATTCAGGAAAATATAAAGAAACACAACGAATGGGCGCGTGACTTTTAATGGATCAGCTCTTCGTTAATGCTTCGGCTGCCCCTTACCCGGTCTATATCGGGGAGGGTATCAGAGGCGGAGCCGGGGATTTACTCTTTCCCGAGGCTAAAGAGGCGGAAAAAATGTTTATTGTGTCAGACAGTGCTGTTGCTCCTCTGTATTTGGAAGATGTTGTTCAGTCTTTTCCAGACGGTATAGAAGTATTTACGTTTACGGTAGAAAGCGGGGAAGCTTCTAAATCCTTTGCAGTGTATGAACGTATCCTGACAGCCATGCTGGAGAGCGGCCTGGACCGCAAATCTGCAGTTGTTGCCTTGGGAGGCGGAGTAGTTGGAGATTTGGCTGGTTTTGCAGCGGCAACGTATATGCGCGGCATTTCATTTGTACAGATGCCGACGACTCTCCTGGCTCATGACAGCAGTGTAGGCGGAAAAACCGGCATCAATCATCCGCTTGGGAAAAACATGGTTGGGGCTTTTCATCAGCCTGATGCCGTCATTTATGACGTAGAGATGCTGCAGACGCTTTCGGACAAAGAATGGCGCTCTGGTTTTGCTGAAATGATAAAGCATGCGTATATTAAGGACGCTGCGTTTCTTGAATGGCTGCAGACTCATATGACAAGCCTGGAAGATGTAAAATCGTCAGCGGTTTCGATGCTGAAACGATCGATCCAAATTAAAGCCGATGTCGTAGCTCTTGATGAAAAAGAGACGGGAGTGAGAGCTCACCTGAATTTCGGCCACACGCTCGGACATGCAATAGAAAGCACGGCCGGCTATGGCAGATGGGCGCACGGTGAAGCCGTAGCAGCAGGTATGCTATTTGCTATGCGGATCAGCAACGAGGAAGGCTTATCGAACTGGAACATAACAAAGGAGAAAGCGTGGCTGCATTCACTGGGTTACCCGCTTGATATGAAAACAATGAATGCTTCCTCTCTATTGGAGGCTATGAAAAAAGATAAAAAAACCTCAGCCGGAGTGCTGACATTTGTACTTGTGACTGAGCCGGGAGAAACGATGACAAAGCAAATTCCCGACGAAACCGTCCACAGGCTGCTTACGTCATTTATTGGAGAGGCGGAGACTGAATGATTAGAGGACTAAGAGGCGCAACAACGGTTGAAAATAATGACGCGGAAATTATTGCGCAGGAAACAGAAGTACTTCTCAGACAGATGATAGAAAAAATGATATTGCTCCTGAACAAGTGGCGCACGTCTGGTTCACTGTGACCGACGATATAGACGCAGCTTTCCCAGCTAAAGCTGCCAGGCAGTTTACAGGATGGGAGTATGTCCCCGTCATGTGCGCCAGAGAGATCCCGGTGCCGGGAAGCCTGGGGAAATGTATTCGGGTTATGCTGACCGCTAACACACAAAAGGGCCAGCAAGAGGTGCATCATGTCTACTTAAATAAAGCAGTCGTTCTTCGACCTGACCTTGAGTTGACAGATACAAAAGAATAAGGGTAGGATTACTGATAAGATTAGAAGAGCAGTTAGAATAGAAAAAGAGCAGAGTTAAGCAGAGATGAGTGGAGATTAGACAGAGTTAAACCTTGATCCGAAAAATAAAGCATGACTATAAGCAGCAGAACGTGCGGGCTACCCGCCCGCTTTTTGCTGTACCCACACTCATTCTCCTTTTCTGCCGGACTTCTGTTCTTGAGAGGAGCATTACGATGACAGAAACATCGATGGAGACCTTCCAAAAACAGGCTGAAAGCCATCCGCTCGTACCCTACGTTCGTACGTTTTTCACGGATTTATTAACCCCCATTGAACTTTTTAAACAAGTTGAAGACCAGGCTGTTTTTATTCTAGAAAGTAAAGACCCGGCATCTTCGTGGTCCCGTTATTCTTTTATTGGATTGAATCCGTCTTATCGGATCCAGGAAAAAGAAGGCTTATTTCAATTTGTAGAGGAAACTTCCAGACAGGTAAAGGCAGAAAACGCCAGCCTTGCCGTCTTATTTGAAGAAAGTCTGTCCATTATTAATCCAGGCATTCCATCTATTTCGCTTCCCTTTAAAGGCGGCGCTGTAGGAGTAGTAGCTTACGATACAATCGAACAGTTCGAGGATGGAATAGAGACGATAGGGAAAAGCGAAGATGACAGCAATGTGCTGCTGTTATTCTGCGAGACTATTATTGCCCTCGACCATGATACGAAAGAACTTTCCTTTGTCCATTACGAAAACAATGAAAAGGAAAATCCGGAGGTTCGTTACGAGAAAGCCCGAAAAAAAGTGGAAAGCTTAATGGCGATACTGCAGGATAATAAAAAGACAGATACTTTTTTATCTCCATATAATGCTAATCAGGACGTTGATTTTTCCAACGTCGTTTCTAATTATAAAAAAGAAAAATTTCTGGAAGATGTCAGGAAAATTAAAGAATATATAAAAGCCGGCGATATTTTTCAGGCTGTTCTTTCCCAGCGGTTTGAGCGGGATATACATGTGACTGGTTTTCAGCTATATCGTATTTTAAGAATGGTGAATCCTTCTCCTTATTTGTTCTATTTAAAACTGGATGGCCGCGAAGTTATCGGAAGTTCACCGGAACGGCTTATACAGGTCGATAATAAACATGTAGAGATTCATCCAATAGCAGGCACACGCAAGCGCGGGAAAAGCGAGGAAGAAGATCTGGCGCTGGAAAAAGATCTGCTTGCTGATGAAAAAGAAAGAGCGGAGCATTATATGCTTGTGGATCTGGCGAGAAATGATGTAGGAAGAGTAGCAGAGTATGGATCTGTGAAGACACCGGTTCTTTTGGAAGTGGGGCGTTTTTCCCATGTTATGCATATTATTTCCAAAGTGACGGGACGTCTTGCAGACGGTACGCTTCCTATTGATGCTCTACAGGCCTCTTTTCCAGCTGGAACCGTATCCGGTGCACCTAAAATCAGGGCGATGCAGATTTTAAAAGAACTGGAGCCGACGCGCAGAGGCATATATGCCGGTGCAGTATGTTATTTAGGATATGATGGTAATATTGACTCCTGTATTTCTATTAGAACGATGATAGTAGAAGGAGGGAAAGCCCGTATTCAGGCAGGTGCCGGCATAGTAGCAGATTCGGTGCCGGAACTCGAATATGAAGAAACACAAAATAAAGCAGCGGCTCTGCTTCGCGCGATTGAAGTTGCGGAAGATATGTTTTATGAGAAAGGGGAGACGGTAAAAGATGCTTAAAACACTGCTGGCTTCGTGTATAGAAGGAAACAGGCTGACAGAACAGGAAGCTTATGAGGCGATGGACGTTATTATGAAAGGTGAAGCTACAGAAAGCCAGATAGCAAGCCTGCTTTCTATTTTGCGCTACCGCGGGGAAACCGTAGATGAAATGACGGGTTTTGCAAGAGCAATGAAAGAGCACGTTATCCAGATTAACCACATGGAATCGTTTGTCGTGGATACGTGCGGCACCGGCGGAGATTTAAGCTCAACCTTTAATATTTCCACCGCTGCAGCCATTGGTTTGTCCGCTATGGGTGTAAAAGTGGCAAAACACGGAAACCGCTCTGTTTCTTCTAAAAGCGGAAGTGCGGATGTGCTGGAGAAATTAAACATTTCTGTGCAGTCCACTCCGGAAGAAGCGGCACGGTCGCTTAAGGATAAGCAGATGGCATTTTTATTTGCTCCTTTGTATCATGTATCGATGAAGCATGCCGTTGCTCCCCGAAAAGAAATAGGCTTTCGTACCATTTTTAACCTGTTGGGGCCGTTAACCAACCCGGCCAATGCAGATGCCCAGGTAATTGGTGTTTTCAAAAAAGAAGCCGGCCTGCAGATGGCTGAAACATTGCAGCGCCTCGGAGCAAAGCGGGCCTTGCTTGTCACTGGAGCAGACGGTCTTGATGAAATTACAATCACCGGTAAGACATATGTAGCTGAGCTCAAAGATGGGAAAATTTTTGAATATACGATAACACCGGAAGAGATGGGAGCAGTCTCGGCTCCTATTAACGAAGTCCAGGTAGATACTTCTGAGGAAAGTGCCGCATTAATTGAAAAGATTTTTGCGAACCAGGCCAATCGTGCTGCCATAGATATTCTGCTGTTGAATACAGCGGCTGCTTTGTATGTTTCAGATGAAACGGCTTCTATTAAAGAAGGATATCAAAAAGCTAAAGCGGCGCTCGAAGAAGGACTCTTTTTAAAGCAGCTCTATCGGTTACAGGAAAGCGGGGTCAAAGAAAGTCATGCTTGATAAAATACTTGCGACAAAAGCAGATGAAATAAAGGATATCACGCTGGGAAAACGGGTCGAGGTGCCCTTTTACTCGCTGAAAGAAGCACTCGAGAAGAAACAGGGTGTGATCCGTGTTATCGCGGAGGTAAAAAAAGCATCTCCTTCTAAAGGGGTGATCCGTGAACATTTTGATCCGGTTTCTATTGCTGAAAGCTACGAAGCAGGAGGCGCAGCCGCACTGTCAGTATTAACAGACGTGACTTATTTTCAGGGCGCCAAAGAATATGTCACCGCGGTAAAGCAGGCCGTTAACCTGCCGGTGCTTCGCAAAGATTTTATTATCGATGAAAAGCAGATTGAAGAAAGCCGTCGCATAGGAGCGGATGCTATTCTGCTCATTGCAGAAGCGATGAAGCCGCAGCGTCTCCATGAATTGTATAAAGAAGCAAAGAACTCCGGTCTGGACGTTCTTGTGGAATGCCATTCCAAAGATGAATTAACGGCGCTTCTAGATGTATTTGAACCAGAAATTATCGGTATCAACAACCGGGATTTAAAAACCTTTTATACGTCACTCGATACGACAAGGGATTTATCTGCTTTGCTGCCGGAAGGAAGTCTCTTAGTCAGCGAGAGCGGTATTGCTACGTATGAAGATGTGCTGGAAGTCAAAAAGGCAGGGGCCCGCGGCGTTCTCGTTGGAGAGTCGTTAATGCGGCAGCCTGATGTGGAACAGGCACTGCGAAAGCTGTTGGGAGAATCTGATGACTCAACCGGTATATAAGTTCTGCGGGGTGCACTCAGAGACAGGGCTGAGAACGGCAGCTGATTCGAAGGCTGCCTACATTGGCTTTGTAATGGCAGAAAGCAGAAGGTACGTTTCCCCGGGTCTGGTTAAAGAATGGCTGGAAGCCCACCCGGAACTGGAAAAAAAGATTGTCTTTTTATTCGTGAATGAAACAATGGATACGATAAAAGAGGCAGTGCAGACCGTCCGTCCGGATGTTATCCAGCTGCACGGTTCTGAATCACCACAGCAGACAGCGGTTGTAAAGAATGCTTTTCCAGATATAGAAATATGGAAAGCCATTCACCACGAGCCAAACTCTTTACTCGCGCTGGAAACTTATTTTGAAAATGTAGACGGGTTTGTTATTGATGCAAAAACAAAACACGCATGGGGCGGCAGCGGAGAATCATTTGACTGGTCGCATGCCGGCCGATATATAGAATACGGAAACCGTCAAAATATACCTTTGTTTATTGCCGGGGGGATCACGCCCGATAATGTGCAGGAGCTTTTAGATCATAAACCATGGGGAATAGATCTTTCGAGCGGTCTGGAGAGCAATGGAGAAAAAGACCCGGAAAAAGTACGACAACTGGAAAAGAGGTTATGTGAAAATGAGTAAAGTATATCCAGACGATAAAGGGCGCTATGGCGCTTTTGGAGGGAAATTTGTTCCGGAAACCTTAATGTATGCTCTTGAAGAATTAGAAAAAGCTTTTGAGGAAGCCTGGAATGATGAAGCTTTTATGAACGAATATCATCACACGCTTGAAGAGTTTGCCGGCCGGCCGACGCCTCTAACGTACGCCGAGCGCCTTACGGAAAAACTTGGCGGTGCTAAAATCTATTTGAAGCGCGAAGACCTGCTTCACACCGGGGCACACAAACTAAATAACGCTGTAGGCCAGGCACTTTTGGCTAAAAGAATGGGAAAAAAGAAAATCGTGGCAGAAACCGGAGCTGGACAGCACGGGGTGGCGACGGCAACAGTTTGCGCGCGCATGGGACTCGAATGTAAAGTGTTCATGGGAGAAGAAGATATGAGGCGCCAGTCGCTGAATGTTTTCCGCATGGAACTGCTTGGTGCCGAGGTTGTCCCTGCACTTTCAGGCAGTAAAACGTTGAAAGATGCGACAAATGAAGCAATCCGTTACTGGGTATCCAATGTGGAAGATACCTTTTATTTGATTGGTTCTGTTGTAGGCCCTCATCCATACCCGAAAGTCGTCCGCAATTTCCAGCGCATTATCGGAGATGAAACAAAGCAGCAGCTTCAGGAAGTAGAGCAGTCCCTGCCTGATGCAGCAGTAGCATGTGTCGGGGGAGGCAGTAACGCTATCGGCATGTTTTACCCATTTCTGGAAGATGGCGTAAAGCTTTACGGCGCTGAAGCTGCTGGTATGGGAGTGGAAACGAGCCAGCATGCTGCCACGATCAGTAAAGGTACAAAGGGTGTCATTCATGGTTCTCTTACCTATCTAATACAAGACGAAAATGGACAGATTATTGAACCATATTCCATTTCGGCTGGTCTTGACTATCCCGGCATCGGTCCGGAACATTCCCATCTTGCCGAAAGCGGCAGAGTGCACTACGAAGCGGTAACAGACGATGAAGCAATGGAAGCTCTTAAAGAATTGACCCGGACGGAAGGCATTTTTCCAGCCATTGAAACGGCACATGCTCTTCATTTGGCTTTTGCACAGGCAAAAAAAATGTCCAAAGATCAAATACTCGTAATCTGCGCTTCCGGCCGCGGCGATAAAGATGTAAATACGATAAAAGAATCATTGGAACAGGGGGATAAATCATGACAAGACAGACCGTCCGCGAGGCCGCTGAAAGTGCCTCCTACCCGCTGTTTATTCCTTTCATTATGGCAGGGGATCCAAATAAAGAATCAACGATCGAGCTGGCCATGACAATGCAGAAAGCAGGGGCACATATTCTGGAGCTCGGGATTCCCTATTCTGACCCGCTGGCTGATGGTCCCGTGCTGCAGCGCTCTGCACTTCGTGCGTTGAAACACGGAATGTCGCTTACAGCTGCTATTGAATTAATACCTGAAATGAGAAAAAGAGGACTAACGATTCCGGTCATTATATTTTCCTACTATAACCCAGTTCTGCGGATGGGAATTAAGACATTTATAGAAAAATTGAAAGACAATGAAGCAGATGGCGTGCTTATTCCGGATCTTCCTCTGGAGGAAAGTGAAGAATTAAGTACCCTTACTAAAAAAGAAAACCTGGCGAACATTTCTCTTGTAGCCCCTACATCAAGTACAAGACTGGAAAAAATCGCAGCGCAGGCAGAAGGGTTTTTGTACTGTGTATCCAGCCTGGGCGTTACAGGTACAAGAGATGAATTCCCTCCGGAAGCCTATACCTTCATTGAAGAAGTAAAAGCGAGCAGTGAAGTGCCGGTTGCCGTAGGATTCGGCATTTCTACCCCTGAGCAGGTGCAGAGGTTGCAAGGCTCAGCTGATGGGGTTATTATTGGTAGTGCGATTATGAAAAAAGTGGAAGGGCTTCAGGCTGAACTAGAGCATGAAGCGAAACGCCGGGATGCGCTTAATTCCATACAGCAGTATGTAGAAGATTTATTAGCGGTCCCTTCCTCCCACCAACAATAAATGGGGGAATTCTGATGAAAGCTAAAAAGCAGATATACGGCATGACACCGTACCAGCCGGGTAAACCGATAGAAGAAGTCAAAAAAGAGCTTGGACTTTCAGAAGTTATAAAGCTTGCTTCCAATGAAAATCCGCACGGGGCCTCTGACCGGGTAAAGCACACCCTTGAAGAAACAGCAGCTCTATTGGAAATTTATCCGGACGGCTACGCAGCAGCTTTGCGTAAAAAAACAGCTGATTTTCTTGGTGTGAAAGGAGAACAGCTTGTATTTGGAGCAGGCTCTGATGAAGTGATTCTAATGCTCTGCCGTACATTTTTGGACCATACGACGAACACCGTGATGGCTACGCCTTCTTTTTCCCAGTACAAACACAATGCTTTAATTGAAGGTGCTGAAATCCGTGAAGTTCCTCTAAGTGAGGGAGTACACGACCTGGATGCCATGCTTGAAGCAATTGATGAGCAGACGCGGATCGTTTGGGTATGCAACCCGAATAATCCGAGCGGGACGTATGTAGACGATAAGGCATTTCGGAAATTTGTGGAGCAGGTACCGGAGCACGTACTGATCGTATCAGATGAAGCGTATATTGAGTACGTTACGGCGGACGATTATCCGCAGACGATGTCAATGCTTGCTGATACGCCTAATTTAATGCTTCTGCGAACCTTTTCCAAGGCGTATGGAATGGCTTCACTGCGGGTTGGATTCGGTATCGCGTCAGAGGAGCTGATTTCTCTTGTTGATAGAGTGCGTCCGCCGTTTAACTTAACAACAACAAGCCAGGTTGCAGCGATTGAAGCGCTGGAGGACCAGGAGCATATTAAACAGTGTGTGGCAGATAACGAAGAAGGATTGAAAGAACTGCAGGCTTTCTGCAGCAAACACGATCTTACGTATCTCCCCACCCAGACTAACTTCCTGCTGATTTACGTTAAAGTACCGGGAGATATTATGTTTAATGCACTGCTGAAAAAAGGCTTTATCGTTCGGTCCGGTCAGGCACTGGGATTTCCGGAAGCCATTAGGGTAACGATAGGGACAAAAGAACAAAACAAAGCATTTATGACAGCATTCGCTGCCTGCTTAGATGAAGTCAACGTATCCTCTAAGTAACAAAGGATATGTTTAAAGGAGTACAAATGTGGCAAATAAAAAAGTAAGTGTCATCGGAATGGGCCTGATAGGCGGGTCCATTGCTTTGGCGATAAAAAAAGAACATCATGCTGAAGTAACGGGTGTAGACGTGGACAAAAACCAGCTCCGTCTGGCTAAGTCGCTCGGTGTTGTTGATGTCTGCGCTGAATCTCTTGAAGCGGGAGTGAAAGAAGCAGACCTGGTCGTCGTAGCTGTACCCGTTACAAAAACAGTCAACATACTAAAAAGACTTCAGGATACGGAGCTGAAACAAGGAGCTATTATTACTGATGTAGGAAGCACGAAACAGCAGATCTGTGCAGCGGCGGATTTTGCAGATCAGGGAGTTACCTTTATCGGAGGCCATCCTATGGCAGGATCTCATAAAAGTGGTGTTCAGGCGGCTAAACCTTATCTGTTTGAAAACGCTTATTACGTGCTTACGCCAGTAAGCGGTACAGGTATGAATAAAGTCATCCAGCTGCAGAACTGGCTGAAAGGTACGTCTGCGAGGTTTATTGAAATGGCACCGCAGAGGCATGATCAGCTTGCCGGCCTTATTAGTCACTTTCCCCACATCATAGCTGCCGGTCTTGTCCACCAGGTCCGGGATGCCGGTGAGAAAGATGGAATGGCAAGCCAGCTGGCGGCCGGAGGATTCAGGGATATTACCAGAATTGCATCTGCGAACCCTATCATGTGGCGGGATATACTGCTGCAAAATAAAGAAATGCTCCTGAAGCTTCTCGCCGATTGGAAAGTTCAAATGAATAAAATGGAGCTGCTTATAGAAGAAGAAGACAGCGACAATATTCTGGAATACTTTTCAGAAGCGAAAAGCTTCCGCGACACGCTGCCAACTCGGGAAAAAGGGGCGCTCCAGTCTTTTTATGATTTATTCGTCGATGTTCCGGACCATCCGGGTGTGATTTCGGATGTAACCGGTATTCTTGCGAAAAATAATATCAGCATTATAAATATTCGTATTATGGAAACAAGAGAAGATATTACAGGTGTCCTTCAGCTGACATTCCGCTCGGAAAAAGATAGGGAAGAAGGAAGCCGCTTCCTTCAGTATTCCTTATATGATACGTATTTAGCTGAATAATGAGTAGAAAAACCGCCTTATACACAGGCGGTTTTTTCTCATAAAAAGAGTTGACAATATGGAAATTTTTGATAGAATATAGTTAGCGTATGGTTTCTCTCCACTCCTATCCATACTCATTCAATTGAATAGCATTTTTGCTAACCTGATTTGTAAGCGTTTACGAATCAGGTCTTTTTTTCATGTTTCTATATAAAAGGCGCTGGTCGAACTAAGCTGTATAGTTTGATATACTATACGAGGCAAAGAGCAATACAGAAGAACGATGGAGGGTTTTAAACCAGTGGATTTAATAAATATTTACGATATGATAAATAACGGTAAAGTAGAAGAAGGACTTGAAAAGCTCGAAGCGCTTGAAAAAACGGCATCACATCAAGAAAAATATGACATTCTGCAGGTCTATGAGGAGCTCGGTCTTGCAGATAAGTCCAAGCCTATAATCGATGAGCTTATTCAGCATTATCCTGATGAAACCGAGCTGTACTTAATTGCAGCGGAAAATGCGATTGACCTCGACAAAGAGGAAGATGCAATTGAATGGCTTCTGGAAATAGGAGAAAAAGATGAGAATTTCCTGCAGGCACAAATGCTGCTTGCTGATCTATATCAGCTTCAGGGGCTTGACGAAGTAGCGGAATCAAGGCTGCTGCAGGCACTGCAGACAGCACCGGAAGAGCCGGTCCTTCTTGCAGGACTGGGAGAGTATTACTTGGAGAGAGGAGATTTTGCCAAGTCTATACCTTATTTAAAGCAGGCGGAGCAGCATGGCTTTCAATATCCGGAAGGCAGTCTGTCTTTACGTCTTGCCGAAGCTTATAGTGCAACCGGACAATTTGAAGATGCAATGACATACTATAAAACCGGTCTGGAAGAGAAGCGTGAAATGAATGCTCTGTTCGGCTATGCCTATACGGCTCTTCAAGTAAAAGATTATGAACTGGCAGCACAGAAATTTGAAGAATTAAAAGCGATGGATTATGAATACGCCTCATTGTACCCTTACTTAATCAAAGCCTACAAGTTCCAGAAAAAATGGGAAGCGGCATTTGAAGCAGTACAGGAAGGCCTGAAAGTGGACAATTTTAATGATCAGCTTTATGTGGAAGCTGGTATTGTCCAGGGGGCACTTGAAAATATGGAGCTGGCCGAAGGATATTTAAAAGAAGCGCTGGCGCTGAATCCGGCTAATGCAGAAGCAGCTTCCGTTTTGTTCTCTATGTGGCATAACAGTGAAGAGTATGATCAGATGATTGATCTGGCTGATCACCTGCAGAATCTCGGAGAAACAGATGTATTATTTGATTGGAATAAAGCCAGAGCTTATGCAGGCAGAGATGATCTGGAAGAAGGTCTGGAACTTTTTGGTAAAATATATCCTGAATTGAAAGAAAATACGATATTTCTTGAAGAATACGCGGCACTGCTTCTGGAAATGGGTTATAAGGAAAAAGCAATTGCAACGTGGAGGCAGCTTCTTATAGAAGAACCGGATAATCAGGCAGCTGCTCTGCGGCTTGAGGAACTGGAACAGGAATAATAAGGAGGGGTTATATTGAAGTGGACCGCGGATGATGTAACGGTTTTTTTCAGGGAAAAACAGTATATAGATACGCTGCTTCTGCCTCTTCAACCTGTGTCATTTACAGACGACATGAAACAAAGTGCGTCTATGCAGGAATTTGTAGAAGCATTAACCAGAGAAATAGAAAAGCAGTTCAAAGGAAGAGTTATGCTATCGCCTGCCTTTCCGTATTTAAAAAAAGAATCGCTGGAAGAGCATGTCCAGGAAGTTCAAAAGTGGACACAGGAGGCAAAGCGAGGCGGATTTGCTCATATTATCTTTATCACGTCGGATGCCGGCTGGAAGCAGGTGGAAAAAAACCTGGACGGAATGCTATTATGGATGCCGTTTGTGCCTTTTGAAAACCTGGAAAATTCTTATAAAAAGCAGATTATATCAGAACAGATGAAACAGCTGCTGCCTCTGCTTACAATGAAATGGAATGAATAAAAACGAGAGTTGACACGGTTTGCAGACAACGTTGACATAATGTTAAAAGCTGGGATATTATAAATGTATCCCAGCTTTCTTTTTATTCAGAAAGGCAGGAAAGAGGGAGTGTTTTCTGTTATACTATAACTAATGAACCAGGTTGCGAAAGTGATGTAGTTCTGCCTTTAAAGGCGCGCTTTTACAATAATAAAACAAAAAACAGTATAGTTTTCTTTTTTTTCGTTTATTTTGTAAGGGCTTTATTTCTTTTTAAATGGGGGAGGGAAATAGGTTGAGCGAAAAAAAGCATAATGTATCCAGGCGGCAGTTTCTTACATACACACTTACTGGAGTTGGCGGCTTTATGGCGGCAGGAGTGATACTTCCTATGGCGAGATTTGCCGTTGACCCGATTCTGCAGGCTGATGCAGAAAGTGACATGTACGCGGTTGCAGAAGTAGCGGATTTAACAGAAGAGCCGCAGCGGTTTGATTTTTCTTACGAACAGGTGGATGCGTGGTATCAGTCGGAAGTTACTGAAACAGCATGGATCTACAGAGAAGGAGACGAGATCGTTGCACTTTCACCTACCTGTACGCACTTAGGGTGCACAGTAAACTGGGATGCTAACGAAGATTATCCGGATCAGTTCTTCTGTCCATGCCATTTTGGCCGATTTGAAAAAGACGGAACTAACGTAGCGGGAACACCGCCTACAGAACCGCTTCATAAGTTTATAACAGAAGTACGGGATGGCACAGTTTACTTAGGTACAGCAGAACCACAAATATAGGGGGTGAATTACATATGTTGCAGCGCGTTTACGACTGGGTGGACGACCGTCTTGATATCACTCCTATGTGGAGGGACATAGCAGACCATGAGGTTCCGGAGCACGTCAATCCGGCCCACCACTTTTCCGCTTTTGTATATTGTTTTGGCGGTCTCACCTTTTTTATTACTGTAATCCAGATTTTATCCGGCATGTTTTTAACGATGTACTACGTCCCGGATATTGTTAATGCGTATGAATCCGTACGATATCTCCAGGGTGAAGTAGCATTTGGAGTGATTGTCCGCGGAATGCATCACTGGGGAGCAAGTCTTGTTATTGTTATGATGTTTCTTCACACGCTGCGTGTCTTTTTTACCGGAGCCTATAAAAAACCCCGTGAATTGAACTGGGTCGTTGGAGTACTTATATTTTTTGTTATACTTGGGCTCGGTTTTACAGGATATCTGCTTCCGTGGGATATGAAAGCTTATTTTGCAACAGTTGTAGGACTTGAAATTGCAGAGAGTGTTCCTATTGTCGGAGAATTAACAAAAACACTGCTGGCGGGGGATCCTGAAATAATTGGGGCGCAGACACTAACCAGGTTTTTTGCCATTCATGTATTCTTCCTGCCGGGTGCACTGCTCGGATTACTGGCTGCCCACTTTATTATGATTAGAAAACAAGGTATTTCTGGTCCATTGTAAAGGACAGTGAAGAATATATTGATTGGGGGGATATAAACGATGCATAGAGGAAAAGGCATGAAATTTGTCGGAGACTCCCGTGTGCCTGACAATAAAAAACCGAATATCCCAAAAGACTATTCGGAGTTTCCTGGAAACACGGAAGCTTTCTGGCCGAACTTCCTGCTCAAGGAGTGGCTCGTGGGTGCCGTATTTCTTATCGGATTCTTATGTTTAACTATTGCCCACCCGGCTCCGCTGGAAAGGCTGGCTGATCCTACGGATTCAGGCTACATACCGCTTCCTGACTGGTATTTCCTGTTTTTGTACCAGCTGTTAAAGTACGAATACGCTTCTGGACAGCTTACCGTCATTGGCGCCGTTATTATTCCGGGACTGGCTTTTGGAGCACTTCTTCTGGCCCCGTGGCTTGATACAGGACCCGAGCGAAGAGCTTCCAAACGTCCCATTGCTACTTCATTGATGGTGCTGGGTGTGCTGGCTACTGTGTATCTCACGTGGGAATCAGTAGACAGCCACGATTGGGAAGAAGCAGAAGCACAGGGTGAAATGCTTGATGAAGAAGAAATGGAAGCAGCGGAGAGTGTCGATATGGAAGCTGCCGGGTATGAAATATACTCAGAGCAGGGCTGTATCGGCTGTCACGGCGATCAGCTGCAGGGGTCAGGCGCTGCCGGGCCGCCTATCTTTGATGTACCGTATGATGCGGAAGGCGTAGCAGATATCGCAGTTAATGGTATCGGTGAAATGCCGGCAGATCAATTTGAAGGCAGTGATGAAGATCTGCAGACACTCGCTGAATATATCGCTTCCGGCGGAAACCCTGAAGATGGGGGAGAAGGCGGAGAAGAAGGCGAGGAAGAAGAAGCAGAAGAATAAAGCATTGACACCATCGTCCTGTAAACGATATCGTTTATAGGACGATTTTGTATGGAAACTGCTATTGAAAAGAGGGACGAGATGATTATTCTCCGGTGGATGACCTATTCTCCAGTGTTATGGATACTGCTTACAATCAATGTGTTTGGCACGCTTTATGGGTATTACTGGTATGCTTATCAATTGGCGTCCACACCTCCGATATTTATTCCCTTCGTACCTGACAGCCCGACCGAAGTCTGTTTTTTTGTTTTGTTCTATTTTTATTTATCATTCGTAAGCAGAATGGGCTGATAGAAGCGCTCGCTGCTGTGACGCTTATTAAATATGGGATTTGGGCGGTAGTAATGAATACCGCAGCCGGTCTATCCGGAGGGGCACTGGAATGGCAGCATTATATGCTCATCGCCTCTCACGCTGGAATGGCCCTTCAGGCATTTCTTTACATGCCCTTTTACCGGATTAAAGCCTGGCATCTTTCAGCAGCGGCAGTATGGACGGTTCATAACGATATTATTGACTATGTATATGGAATGTATCCCTGGCTGTCTCCTGCATTAAGTGAATACATTTCGCATATTGGATATTTTACATTTTGGCTGGGGATGTTGTCTGTAGGTGCCGTATATATATTCGGCGTACGGAAGCGGAGAAAAACGCTCACTCCTATGTAAACCGCCCCATCGCTGTCATATAATCGTCAAAACCTTTAAGGCGTAGTGATTGACTTTCTCTGACGTTTTACATAAAATTAATGTATACACTAACAATGGAGGGGTCAAAGACACTATGGGAATGGGAGCATTTATTATTTACTTCCTGCTGCTGATGGGAATTCCCCTTTGGGCACAGTCGAAGGTGAAACGAGCGTACAAGAAATATTCCAACGTGCCTAACTCATCCGGAATGACCGGTGCGGAAGTAGCACAGCGGATATTACATGAAAATGCTATATATGATGTGAGAGTGGAGCCTGTAAAAGGAAAACTTACTGATCATTATGATCCAAGCAAAAAAGTAGTGCGTCTGTCTGAAGGGAACTACAATAAGCGCACCGTAGCGGCTCAGGCAATCGCAGCCCATGAAGTCGGCCATGCAATTCAGGATGCTGAAGATTACGCTTTTCTCCGCGTCCGCAGTAAGCTGGTTCCCGCTGCTACGACTGGATCAAACTTTTCGTTTATCTTTATACTAGCCGGTATTCTTCTGCAGTCACAAGGGATGCTTTTAGCAGGTATTGTATTTATGAGTGCGGCCGTACTGTTTCAGGTCGTCACACTTCCGGTCGAATTTAATGCAAGCAGCCGTGCGATGACTCAGGTTGTGAGCACCGGAATCATAAAAAACAATGAAGAAAAAGAAACAAAAAAAGTACTTGATGCCGCTGCATTAACGTATGTAGCAGCAGCACTAGTTGCCGTTCTGGAACTTGTGCGGTTCATCGCCATGTATTTTATGATGGACGACTAATAAATAGTATAGGAAAAAAGCCGAGAAGAGAGATCTTCTCGGCTTTCCTTCTGTTCAAAGCTATGAAACATGGATAGGTTTTTTGTTTTCATCGAGAGTAAAGCCTTCGCCGATTACGTCCTGTACGTCGTTTACCGTTACAAAAGCATGAGGATCGATGTTTTCCACCAGATTTTTAAGCCGGACGAGTTCATTTCGGCCGATAACGCAGTACAGCACTTTTTTATCGGATCCGGTAAAAGACCCAGTTCCGTTAAGCATCGTACCGCCGCGGCCCATCTCTTTCGTAATAGCTGCAGATATTTCTTCCGTATAATCCGATATGATAAAGGACGCTTTGGCAGAGTATGCCCCCTGCTGAATAAAGTCAATAACTTTGGCAGCGACAAAAACAGCCACAAGCGTATACATCGCTTCCCGATAGTTTAGATAAACAAGAGAGCTTGTAATAACAGCAGCATCAAATAAAAACAAGGTGCGTCCCATGCTCCATCCGAAATAACGAAATCCTACTTTTGCAAGAATATCGGCGCCGCCTGTAGTACCGCCAAACCGGAAAACAATGCCCAGACCGGAACCCACAAGAACGCCGGAAAACAGGGCTGCAAGTGTTAAATCTTCCGCAAGAGGAAGGTACACGAGGGGAAAGCGCTGGAAAAGCCACAAAAATAAAGAAATGCTGAACGTACCAATAATGGTATAGATGAATACGACCCGCCCCAGTACTTTCCAGCCAATGAAGAAAAGCGGAATGTTTAGTATGAGATTGGACCAGGCGGGGTCTACGTTGAACATAAAATATAAAATTAATGCAATACCAGTCAACCCGCCGTCAGCAAGATTGTTTTCCATGTTAAAATAGACAAGTCCAAAAGACATCAATGCAGAGCCAAATATAACAAATGCGATGTTCGTAAGATGCGTACTCGTTTTCATAGAGATTTCCTCCTTTATTCCATCAGCCTTTATCAGTATAAGCGAAGAAGAGATTAGAGACAATTTGTTTCGGATTGTCAATAACAAGGGAATCAGATACGATATCAGCAGGAGGCGGATAACCAAATGGATAAAAAAACGATGCAGGATATGCAGCAGGAAGTGGACCGGTATATCGGCCAATTTGAAGAGGGATACTTCAGCCCGCTTGCCATGATGGCCCGGTTGAGTGAAGAAACCGGCGAACTGGCACGCGAAGTGAACCACTCTTATGGAGAAAAGCCAAAAAAGAAAGACGAACAGGAAAATTCAATGGAACAGGAAATGGGAGACATCCTATTTGTCTTAATATGCTTTGCAAACTCTTTACATATTGACCTGGATGAGGCCTTTGATCTTGTAATGGAGAAATTTCGTTCACGAGATGCAGACCGCTGGACAAAAAAAGAACTAGGAGAGAATAAATAATGACTACACCTATACGTATAGCAGTAGCAGGCCCGCGCGGCAACATGGGACAAGAAGCAGTGAAACTGGCAGATCGGACAGAGCATTTTGACCTTCGTGCTGTTATCGACTCCAAAAATAACGGAAGCCGCCTCAAAGATATGGCCGGCATGCCGGAGCTGGATATTCCTGTGTACACCGACATCCACCAGTGTTTTCAGGAAAACGAAATAGACGTGCTCATTGATTTAACCAATCCGGAAACCGGCAGAAAACATCTGGAAGCAGCTCTCGTGCACGGCGTTGCTCCCGTTGTAGGAACAACCGGTTTTACGGAAGCTGATATTGAGAAATTAAGCAGCGAAGCTGAGAAAAAGCAGGTTGGGGTTGTTATTGCTCCTAACTTTGCCATTGGCGCCGTTCTAATGATGAAATTTTCCAAAATGGCAGCAGCCTACATGCCGGATGTCGAGATTATGGAAATGCACCATGACCGTAAACTTGATGCTCCGTCCGGAACGGCGATTAAAACGGCTGAATTGATCAAAGAAAATCGAGAACCTCATAAACAGGGGCATGAAAATGAAACCGAATCTCTAGCGGGAGCAAGAGGAGCAGATATAGACGGAATGAAAATCCACAGTGTTCGGCTGCCGGGAATGGTGGCGCACCAGCAGGTTATGTTTGGAGGAGCTGGTCAGACGCTTACGATCAAGCATGATTCCATCAACCGTGAATCCTTTATGCCGGGTGTGCAGCTGGCTGTAGAATACGTAGTGGCAAACAAAGTACTCACTTACGGTTTAGAAAACATAATGTAGGAGGACCAACATGAATATTGCCCTGATTGCCCATGATAAGAAAAAAGAAGATATGGTCAGTTTTGCACAGGCATACAGCCGCATTCTGCAGAACCATCAGCTCTTTGCAACCGGTACAACAGGAAAAAGAATCCAGAAAGAAGCAGGGCTTGATGTTCACTGCTTCCAGTCCGGTCCAATAGGCGGAGACCAGCAGATCGGTGCCCTCGTCGCCACAAATGAAATGGACTGCATTTTGTTCTTCCGTGACCCTTTAACGGCCCAGCCGCACGAGCCGGATGTGTCAGCTCTGCTCAGACTCTGTGATGTACACGGTGTTCCGCTCGCGACCAATATGGCTACAGCGGAAGTGTTGATTAAAGGAATCGAAGATGGTCTTCTTGATTTCCGTAATAAGCCGAAGAAAGAAGGGTTATAATGGCAGCTTCATTGACTCTGCTGGCGTTTGGCGCCCATCCGGATGATATCGAAATCGGAATGGGAGGAACAGCCGCTCTTCATGCCCAAAAAGGGGATAAAGTGGCTTTTTGTGCGTTAACGAGAGCAGAGCTCTCCAGCAACGGAGATATAAAAACGAGGCAGAAAGAAGCTGCCCGTGCAGCGGAAGTAATCGGGGCAGAGGACCGTTACCAGCTGAACTTCCCGGATCGTAAATTAACAAAAGAGAGCCCGGAGTATGCAGAAATTGTAACGTTGATCCGCTCGCTGCGTCCGGATATAGTATTTTTCCCATGGCATGAAGACCGTCATCCGGACCATATTATGTGCGGCACTATTATTAAAGAGGCTTTATTTGATTCCGGCATCCGCAAATACACAGAAGCAGGAGGCGATGCCTGGCGTGTGCCTTATGCTTATCAGTACAGCATAAACGGTACAATAAGCAGGCCTGGCTTTTATGTAGATATTTCCAGCGTTCAGCAGGTAAAAGAAAAAGCCCTGCTCTGCTATGAAAGTCAATTTATTTTAGGTGAGGAAAGTGTGCAGACACCACTTACGAGCATGTATATTGAATCCGTACGGGCACGAGATCTTTTAATGGGCAAGCAGGCTTCTGTTTCTTATGCAGAGGCCTTCTGCCCTCATTCTCCCGTACTATTAAACGAACTGCCGGGAAGGAAAGAGGAATGAAACTAAATATTGGTATCTCCTGTTATCCGACAGTAGGCGGATCAGGAGTCGTCGCAGCAGAACTTGGAAAACAATTGGCAGAAAGAGGGCATACGGTTCATTTTATTTCAACAAGTATGCCATTCCGCCTGAATAAAACATATCCGAATATTTATTACCATGAGGTGGAAGTAAATCAATACGAAGTGTTTCAGTATCCGCCCTATACATTAACGCTGGCAAGTAAAATGTCGGAAGTAGCCAAGCGGGAAAAGCTGGATATCCTGCACGTTCATTATGCAGTGCCTCATGCAGTCTGTGCCCTGCTTGCAAAAGACATGGCACAGACAGGATTAAAGGTCGTAACTACGCTTCACGGGACAGACATTACAGTCCTTGCAAACGATGCCTCGCTGAAAGAGTCGATTTATTACGCGATAGAAAAATCAGATGCGGTTACAGCAGTATCTCAGTCACTCTCCCGCCAGACTAAAGATATGCTCGGCATCAAAGCCCCGATTGACTGTATTTACAATTTTATCGATCACACAGATGACGTTCAGGAACACAGCAAAAAATGGTGGAAGCAGGAGTATAAAATTCCTGAGGACAATAAGGTGCTGATCCATATATCCAACTTCCGTCCAGTTAAACGCGTAGAAGATGTGATTAAAGCATTTTATACGGTGCAGCTGGAACAAAAAGCGACCCTGTTGATGCTTGGAGACGGGCCGGACCTGAATAAAGCGTGGCAGCTGGCAGAGAAGCTGGGTATTGCAGAGTCTGTTTTATTTTTAGGAAATCAGAAAAATATTTCTGACTTTCTATACATGTCGGACGTTATGTTTTTATTGTCAGAAAAAGAAAGTTTCGGATTGGCAGCATTAGAAGCAATGGCATGCGGGGTTCCGGTCGTTGGAACCAATGTCGGCGGAATACCTGAAGTAATCGAAGACGGCCGCTCGGGCTTAATCGTACCGGCAGCAGAACCGGAAGCTGCCGGGAAAGCAGCATTGCAGATTATGGCAGGGAGTGACACGTTTCAGTCTTTTTCCAAAGAAGCGGAAAAGCGTGCCAGAGAAGAATTTTCAGCATTGAAAATTGTCCAGCAGTACGAGGACGTGTACAAAAGGGTGCTTGCTGATGGGGAAAGTCTATAACGAAGCGACAGCGTTTCTTTCCATATTAAAGAAGCAGGGCATAACGGGCTGGCTGGTTGGAGGCTGCGTAAGAGACTGGGTGAAAAACGGTTGCGACGATATTCCCCGGGACATTGATATAGCGGTGAATGCGTCCGCTGAGTATGTGGAAAGCAAGTTTACCCGATCACATCGTATGTCGAACCGTCATCAAACAATTATAATCAGGCACGGTGGAGGTATTTACGAATTGACAGAGCTCAAAGGTGCGGATATTTACGAGGATTTGTCTTCCAGGGATTTCACGTGCAATGCGATGGCGGTCGATATAGACGGCAATCTATTAGATCCACACGACGGCGTCAGCGCTGTGCGTTCCGGTTTCATTAAAGCTGTAGATCAATCCCGGTTCATACAGGAAGATCCTCTTCGAATGCTGCGGGCTCTTCGATTTTCAGCGCAATTTGGATGGTTTATCGATACCGAAACTGAAGCTGCCTGCAAAAAGGAAATAAAGAAACTGCAGGAGACGGCGGTGGAACGCGTAAAAGAGGAGTGTTCTCTTCTTATAAATGGAGGATGGGCTGCAAGTGCGCTTCGCAAAGCAGATCATTTCGGAATGTTCCATTACTTCCCTTCATCGATTCGGTCTCATCCGCTTTGCTTATGGCGGTATCCGACAGAAAAATTAGAAGACGGGGTTCTGCGCTGGACGGGTCTTCTGCTCATGCTATATGGAGAGACGGCTTCTATCGTTTTAGGAAGCTGGACGTTCTCCAATCAACAGAAAAAACAAATCCGTGAGCTCTTAGATGCAGTAAAAGGCCCTGTGTACAAGCAGGATCTATACACGCTTTACGCATTAGGGCGGGAACAGGCAGTAAGAGGCTATCTGCTTCATCAATGGAAATATCGTTATACTCCTGATGAACAGAAACAGAGAGTATTTTATGAGCGTCTGAATACTGTTTCTATTCAATCGATCAGTGATTTAGCTGTAAATGGAAGAGATATTCAAAGACGGTTTCCAGAGCTTCCATCTTCTCTTTATGGCCCTCTGCTTCGTTTTCTTGAAAAAAAAGTAGTGTTGGAAGAAATCACCAACGATAAACATACGCTTCTGGAGCAGGCAGGGACTTTTATAAGAAATAGAGGGAGGGAAAACAGTGAGAGATAAGCTGTTAGCATTATTGAATGGATCAGACGGTTCTTTTATCTCCGGGCAGGAAATAAGTGACAAGCTGGGAATATCCAGAACGGCAGTCTGGAAACATATCGAAGAACTGCGCAAAAAAGGCTACAAAATAAATGCAGTAACGAAAAAAGGCTATAAAATCGAATATACTCCTAACTCTATAACTGCTGACGAAATCAATGCCCACCTGGAAACAAAAGCATTCGGACGTGTTATTCACTCATTTGATCAAGTAGCTTCGACCCAGATTCCGGCCCATGAAGCTGCAAGAGAAGCGGCGCCGGAAGGAACGATCGTGGTCGCAGAAGAGCAGTTAAAGGGCAAAGGTCGTCTCGGCCGGCCTTTTCATTCCTCAAAAGGAACGGGACTCTGGTGCAGCCTGATTCTGCGTCCTTCCTTCCCTCCCCAGCAGGCCCCGCAGCTGACGCTGTTAACGGCTGTGGCTATTGCAGAAGGAGTAAGAAAAGTAACCGGTCTTCCCGCAGATATTAAATGGCCGAATGATTTATTGATTTCAGGTAAAAAAATAGCAGGAATTCTAATTGAAATGCAGTCGGATCCTGATGAGATCCATGCTGTGATTGTTGGCTTTGGCTTAAATATTAATCATAAAAAAGAAGATTTTCCTGAGGAGATTCAGGATCGCGCCACGTCACTTGCTTTAGAAGGAAACCAGCCCTATAACCGGGCCGTGCTGCTTGCGGAAATATTAAAAGAATACGAATACTGGTATTTTAAGATGCTGGATGAAGGATTCGATCCTGTACGGGAAAAATGGGAGTCGCTTGCGGTAACGATCGGAAAGCAGATTACAGCGGTCACTTCGAAAAAAACGCTGCAAGGTCTTGCCAAAGGCATTACAAAAGACGGCGTTCTTATCCTTGAAACAGCGGATGGAAAGATAGATTATATTTACAGTGCAGATATTCATGAATAGCGCAGGGCTTAATGAAATTTGATATACTAAATGCACCTTCAACAATAAAGGACAGTATCGGTTTCTATCGAACTGTACCGTTGAACAGGCAAGAACAAAGGTTGATCTGCCTTGATCCATAAATGGACAGGGACGGGGAAAGATGAAAGCATATTAAATAGCTGCACCTTGTATTTCATCCTTCTCCCTATAAATTAGGAGGAGAGATTAGCATGCATACTACATTAACATTACGTAAATTAAAACAGCAGCATACGCCTATAGCGATGATGACTGCCTATGACGCACCATCTGCTGCAGCCTGCGCACAGGCTGAAATGGATCTGCTGTTAGTTGGAGATTCTGCCGGTATGGTGATCCATGGATATACGTCTACGGTTCCCGTAACAGTGGACGATATGATTTTGCATACCCGTGCTGTAAAGCGCGGGGCGCCTGAGGTTTTTACCGTGACAGATATGCCCTTTTTAAGCTGCAGCGGGAGCCGGGGTGAAGCCGTGTCTTCGGTCCGCCGTACGATTCAGGATGGCGGGGCAGATGCTGTAAAGATCGAGGGCGCGGGAGGATTTGTGCCTTTGATTGCCGCGCTCACCGAGGGAGGCGTTGCTGTAATGTCCCATCTTGGATTAACGCCGCAGTCTTTTGCTGTGCTTGGAGGCTATAAAGTACAGGGAAAAAGTGAAGAGTCAGCCGCGCGTTTAATTGAAGATGCAAAACAGGTGGAGCAGGCTGGAGCCTTTGCTCTTGTGCTGGAATGTGTTCCCGGTGAATTAGCGGCTTATATTACATCGCTTCTTTCTATTCCGGTCATCGGCATTGGAGCAGGCAGTCAAACGGACGGCCAGGTACTCGTATACCATGATGCTCTCGGTATAGGCAGCGGTCACGTCCCCTCTTTCGTTAAAAAGTTTGCTGAACTGGAGCCGGCCATTCATACAGGACTTGCCGACTACGTAAAGGAAGTGAAGGCGCGCTCTTTCCCTGATCCCTCCCATACGTTCACAATGCCGGCGGCTGTATTGGAAAAAGTAACGACAGGTGCGGGCATATGAAAATCATCCGCACAATACAGGAAATGAAATCAGAGGTCAAACGACTGAAGAGAGAAGGCGGTTCGCTCGGATTCATTCCTACTATGGGTGCACTGCACGAAGGTCATACCTCTCTCTTCCAACGGTCAGCAGACGAAAATGACTATACAGCTGCCAGTATATTTGTTAATCCGCTGCAGTTCGGTCCGAATGAAGACCTGGATGCGTATCCCCGCTCTGAACAAGGAGACATCGCTGCGGCAGACAAGCACGGGGTGGACCTTTTGTTTATACCGTCTGTACAGGAAATGTATCCCCGTCCTATGACGACAGTGATTCATGTGAAGAACGGAGCCGATGTGCTTTGTGGAAAAAGCCGGCCGGGCCATTTTGACGGAGTGGCCACCGTCGTAAATAAACTGCTGCATATTGTTCCGGCAGATCGTGCTTATTTTGGCAGAAAAGATATTCAGGCAGCGGCCGTGCTCACAAACATGATTAGTGACTACCATCTCGACACCGAATTGGTTATCTGCGATACCGTGAGAGAAGCTTCAGGCCTGGCCAAAAGTTCCCGCAACGTGTATTTAAGCGACAGCGAAAAGCAGGAAGCGGCCCATATCTATAAAGCTCTGACAAGAGCTAAGGCGCTCTGGGAAAAAGGTGAAAGGCCACAGGAGACGGTAGAAGTTGTTAAAGAGCATCTGAATAACTCTACAACGGGCCGTATTGACTACGTAGAGGCGCTGCCTTTTCCTTCTCTTGACCCATTGGATACAACCAGTAATATGTGGGTCATTGCCTGCGCTGTTTATTTTAATAAAGCGAGGCTCATCGACAATATAACGGTGACAGCAGTCTCCTCTTATGATCAGACAGGAAAAAAGGAGAAAAGCCATGTATAGAACGATGATGAAATCAAAGCTGCACCGGGCTACGGTTACTGAAGCGAATCTTCACTATGTCGGCAGCGTCACGATTGATGAAGAATTAATGGAAAGCGTTGATCTCCTGGAAAATGAGAAAGTACAAATCGTAAATAATAATAATGGAGAACGGCTGGAGACATACGTCATAACCGGACCACGAGGCAAAGGAACCATCTGTCTTAACGGGGCAGCCGCACGTCTTGTTCAGCCGGGAGATACCGTGATCATTATTGCGTACACGATGATAGAAGAAGAACAGGCTGCGGCGTGGCAGCCAAAAATAGCGGTGCTGGATGCGGATAATAAAATAGAGCAGTATATTAATAAAGAAATACACGCAGCGACGCTGGAGACAGAACGTAACGTGCAACGATAATAACGGGGTGAATGAGCTTGCCAAAATATGTAGTAATTGATACGGAAACAACAGGAAATGCGCCGCAGGATGGAGATAATATTATTCAAATAGGAGCTGTCTTAATGGAAGACGATTCTATTGTTGATACCTTCTCCGCTTATATCCGCCCGGCTCATTCAATCCCCCCGTTTATTATGGAGCTGACAGGGATTACAAACGAAGATGTGGAAAAAGCAGAACCGTTTGCCATTGCAGCCGCACCGATGCTTGCCTGGCTCGAAGATGCGGTGCTTGTGGCTCATAATGTTCCATTTGATTTAAGTGTATTAAATGCAGAACTCTCGAATGCCGGCCTTCCTTTGTTTCAAGGACAGACGCTTGATACAGTAGAATGCGCCCGTTTTATGTTTCCAACAGCGCCCGGCTATCAGCTGACCCAGCTAGCCGACTGGCTCCATATTTCTCATGACAGACCTCATCAGGCTGACAGCGATGCCATTGTTACAGCTGAAATCTGGCTCGCCATTAAACAAAAAATAGAAACGCTGCCGGTTGCTGCTCTTCAGAAGCTGATGACAGCATCTAAATATATGCAGAGCCATTTAGAGCCTGTATTTATGCAGGCAAAAAATAATCTCCGGCTCCAAGAATCAGAGAACATTCATGTTATACACAATATAGCATTAAGGTCACCAGAAGCTTCGTTTGTAAAAGAAACGCCGCCTTCTTTTGACATGAAGCCCCTTTTCAGCAGAGATGGCTACTTTTCAGAGAAGTGGGAGGAGTTCGAATTCAGGGAAGGGCAGCAGGAGATGGCGGATAAAATAACTTCCTGCTTTTCACAGCGTTCGCATGCACTCATCGAAGCGGGACCTGGAACAGGTAAATCGTTAGCCTACTTAGCGCCTGCTGTTTTACGCAGCCTTGAACAGCAGGAGCAGATTGTCATTTCTACTTATACAAATGCACTTCAGGAACAGCTTTATGAAAGGGACATCCCCTTTTTAAAAACGATACTGCCGTTTTCATTTAAAGTATCCATTCTCAAAGGGAGGCAGCATTATTTATGTCTGCGCCGATTTTCCATGCAGTGGCAGGAGCCGGTAGCAACCCATGATGAAGCTCTGGCTCTCGCACAGGTAACGGTGTGGCTGCTTGAAACACAAACCGGCGACCTGAATGAATTAAATCGGGCCGGAGGAGATAATCATGCAATCTGGCAGAAAATGTGCAGTCGAAGAGCCACTGCACCGGGACCCGGCTCTTCATGGTTTCCTTACTGTTTTTATGAGCGTGCAAAAAAGCAGGCAGCTGAAAGTCAGATAGTAATCGTTAATCATGCACTGCTTTTTTCGGATGTGAAACGAAAAAATAGTATACTGCCTCCCTATGAAAGACTTATCATAGATGAAGCTCATCAGATTGAAGAAGCGGCGTCTAAACATCTGGGAGCAGATGTAGATTATTATTCGTTTCAGTATTTGTTGAACAAAATCGATGCCGGTACCGGAAAAGGCAGTTTTTTTAAACTACAGTTAATAGAAGAAGAAACCGTTCATTCTCTTACGGATATCTGGTATCAAAAACGCAGAGACCATATTGCTTTATTGAAATATGAGTGCAGCGAATTGTTTCGGCTGCTTCGGCAGATCTGTATAAAAAACAGCCATTCCGGACGCACCGATGTCGGGCGGATGCTCTACCGCTACGAGCCGGCGGCTCAAAACGGACCGGCCTGGAAAGCCGCAAGGGAAGCGGTTCACCGCCTTGAGATGGTCTTTCGAGAAGAGAATAAAGAATGGGAGTATTTTAAGCAGGTTCTGCAGAAAAATACGGCCCCATCAGATTATAATGAAGCTCTTCTCACAGACTTCAAACAGACGGCAGATGACCTGAGTGAGGCATTCAGCGAACTCAGCCAGGTGACGCTGGAACAGGAAGAAGGACACGTATATTGGATGGAGGCCGATCACAAAGGCGCGGCAAACGGTGTAGCCATTTATAAGCGTCCGCTGGATGTTTCAGACGATCTTGCGGATAAACTGTTCGGAGCCAAAAGCAGTGTTATTATGACGTCTGCTACGTTGATGGTGGAACAGTCCTTTTCATACGTCGTATCGAAATGGGGGCTGGAGGATTTTACACCGGAAACGTTGTATATCCCTTCACCCTATTCATATAAAAACCGTTCGGCTCTCCTCATCCCAAGTGATTTCCCCGGTGTCCGTTCAAACAAGTATGTAGAAGCGATGGCTGATTTTATTTATCATACGGCTTCTGTTACAGAGGGCAGAGTACTTATTCTGTTTACGTCTTTTGATATGCTCTCCGAGACGTATCATATGCTTCGGGAGTGGGATGAAATGAATAGTTTTACGATTATAGCCCAGGGTATTCACAGCGGCAGCAAAAGTAAACTGCTCAAAACATTCCAGCAGAATAAGCGCACCATTCTTTTAGGAACAAATGCTTTTTGGGAAGGCATCGACCTGCCGGGAGATCAGCTGCGCTGTTTAATTATTGCCAGACTCCCATTTTCTCCTCCAGGTGATCCACTTATTCATTCCCAAATGCAGCGGATTGAAAAACAGGGAGGCAGTGCGTTTCAGGAAATGTCTCTTCCGCAGGCAATTCTTCGTTTCAGGCAGGGGTTCGGACGGATGATCCGGGGTCACTCGGACAGAGGAACCGTCGTTGTATTGGATAAACGAATCATGACAGCTCCTTATGGGAATGCGTTTTTAGATTCCCTGCCGGAGATGCCTGTGGTGCACAAACAGGCGGATGCACTGCTGAACTATATACATGATTTTTATAACGAAACTAATTAATAAAGGGGAAAACCGATGCGTTACACTATAAAAAATGTTCATATTGTTCGAGGAGATCAGAAAAATGCTGTTTCTTACGATCAATGGCTTCGAGTGGAAAATGGAAAAATTGCAGCGATAGGCAGCGGCGAGCCTGAATTGCAGGCTGGAGAAGAAATTATTGATGGGAAAGGCCGTTGGCTGACCCCGGGTATGTATAATACACACGGTCACACACCTATGGCACTCCTGCGCGGTGTGTCGGATGATGTCGTGCTGCAGGAATGGCTGGGCAAGAACATCTGGCCAAGGGAAGCTTTGTTTGATAAAGAGGTATCAGAAGCAGGAACGATGCTGGCGCAGGCAGAAATGATCCGCTCAGGAACGGTAGCGTTTCAGGATATGTATCATGTTGATATGGATGCAGTCTTTCAGACGGCACAGGCTTCCGGCTTGAAGGCCGTACTGGCTCGTGCAATGATTGGTTTGGTTGACGAGCCGGAGCAGCAAAGGCGGCTCGATGAAGCAGTCTATCTTGGGGAAAAATGGGATACGGAAGGCGGACCCCGTATCAAGGGAATGATGTTTCCGCATGCGCCTTATACGTGTCCGCCGGATTTTATGAAGAAAGTGGTAAAGGCCGCCCATGAGAACAAGTGGACTCTAGGCATTCACTTAATGGAAACACGTCGGGAGAAGGCAGATTATGAAAAAGAGAACGGTGTCGATTTGTTTAATGATTTGATGAATATGGGATTCTTCGAGGAAAAGACGATACTTACGCACACGGTTCATATGAGTGAAAAGGAAATGCAGCTTCTTAAGGGAAAGCCTGCCTATATTTCACACAATCCCATGAGTAACGCGAAGCTGGGTTCAGGCATTATGCCGATGATGCAGATGAAAGAAAACGGCCTGGCTATTTCTATAGGTACCGACAGCACAGTATCCAATAATAACCTGGATATGTTCGAAGAAATGCGCATGGCCGGCTTTATGCAGAAAGCTTCTCATGAAAATCCGGCTGTCATTTCTTCGGAAGAGCTGTATAGGATGGCGACTAAAAACGGAGCAGAGACCCTCGGATTTGAGAATGCCGGCACAGTGGAACCAGGGGCAGATGCAGACTTTCTGTTTATTCACGCAGAAGAACTTCATCTGCAGCCCAAGCAGAATATTGCTTCGCATCTCGTCTACGCCGCTTCCGGCAAAGACGTAACAGATGTGTTTGTAAATGGGCACCGTTTAATGAAAGACCGGGAACTGCTCACGATGGATGAAGAAAAAATTATCTATAACGTAAACCGTCAGTTTGATAAACTGGAGAAAGTATACCAAAGCAGAAAATAGGAGGATCAGCATGAGTGATCAAATTGAAGTGATGGCAACGACACGTTTTAAAGCTGCGAACGATGTGTACAAAATAGTAGACACATTAAACAGAACGTTAAAGGATGACGATTTAATGTTTGGGCTTGCTCTTGATGAAAAAGACCCGGACTACATGGTATTTACGATCTACCGCACATAAAGGAGGCAGATCTATGCTGAAAAAATGGTATGTTATTCTGCCTGCAGCAGTCGGGTTGTTTTTAATTGCAGCGTTTGTTTTTCTTCTGATTGCCCGAGGGCCTCTTGTAGAAGAACGGGCCCAGGGAGAGGAACTGGCGCTGGAAGAAGAAAATGTTGAAAGCGTGGATGACGTATTTTTATATAATGGAAGCATTTTTTTATACAGTGCGTTAGTCACAAATGAAGATGACAGCCGTGACTGGGTATTTTTAAATGAGGAAGAAGAAACGGTCGAACGAATAAATGCTGCGGAGTCACTTACAGTAGAAGAAGCGGAATCCCTTATTATGGATGAGAATAACGTGGAGCGAATAAACAAAGTAACGCCGGGAATCGAAGACGGCGTTCCGGTATATGAAGGGGTATACGAAGCAGACGGCAGGCTTCAGTATTTTATATCCGTATGGCAGATGGAGAATTTATTAAACGTTACAGCTTTAGAAAAGATTAGAAATGAACAGGAGGTCTGGAAAATGAAACCAACAATCGAACAAATCAGCCGGCACGTAGATCAGACGGTTACACTTGGCTGCTGGCTCGCTAACAAGCGTTCAAGCGGAAAAATTGCTTTTCTGCAGCTTCGGGATGGCACTGGCTTTATTCAGGGAATTGTCGTCAAAAGTGACGTAGGGGAAGAGCTGTTTCAAAAGGCAAAAGGATTAACACAGGAAAGCTCCATATATGTGGAAGGAATCGTAAAAACGGACGAACGTTCCCCATCCGGGTACGAACTGCAGGTAACGGGGCTTGAAGTTATTCATGAAGCCGTTGATTACCCTATTACTCCAAAAGAACACGGGACCGAATTCTTAATGGATCACCGCCATTTATGGATGCGTTCGAAGAAGCAGCATGCTATTCTGCGTATCCGCAATGAAATTATCCGGGCTACTTATGCTTTTTTTGATAAAGAAGGGTTTGTGAAAATTGATCCGCCTATCCTGACTGGCAACTCAGCAGAAGGCACGACAAATTTATTCCATACAAAATACTTTGATGAGAATGCTTACCTTTCCCAATCCGGACAGCTCTATCTGGAAGCAGCCGCGATGGCATTTAACCGCGTGTTTTCGTTTGGTCCTACATTCCGGGCCGAAAAATCAAAAACGCGGCGCCATTTAATTGAATTCTGGATGATAGAACCGGAGATGGCATTTACAGATCACGAAGAAAGCCTGCAGATCCAGGAGCAGTATGTGTCGCATATCGCACAAAGCGTTATCGATCACTGTCCGCTGGAATTAGAAGCGCTGGAACGTGATATTACGAAGCTTCAGCAGATTCAGGCACCATTTCCGCGCCTTACATATGATGAGGCGATCGTTTTTCTAAGAGGAAAAGGATTTGATATTACCTGGGGCGAAGACCTTGGCGCCCCTCATGAAACGGCTATCGCAGAATCGTATGACAAACCGGTATTCATTACACACTACCCGCTTGGTATTAAGTCATTCTACATGAAGCCGGATCCTGAAAATCCGGAAGTTGCGCTGTGTGCCGATCTTATTGCCCCTGAAGGCTACGGAGAAATTATCGGAGGAAGCCAGCGTATTGACGACTTCGACCTGCTTGAACAGCGGTTTGAAGAACATGGTCTTTCCGAAGAGGCGTACCGCTGGTATTTGGAGCTTCGTCAGTACGGCTCTGTACCGCACTCCGGATTTGGTCTGGGATTGGAGCGGACTGTAGCCTGGATGTCCGGCATTGAACACGTTAGAGAAACCATTCCATTCCCGCGTTTGTTAAACAGGCTTTACCCATAACCCAATAGCTGCAGCCCTTAAAGCAAAGCCCTCTACTGTGAGGGTTTTGCTTTTAAGTCCTTTAGGTAAATGATAAAATGAAACATGGCAGAAGGAGAGATCGGCTTATGGAACAATCAGATATTATTGATATTATGCACAGCGGATACTTAAGTGTGCCTAAATTTTTATTTGATCATTACAATCAGATGGATATCTCTGATTCGGAAATGATGATTCTGCTTCACCTGCACCGCTTTATGGAAGAAGGAGAATTTTTCCCAACGCCGGATGCGATTGCGGCTAAAATGACGATTACAGCCGAACAGTGTGCAAAAGCGCTCCGTCATCTTGTTGCCCATGGCTTTATTACGATAGAAGAACGGGAAAATAACGAGCGGGTGCGCTTTGAAACGTATTCTCTGCGCCCGCTTTATGAACGGATTGTAGAGTCGATTACATCAGAGAGGCAGCAGCAGAAAGCCCATAACGATGTAACCGAAGAAGGAGAAATCTACGCGATGTTTGAAAAGGAGCTTTCCCGTCCGCTGTCACCGATGGAATCAGAAACGATCAGCGTATGGTTTGATCAGGACCACTATACGCCGGATATGATCAAGGCAGCGCTGAAAGAAGCTGTAATGTCACAGACGCTCAGCCTGCGCTACATTGACCGTATTCTGCTTGAATGGCACCGGCGCGGCATTAAGACCGAAGAACAGGCAAAAGCACACAATGATACGTACCGGAGAAATCAAGTGCAGCCCCCTCAGCAGAAAGAAAAAACTAAGCCGGTCTCGTACCCGAATATAAACTGGCTTGATGAATAACGGAGGAAACACAGCATGCTGACGAATAAACAAACGACGCAGGCAATGGATATCATTGAAGAAATGTTTCCAGAGGCCGAATGCGAATTGGTTCATGCCAACCCATTTGAGCTGTTAATTGCAGTTGTCCTTTCTGCGCAGTGTACGGATGCTTTAGTTAACAAAGTGACCCCGGCACTGTTTGCAAAATATAAAAGCCCCATAGACTATACAAAAGTCGAGCAGGAAGAGCTGGAGCAGGATATTCGCTCGATCGGCCTGTTCCGCAGCAAAGCCAAAAATATTCAAAACTCTGCGGGTCGCTGCTGGAGCAGCATAACGGCGAGGTACCGAAAACACGTGAAGAGCTGATGGAACTAGCGGGCGTAGGAAGGAAAACGGCGAAACGTAGTTGCCTCTGTTGCCTTTGGAATGCCGGCGATTGCAGTAGATACCCATGTAGAACGGGTATCCAAACGGCTCGGTATCTGCAGATGGAAGGATTCGGTAACAGAAGTCGAAAAGACGCTGATGAAGAAAATACCGGAAGAGAAATGGTCCGACTCCCATCACCGGCTTATTTTCTTCGGACGTTATCACTGTCGGGCTCAGCGTCCTAAATGCGAGGATTGTCCTCTTCTGCTTCTCTGCCGGGAAGGTACGAAGCGGATGAAGAAAATAAAAGCCCATGCCTGAATTTATCATTTATCCTGAGTGGAAGAAGCCTCCCTTTTATCAAGAAGATGCCGTCTCGATTCAGCCCGGCACAGCCGGATGGGAGAAGGAGATGAGTCATTATCCTTATTTGGCCGAAATTGCTGTTCAAAATGGATACGCTGACTTTGCCTTGTGGGAGGATCCGTTTCCTGCTATAGAGCACTGGCAGCTGCACTGGCAGCATATAAAAACGGAAATAAAAATTCATATTGCAGCGGGAGAAGGAGAAAGAGCTTTCCCCTTAATGATTCCCGCGATCTCCGGTCTGATAGAAAGCATGTTCTGGCTGAATGGCCGGCCGGCGAGCCTTCATGCCGGGAGCTGGGACGAGCTGAACATACTCCCTGTAAACGGAAAAGAACGAATCGAATTTATCTGCAGCAGACCCGTGCACCATCACAGCTTTGCCCAGTTAAATGAGCTGTATGAAGAGGTCCGCAGAAAAGCTGCCGTACTTAAACAAAGACGAACGTAACCTGCAAAGAAAAAGAAAAAGGGGGCAGTAAAGGTGGAAAACACAGTGGTATCAACGTGGGAGGATTTATTTGAACAAAGAAGCCTCCGCCGGCGGGAGGCGCTTCAGGCCAAGTCCGAAAAAAACTCTTTTGAACTGGCATTCTGCGGCCATTTTTCAGCCGGCAAATCCAGCGTAATCAATGATCTGCTCGGCCATGACATACTACCTACCAGCCCTATTCCAACGAGCGCCAATATTATTTCCATTAAAAAAGGAGAAGTGGCGCTTGAGCTTGTAGATCAGGACGGAAGTACACGTAAATGGGAGCAGGAAATCCCCTGGGATAAAGCAAGAAAATGGGGGATGGACGGTAATGCGATTAAAGAAATGACGATTTACGGCCCATTTCCTTTTCTTGAGGAGCGCGCAGCTATCATTGATACACCCGGTGTGGACTCCACGGACCCGGATCATCAGAAAATAACTGCCTCCCAGCTGTTTACGACAGATATGATTGTATATGTGACGGACTATAACCACGTACAGTCTGAAACGAATATTGAGTTTCTGCAGCAGTTATCCAGAGAGAAAAAACCAATTGTTCTCGTTATTAATCAAATTGATAAACATAATGATAAAGAATTAAGTATTCAATCATTTGAAAATGCCGTTAGAAATATGCTGGCAAAATCCAACATACGTATATTATCCCTGTTTTTTACTTCCATGAAAGAAGAGTCCCATCCTTTAAATCAAAAACAGGACTTTACCCGTTTTATTAAAGCCGTTTTATATCACAGTGACTCCTTGAAAAATCCCAGCATCCAGGCGCTTCAAACAGCAGCCGTCTATGACCTGCTTGAGCAGCTTGAAGATGAGCAGGAAGAAGCCTGGGAGAATTGGGAAGAAGAAGTCCGCACGCAGGGAATGGATCCGTCTGTTCTTCAGAAGATAGACAGGGCTGAAGAAGACCGATCTAAAGAAGAAGCGGAGAAAAAAGAAAAGCTGGCTCAGACGGCAAAAGAAAGAAAACAAATACTGGAAAATGCGATTCTTTTTCCGCATATGACGACAGAAAAAGCAAAATCGTGGCTGGAAAGCATGGATCCCGGCTTTAAAACAGGGGGTCTTCTTAAATCAAAGAAAAAAATTGAGGCAGAAAGAGAAAAACGAGAGGCAGAGTTATACGAGGATTTAAATGAAAAAATAAAAAACAGATGGTCTTTCATCTGCGTGATTTGTTAAATCAGATGGAAGTGTATGATGAGGAACGGTTTAATGCAAACAAAGAAGCCATTCAACATGTGTCTTTTGAGGCGGACTCCGCATTTCTGCGCTCGTTTATTTCTTCTCAGACGACCGACCGCCAGTTTTTGTATACATTTATCGAACAAGTGTCCCAGTCCGCTGCCCGTCATTTAAAAACGCAGTCCGCAGATCTATTTGATACGCTTCAGGAAGCGGTGTACGTATATTATGATACCCGTGCCTCCCGGCAGAAGCAGGAAGCAGAACAATCTGCGGCTTACGAGCAGTGGTGGGAGCAGTGGAAGGAAACAAAACAGCAGCTGGAGGAAAAAAAGCAGGCTGCCCGAAATTGGTTGAAACAAAACGAATCTAAAGAGCTTCAGGAGCAGATTGAAAAGTCTTCCGTACAGGATGCACCACAGGATATACCGGAAATGCATATTGTACAGGAGACGGAAAGTCTGATCAGTGCGGAAGAATATACCGAGGAAGCAGCGGCCGTTAAACAAATGGATGAATCGGTCATTCCTGCAGTGGAGTCTTATTTAGAAAAGTTTATCGATAAGCCGTTGTTTCAAAAAGAAAAGCAGGCCTTGAAGCGTGAAGTAAACCAGTATAATAACAACCATATTAAAATATCGTTATTCGGGGCATTCAGCGCCGGTAAATCAAGCTTTATTAATGCAATGCTAGGCAGTAATGTGCTGCCGGTATCTCCGCATCCGACAACGGCGGCGATCAATCGTGTGCTTAAGAGTGATGATACGCATGAACATGGAACGGTGGACCTGCATTTAAAAGAAGAATCGTTTTTGGACAAAGAAATACAAGCCGTTTCTAAAGAAATCGGGGAAAGCTGGACGTTTCATACGTTAAAAAACTGGAAGCGTCCATCCGGCCAGCAGGCAAATGCCAGGCTGAGGACATATTATCAGCATTTATATACGCTGCAGCAAAGCATAAACCGCTATAAAAAGGACCTGGGAATGAAAAAAACGATCCAGCTGGATGTGCTCCAGGAGTGGGTTGCCCAGGAAGACAAAGCCTCAATGATTAAAGAGGTAATCGTTTATTATGACTGCGAGTGGACTCAAAAAGGATTGGAACTCATTGATACACCCGGAGTAAACTCTATTCACGGCAGACATACGAATGTGGCATTTGAGCAGATCAGACAGTCTGATGCTATCTTTTACGTAACGTACTATAACCATGCATTTTCCAAAGCGGATCAGATCTTTCTGCAGCAGCTGAACCGGGCCAATGAGAGCTTCTCACAGGATAAGCTGTTTTTCCTCATTAACGCAGCAGATCTGGCGGACAGTCCTGCTGAGCTAAATGGAGTAAAAAGCCACGTGCGTGATCAGTTAAAGCGTAATGGATTTGAAGCACCGCGTCTTACTGCTGTATCAAGCAAACAGGCGTTAACAGATAAACAGGAAGGAAATACGGCCGTTTCCAGCGGATTTCAGGAGTTTGAAACACAGTTTACCAACTCTGTCTGGCACGATCTTCGTTCGAGCCATCTCACAGCTATCCAAAATCGGATTTCCAGCATAGCAGCAGAACTTCAGCGCACACTGCGGGAAATGAATACCGATAAAGAGAAGCTGGAAAGTAATAAGCAGAAACAGGAAAAAATAGTTCATAACAAGAAGAGCGAACTGCATGAGATTTCCCTGCGTCCGCACCTGCCGACCTTTTTGCAGGAAATTGAGGAGCAGTGTGCCTACTTGATTGACCGGGTGACATTTGGAATGAACGATTATTTTACGATGGCAGTCAATCCAGCCGTCATTTCTGCTTCATCCAAAAAGCAGCAGAAAGAGCAGCTGAAAAATGGTATCAGAGAAGTGGATGGATTTGTCCGTCAATTTGTGATGCAGGAAAAGGAAACGCTGCACATTCGGATAGAATCTCTTGTGAAGAAAAAAACGATCGAAGTAATGAATCAAACAGCAGGTAGATGGAAAGAGGATCTGCCGCTTCTGGACGTTCCCGAGATCGAGTGGAAAGAATGGAAGACACCGATTGCCTTCCCATCATTTGATGAAGAGGCGTACGTTTCCATGTTTCGATCAAGCCGGGATTTTTTCGAAAATAAAGTGAATCTGGATATGAAGCAGCAGGCCTCCGATGATATTCGTTCCCAGATGAACACGATTGTGAAAATCTATCAGGAGGAACTGGTAAAGGAAACAGAAACACTCACGGCTGATTTGGAAGCAATGGCTGCTCAAGGCTTTGAGCAGCAGCTAAACGATGAAATGGAGCGTTTGGAATGGCTCTATGACATAAATAAAAAGCCTTATATCGAAGAAGAGGCAGCCTGGCTGAAAACTGGATTTGATAACAAATAATACAGATTCGAAAATAAAAAAACAAACCTATATATGCAAAAAAAGAGCAGCCCGGGGAGGCTGCTCTCTTTTTGTTTTTGGTGGTGCTTAATCGGTTGTTTCTTCTTCGGTAGATTCTGGTGTGCTGTTGGAAGAAGCAGACCCTTCTTCTTCTGGTGTACTATTGGATTCTGCTCCAGCATCAGAGCTTGGCTCTTCTGTCGAAGTTCCGCCGCTGTTCTGCTCCGGCGTTTCTGTATTTTCTTCTTCCGTATTTCCGCTGTCCTGGCCTCCGGTGTCATCGGAAGGAGCTGTTTCCGTGCCACCGCCTTCAGCTGGTTCTTCTTCTGTCTGATTGTTATCTTCTTCGGTGGTTCCATCTGTTCCATCGGAAGATTCGTCATCTGCTGGTTCATCTTCCGGCGTCACTTCTTCTTCTTCGGTTGCTTCCTCTTCAGGAGCCGCTTCTTCTTCTGGTGCTTCTTCGGTTTCCTGAACTGGTTCTTCTACCGGAACTTCCTCCACCGGTGCATCATTGGTTTCACCGGCGTCATCACTGGAGCCTATGTCGGGCTCAGATGGCGGAGCGGTTAAGTCCTGATTGCTGCCTCTTACAATAAGCTCTGTTGTAATATCAGACGAAGAAGTGGAGCCTGTGGCACGTTCTCCTGTGCTTTTAACTAAATCCACTTCTTCAACGGAATCCGGCATTTCAAAATCAGGTGTATCTATACCGGCAGAGACATCATCCATCGTAAGCCTGAATATCTCTTTTGCGATCTCACGTTCTGATTCATTCATATAATTGGCACCGCGCTGCCCGCTGAATCCGGTCCAGACGGAGGCGGTATACCGGCTTGTATAGCCGGTGAACCATACATCCGGTACACCCCCATCAGGTATACCGTTCGCATCAAGTTCATCCTGGGTAAAGTTGGTCGTACCGGTTTTTCCCGCAAGAGGAAGGCCCGGTATGTTTGCTGCCTGTCCGGTTCCTGATGAATCGGAAACGACATCTTTTAACATGTCTGTCATCATGTAGGCCGTGTAATCACTCATTGCTTCAGTGGATTCGGGCTCCATTTCGATTTCACGACCATCTGGAAATTCAATTCGGGTAATGGCATGCGGTTCATTGTACGTACCGCCGTTACCGAAAGCCGCATAGGCTCCGGCCATATCAAGACTCGATACGCCGGGTTCAAACGAACCGAGGGCGGCAGATTCGTAGAATTCATCGAATTCAATACCAAGCCCTTCAGCAAATTCCTCTGCTTCCGGGAGACCCGTTTCCTGAAGAGCTTTAAGTGCTGGAATATTTAACGAGCGGGTGAGCGCTTCGCGCATGCTCACATCTCCAGCATAGTTTCTGGAAGCATTCCTTATAGGTGTTCCATCTGAATAAGAATGTTCTGCGTCAGTAAGCTGATGAAACGTAGACCACTGATTGTTTTCAATAGCCGGACCGTAATCGACAATAGGCTTAATGGTGGACCCGGCATCCGCGTTTGCCCCGGTTGCGTAATTGAAGCCGCGTGCAACATCAGCTCCCTGCCGATTGCCGACCATTGCTTTAATAGCTCCGGTTTCGGTATCTATAAGTGAATAGCCTACTTGAAATTCCTCACTATCCGGATAGTCTGCTATTTGTTCATTGGACTGAACGACTTCTTCACCATATTCCTGGGCATCACGGTCGAGCGTTGTGTATACTCTCATGCCGGCAGAATATAAATCGGCGGAAGTAATTCCTTCTATGTTTTCAAGTTCATTCTGCACATGACTGATAAAGGAATCATACACAGCGCCTTCCTCGGAAGGCGTATGATCAAGCTGGTCTTCCAATGGAACGTTTGAGGCCTGTTCTGCCTGCTCCGCTGTAATGAAATCCTGTTCTTCCATTAAGTGAATAATAAGATTCCGGCGCTCCAGCGAATTCTCCGGGTTTTGAAGAGGGTCATAGTAGCTGGGACGTCTCGGGATAGCCGCGAGTAATGCTGCATCCTCAATTTCAAGCTCGGATACTTCTTTATTAAAATAAATGCTGGATGCTTCGCCTATTCCATAGGCTCCCTGATTAAAATAAATGAGGTTCAAATACATCTCCAGAATTTGATCTTTACTGTACTGCTGTTCAAGCTGAACAGCCAGATACTGCTCCTGAACTTTTCTGGCAACCGTTTTATCAGGGGATAAGAAGGCGTTTTTAACAACCTGCTGGGTGATAGTACTGGCCCCTTCTGCACCAAATCCATCGGAAACGTTAGCCAGCAGGGCGCCGCCAAGCCGGCGGAAATCAATCCCGAAGTGATCATAAAAACGGGCATCCTCTACTGCGATAAAAGCGGATTTTGCATCATCGGGTACTTCATTAATATCGATAAGCGTACGGTTTTCCCCGGACTGCAGCCGCGTGATCTGCTCACCGTTCTGATCATATATTTCTGCCGCTTCCGAGAGGACAAGCTGTTCCGGATCAAGGTCCGGCGCACCGCTGATCATTGCAACAGCCGTTACGGCACCGATGGTCATTACGATAAGAACGGCAGCGATAAGAGCCATAAATAATTTCTTCCAAAGAGGGAGGCCTCTTTTTTTCTTAGAAGGTTTTTTTTCAGCATCCCTGCTTTTTGAAGATTTACGCCTATCCTGGCGGGAACGGTATTCATTACTCATGTAGTCATTCTTCCTTTCTTCAATCCTGCTTTAAAAGGTCAGCAGCCGTTAGTCGCCGATCCTTTTAAAAAGTTACATTTCTATGTGTAATGGGCGTCAATTATTTGTAAGTAATCGACTCTGGCCTGATAGCTTTGCGGAACGAGGTAACCTTTTTCTTCGAACGCTGCTTTAGGAATGGATTTTCGTACTTCCATGCTGCCGTACCATTCCAGAAAATGGCGGGCTTCAAAAAAATATACTTCTTCTAATAAAGTGAACCGGACGAGCAGAAACGCAATGCCCCCTGGTCAACGACACGTTTCATGTGCACAACCTGATGATCATGGATATTACGCATAGGAAAGGACGTCTTGTTTCTTGTTTCTTTTGCTTCAAAATCAATATAGCGGCCTTGATAAAGACCGTTATAATCGGTAGTGGAAGCCTGTTTGAAATATGCTTCCGTAATTTTGGCGGCGCTTCTGGAAGGATAATCAACGTTAACAATCTGTACAGGCGTCGGTTTTTTATGAATGACTGCTATATTCATCTCCAGATAATATTCATTGGTGGCGTTAATATCTTCTTCAAGCGACATACCCCGGTTTGCATAATCTTTGGCAGAAACAGGGACAGGTCTTTTTTTCTTATCATTGGAGAGCGGCGTATATTTTTTTCCATTCGGGTAACGGAATGCCATTAATGATTCGCTCCTTTCATTCTTTTACGAATGGCATGACATCTCTACTATAATAGCACAATCCGCACAGTGTGAGAATCAGAAGAATGCAGCGGGGGGTGGACAGAGGAATGAGCTTTCATGTTACGATTACATGGTAAAGAAAAAGGGGGATATCATGACAGATAAAGCAATTAATATAGGATTTGGAAACATGGTTATTTCTGATCGTATCGTATCTATTGTCAGTTCTGATTCAGCACCGACTAAACGAATGATACAGGAAGCAAGAGATAGAAAAATGCTGATCGACGTAACGAATGGCAGAAAAACAAGAAGTATTATTCTCTCGGACAGTGACCATGTCATGCTTTCTGCGATACAGCCGGAAACAGTAGCCCAGAGACTTCATGAAAACGAATAAGGAGGCTTTGGTATGAATAGATTAATAGATGTAACAGAAGAGCTTATTGAGCAGAATGAAGCGATGTTCCATTATTATGAAGAGCGGATGGAACATGCAAAAGACAGGGATTATTTTTTTGAAACGGTCAAACCTTTTGCTGATAAAGTGAAGGCGCTTGCCGATGAGTGGTTTTCCCTTGCTTCAGAATGGGTACTAAAAGAACAGCCGGTTTATCTTCATCAAAAGCAGCTGGAGGATACACATGAGAATATCACCATTGCCTCTGTCACATGTTTTCAGCCGGACACAAAAGAAAAAAGATTCAAAGAGATGAACCAATCTATCCATTATGTACTCCGGAGCCTGGAAAGTGCCTGGAAAGAGAAGGAAAGCAGGGGATAAAGATGAAGCATCTTATAACAGCAGATGACCTGGAACAAAAGCTCGGAACGGAAACGATCATAGCAGACTGCCGCTTTACACTTGGAAGCCCGGATAAAGGACGTCAGGAGTATGAAAAAGGACATATACCTGGAGCAGTATACGTACATCTGGAAGAAGATTTATCTGATATTACCGAAGAGCACGGAGGGCGTCATCCTCTTCCTGACATGGACAGTTTTGCTGTAAAGGCAGGGGAATGGGGCATTGATCTTACGACAGAGGTAGTTGTCTATGATGACCAGAACGGGGCAATGGCCTCTAGACTGTGGTGGATGCTTCGCTATCTCGGGCATGAAAAGGTATACGTGTTAAACAGCTCTTATTCTTCCTGGGAAAAAGAGGAGCGTCCGGTCGATACAACTACTCCAGAGCCGGAGAAGAAAATATTCACAACTGAATTAAAACCAAATATGCTCGTGCATATTGAAGAAGTAAAGGTTGCCCTGCATGATAATAAAACGAAGCTTATGGATGCAAGGGACTACGAGCGATATTCCGGTCAAAAGGATGAAGTAGACCCGCAGGCCGGCCATATTCCTGGTGCAGACCACTATTTTTGGGGCGATGTAATAAACAGCTCAAACACATGGAAAACACCCCAGCAGCTAAAAGAACATTTTCAGGAACTTGGCAAATATGAGCAGGTCATTTCTTACTGTGGATCCGGCGTGACAGCGGCGGTAAACGTCCTCGCAATGGAAGAAGCCGGATTTGATCACGTGAGGCTCTATGCAGGCAGCTGGAGCGATTGGTCATCTTATCCAGATCTTCCTATTGAAAAAAGCGAAAATGAATAGAATAAAGCCCGGTGCGGGTAGCATCGGGCTTTATTTATGAACTGGGAAGCTGTTTGCGGGGCAGCTGCCAGTTATAGTAAACGCTCAGCATACGGAGTGTAACAATGGCTGCTAGTATAATAACATAGCCAAAAAACTGGTCAACGAGTCCACTGCCTATTAATAAACCGGCAGGGATCGTCCAGGCTACATAAATATCACGGCTCAATACGAGCGGACGGCGTCCAGCCAGAAGGTCACGGATGATTCCGCCGCCGGCTCCAGTTAATGCGGCTGCAGCGATGGCAGCGCTCAGCGGCAGATTCATCTGGGCGGCAAATATTGCACCCTGAACAGCAAATGCGGCAAGGCCGACCGCATCAAACAGTACGCCCCATTTTGTCCAGTGACGAAACCAGATCTGAGGCAGAAAGAAAGCCACTGTCATTAGAAGAAAAGCAATAGTAAAAAGAAGTTCCTGGTCCCATAGAGCTGATACAGGAACCCCAATTAACAGATTACGCACCGCGCCGCCTCCAAAAGCCGTAACAAAACCTAATATATACACTCCGATAATATCGTATCGTTCCTCCATTGCTACAATCACGCCGCTTAAAGCGAAAGCAATTGTTCCAATAATATTTAATAACTCCCATGAAATCATCGTATCCGCCCTCTTCTGGTATCCCCTTAGTCCATAAAAAAGAGACCCGGCTGATAAGCCAAATCTCTGTATAATCAATAAAACAAAGTCTCATAATAATAAATGATTCAGCGTTTATTAGCAAGCCCTTCAAAAACGTCCGGAGCGGAAAATGGCAAACAGCAGCCAGATAAACATAAAGAAGGAGATAATAAATCCAATTTCGATTACGGGAAGCTGAACGAGTGGGGAGGAAGAGTCTCCAAATGTCGAGCCTACAATCAGTCCAACCATAATAATACTGAAAGCAAGCAGAATGACGCTGAAGGAAAGCCGGTTGCTGATACGGTCCATTTTATTAAGGATAATCTGTATTTCCGGAATATCCATATCAACCCCGATTTTACCTTTAGCGACTCTTTCAAGCGAGTCACGCATATGTTTAGGCATGTCCCACAGATATTCCGACTGTTTCTTTGCTTCATCCGCCGCTTCATCCATATACCGTTTAGGGTGGATTTTTTCTTTGAAAAGCCGTTTTCCGTGAGGCTCGGCAAGTTCCATAATGCTGAGGTCCGGGTCAAGCTCTTCTACAACGCTCTCAATCGTAATAACAGCTTTGGCGAGCATCACGTACTCTTTATGAATTTTGATTTCATAACGATGGGCGGTGGCAAATATATCATTAATGGCTTTGCCAATGCTCATTTCATGAAAGGACGTCTCATAGTATTTGGATAAAAGGTATTCAATATCTTCTGTAAATAACTCGGTATCCAGATCCTCGGGGAAATCTGCCATTTCATATATAGCCTTTGTGACTTCATCCGGTTTCTTTTTCGTCATTGCGATGACATAATTGACAAACTCCCAGCGCATCGACCGGCTTAACCGGGCAATTTGCCCAAAGTCAATATAGGCGGCCGTATCTTTTCCAGTGAAAATAATGTTGCCGGGATGAGGATCGCTGTGAAAAAAACCATTTATCATCATTTGATGAAGAAAAGAGTCAGCGAGCTGGCGTGCAAGTTTTTTCTTATCATAGTTTATCGGAGATTGTTCTAAATCATGCAGGCCTTCGCCATGTATAAATTCCATCGTGAGCACGCGGCGGCTGCAGTAGTCTTCGTAAATATGAGGAATATAAACAGAAGGGAATTCTTCCATGTTTTTAGCCATTTTTTGTGTATTACGGGCTTCAATGTAATAATCAGCTTCATCGCGTATGGCTTCAACATATTCCTCCACGATCGTATCAAGCCTGTAATATCTGGCCCATTGGAAGCGTTGGCACAACAGCTTGGCAAGGTCCCGGAGAACGTCAATGTCTTTTTCAATTATTTCTTTAATGTGGGGTCTGGATATTTTAACAGCTACTTCTTCCCCCGTATGTAAGACGGCATGATGCACTTGTCCGATAGAAGCGGCAGCCAGCGGTTCATCTGTAAAAGATTGAAAAATCTCATCTACCGGTGCATGAAGATCGTGTTCGATCATGCGTTTTCCAAGCTCTACTGAAAAAGGAGGAACTTCATCTTGAAGTTTCTCCAGTTCTTCTACAATGGAAGGGGGGAAGATATCTTTTCGCATGCTGACAAGCTGACCGAGTTTGATAAAAGTAGGACCGAGCTCTTCAATAACGAGACGAAGCCTCGTGCCGATCGACTGCGCATTGAAGTCATCGGATTCTGCGGACAGCCGCTTAGGAAGAGAAAGGATATGAAATAGTCCTACTTCACGAAGTATATAGCCGAAGCCATGTTTGGCCAGCGTCGTTGCAATCTGTCTATATCTGTTCGCATGCTTTATTCCTCTCGTAATGGCCATGTTTCCTGCTTCCTTTCCTCAGCTTGTATCACTCAGCCGGGTGATCCCATCCATTGTTTTTCGGCCTTTCGGCAAGTTTTTGTTCGATGTCATGAAGTTTTTCTTCAAGGCGCACAATATCTGATTCCGTAGCAAGACCCATATCTTTAAAAGACTGCTCGGTTTTATCTTTGCGTTTTTCGCTCCATCTATTTTCCTTTTCCCGGCCGCGCTGGATCAATTCCTCTTTCCATTCCTGCGCTTCTCTAGGAGTGATTTTTCCCTTATAAACCAGGTCATCTAAATAGTTCTGCACTTTCTCCCTGCTGTATGCTGCTGCTCCAAGACCTAGAAAAAACCCTCTTTTTAACATATCATTCATTATCGTCAGTCCTTCCGGTTTTGTTTATGTTTATATTCCCCTGTTTTCTTTATTTTAATCGGCAGGTGCAGTGAAATAGATTCTGGAAAAGAAAAAAGCTCCCCGAAACAGAATTAGTCCGTCCCAGCAGGAAGCTTTTCATTCCTTTTCAACCGTTATCGCGCACCATAAAAAAAATAAAAGCCAAAATGCTTACAATAGAAAAAACAGTTAATACGACAAGTAATAAAGGTTCTGCATCATTCCACGCGTTTACAGATGCGTGGGCTGTAGCAGGCCATACAGCTAGTACTGCGGCTGTTATTAATGCAGCCATCCACTTGTACATACGCTTACCCCCTGTAAAATGCTTAACTTATGTAAAACATAACATAAAACAGATCATCTATTATATAGTATAGTGAATTTTTTGTATTTAATCAATTAGGCACCGTATTTCCTCTCCAATTATTTTCAAAGGTTCCCAGATGTAGTACAATGTACAGCAGTTGAACACAGAAGACAGCAGGCTCACGATGAATAAATTGTGTGCAGGACAGCTTTGTGAGGCAGAAAGGATAATGACAGATGAGCAGAATTCATATAGAAGATATCATTATTGCGAACCAAACGCTGAAGGACGTTGTTAATCATACGCCTCTCCAGAAGAATCAAGTTTTGTCTGAACGCTATCAGGCTAATATTTACTTAAAAAGAGAAGATCAGCAGGTAGTACGTTCCTTTAAAATCAGAGGAGCTTATCACCTGATGCACAGTCTTTCTGAAGAAACGATGAAAAATGGGGTAGTCTGTGCAAGTGCGGGAAACCACGCACAGGGGGTTGCCTATTCCTGCAGTGCACTGAAAGTGAAGGGGCGCATCTTCATGCCAACCACTACCCCGCGTCAGAAGGTAGGGCAGGTCAAGCTGTTTGGGGGCAGTTATGTAGATGTTGTTTTAACGGGTGACACGTTTGATGATTCCTATAAAGAAGCGATGGCTTACTGTGATGAACACCAAATGGCTTTTATTCATCCATTTAATAATGAAAAGATTATCGCAGGACAGGGAACCGCCGGTCTGGAAATTATGAATGATATAGAGGAGCCGCTCGATTATCTTTTCTGCTCGATCGGCGGCGGCGGTCTTGCTTCCGGCGTGGGTACCTATATTAAATCGATTTCCCCGAGTACGAAGATCATCGGAACGGAGCCTGCCGGAGCAGCAGGAATGAAAGCATCCTTTGACAACGGCGGTGTGACCGAACTGCAGAAACTGGATAAATTTGTTGACGGTGCAGCGGTTAAGCGGGTTGGGGATATTACGTACGAGGTATGTAAAGAAATTCTCGATGAGATTAAGCTTGTGCCGGAGGGGAAAATCTGCACGACAATTCTGGAATTGTACAATGAAAATGCTATTGTTGCGGAACCGGCCGGAGCTATGCCTATTTCAGCACTTGATTTCTATAAAGAGGAAATCAAAGGAAAAACCGTCGTCTGCATTTTAAGCGGCGGAAACAATGATATTGGCAGAATGGAAGAAATGAGAGAGAAATCTCTGATTTATGAAGGGCTTCAGCATTATTTCATTGTTGTATTCCCTCAGCGTGCCGGCGCACTGCGTGAATTTTTGGATGAAGTGCTCGGACCCGATGATGATATTACACGATTCGAGTATAATAAAAAGAACAACAAAGCAAACGGACCAGCTCTTGTGGGGATTGAGTTAAAGAATCAGAAGGATTATAAACCTTTGATTGAACGAATTAATAAAAAAGGATTTTCCTATAAAGAGATTGATAAAGAAGAAAGCTTGTTTAACTTCTTGATTTAAAAGGAGGCGGAAAGCATGATTGTACAGGAATTCTCCTCTTATTATTTTTTAATAGAGCAGCATGAACATGCCAGGCTCAGCGCGGAAGCTGCGGCACGGATTAATAATCCGGATTGGAAAGAAGATAAAAGTGGGATTCGCTTTTGTATGCCATCCGTCAACATGATAATGCCTGGATACCCCTGGACCAGATCATTCTATCTTCCTCAGAGGGCCATCCATACTCTTTTTTGAATTATCCACTTGAAGACAAGCTGGATGCCTATAAAAAAGGGATTGAATCGACAGGTAAAGAAGATCTGTACAGCGGTATTCTTCTTAGTATGCACTACGCTTCTTTTCTAAAAAATGATACGTCTGCTGCAGGCGTATCATTTTTTGAAGGAGAGCAGAAGCGGCAGAAAGACTGGAAAAAAAGAATAAAGGATACAAGCCGACTGGAAAAACATTTAAACATTCTCCAGTTTTTTGATGATGCCTCATTATATGTCTGCATGAACAAAGCGGGCACCCCTAAATCGGAGGAAATAAGCTGGTTTCAGAATGGATTTAGGCATCGCTTTTCTTTTCTTGGAAAGAAAAAAATATATCCGCTCTGGCCGGACAGTTCGTCTGTACAGATAAAGCCCTTTCCTTTTTCGAATTCTTTTCGTTTTACGATAGAGGGGAGAAAACTTCCGAAAAATGTTTGGGAGCAGCGAAATAAATCGGTCCGGACAGCAGATCTGCAGATAATGACACAAGAAATTCGTTTCGTATAATAAAAAGTAGGGGAAATAAATAACAGCACAGTAACAGGAAGGAGCACGGAAAATGAGTTTAAATAACACACGAATTATTGCATTAGTAGAAGATGATTTTGAGGATCTGGAGCTTTGGGTACCTGTAATGAGACTTCGCGAAGAAGGCGCTGAAGTGGTACTTGCAGGAAAAGAGAAGGGGCACGTATACAAAGGAAAATACGGTGTTCCAGCAGAAGCGGAGGCTGCATTTGCAGATCTCGACGTTTCGGAGTTTGACGGAATACTTGTGCCGGGCGGATGGGCACCCGATAAACTACGCCGCTACGAAGAGGTTTTGAGCTTTGTAAAGCATATGCATGAAAACAAAAAAGTAATCGGACAGATCTGTCATGCGGGCTGGGTGCTAGCCAGTGCAGGAATTCTTCAAGGTGTTACGGTAACAAGTACACCTGGAATTAAAGATGACATGACGAACGCAGGAGCAGTCTGGAAAGACGAAGCAGTCGTTACAGACGGCCACATTGTATCAAGCCGCCGCCCGCCGGATCTACCTCAGTACGGCAAAGCATTAGTTGACGCCTTCCAAACCCTTTAAAGAAAAGAGGCAGAATCTATGAGCGAATTAAAAAGAGAACTGCAGGAATTTTCCAGAGCGGCTAACGAACTCAAAGCAGTCTGGAATAAAATGAGTGATCTTGACCGTAAAGAAAGCTTAAAAGAATATCCATTTGCAGAAGATTTTCCAAAAGTGGCCAATGATATAAAGAAATGGAACGATGCCGTCCACGAACTATAGAAAGAGGAGAAAATGGAGCAGATTAATCAAATAGAGCTCAATCAGCTGAAAGAAAAACCGTCCGGTGCAGTGTTTTATGCGTCTCCTTTCTGCAGGACGTGCCAAATTGCTGAACGTGTAATAGAACCAATGAAAAAATTATATAACGTTCCTTTTTATAAAGTGAATATTAATGAAATACCGCAGGAAGCGGTAACAGAAAAAATTCAGAGCGTGCCATGCCTGATTATTTTCAAACACGGAAAGCCTGTAAAGAAAATGCATACATTCGATAACCCGGCTTATGTGCTGGAGCAGCTTCACGGGCAGCTGCAGAGTATGCTGAAATAAGGAGTTATTACAAATGAACGCACCGGACTTTCAACTGCCGGACATACACAGTGAGACCATGCACGGAATTAATGAATGGAAAGGCAGACCACTGATTTTAACATTTTGGGCATCGTGGTGCCCGGATTCTATGAAGGACCTCCACTACAAGCATTTGTTTTATGAACAAATGGATAAAGATGTTATGGGGTTTTTAACGATTAACGTAACAGGGAGAGAAGGCAGAGAGGAAGATGCCGTCCGTTTTCTGGAAAAAGAGGGCTACAGCTTTCCTGTTTTAAAAGATAACGGCACAGAAGTATATGATGCCTATCAGTGCAAAGGAGTGCCGACTACTTTTCTGCTGGATGAGCACTTGGGAATTCAGAAAACCTACTCGGATAAAGCTTCCTTTCCGGAAATTATCCAGGGTATTCATCAGTTAATGGAACGGTAAACACAAAACAAGAGACCTTCCGCCAATGGCGCAGGTCTCTTGTTTTGTGTGTATAAGGGAATTACAGCTGCATGTAATAAGCTTTAAACATTATAGAAGCTTTTATTTAGGTTTTTTTCCTGTTTTGACGATATTTTTCATCTGGTCTTTATTCGGATAATCTCCCGCATCATACTGTTCGATAACGCGCGTGTGGTCGTAATCAACTCGTTTAATTTCCGCTTCCACCCGGCCATTTTCAATAGTAAGAAGGGCAAAAGAAGGACGGGGATCCCCATCAAACGGCAGCCCGATACTGCCTGTGTTGACAATGGTCTTGTTTCCTATTTTTCGGACAAAAGGCGTATGAATATGTCCGTAAATATAAATATCAGCTTCTTCAGCCGAAGCAAGTTTATCGAGCATTTCATCATCGTCTGCATCGGCAGGAACGACGTCAAAGGGGTTGGATGGAACAGCGTGGAATGCATGCATTGTAATACCATCTTCGAGTTCATCCAAAAAAGAAGCAGGAAGCTTCTCCAAATAAGAAAGATCATCTTCTGTAAGGCGTTCGAGCGCCCAGTCCCGTTCCTGATTCATTAACCCGAGTGCCTGGTCCGGAACCTCGCCTTTTTTAATGCCTCTTGTGATCCATTCGTCTGCATTGCCTTTTAATACTTTAGCTGGGGTGGAGCGTACGGTTTCGAGAACGTTTTTTGGTTCAGGACCTCTAAAGCTTAAATCTCCGATAATGTACATTTTGTCGATTTTCTGATCCGTAAGTTCCCGGAGAACGGCTTTTAACGCTCTCGCGTTTCCATGAATATCGGATAAAACGGCTACTTTCATTATAATGACCTCCTTGTGCTTGTCCCATTAACAGCTCTACAGCTGATTTCTTTACTAGTATACCCTATCCCTGCTTTTTCATACATGAGTCGCTGCACATTCCTTTTAAAACAAATCGTGGATATTGGCTGACGGAAACATGGGTATGTTACAATTTAAAAGAAAGAAAACCCGATACGACAGGAAAGGCAGGATGATAAAATGAGAATTACTTCGATAGAACCAACACCAAGTCCAAACACGATGAAGTTGACGCTCGATGAGTCTTTGGAGGCTGGAAAAAGCCACAACTTTACGTTAAAAAATAAAGAAGAGGCTCCGGAGGAGATCCGGAAGATTTTTACCATAGAGGGTATTAAAGGCGTTTACCACGTAGCCGATTTTATGGCTATTGAACGTCATCCGAAAGCAGACTGGAAAGAGCTGCTTCCCAAAGTCCGTAATTTATTCGGCGAAAAAGCAGAAGTATCTGCGGATGGAGGAGAAGAAGGATCAGAGGCATTTGGTGAAGTGATGATTCAAAAGCAGATGTTTAAAGGGATACCGATGCAGTTGAAGATTATGGCAGGAGAAGAAGAGAAGCGGCAGGGACTTCCCGAGCGCTTTCAGCAGGCTGCCTTCAAGGCGCAGAAAGAAGATGACAACATCGTTCTGCAAAGAAAATGGGAAGAGCATGGTATTCGCTACGGAAACGATCTGGATGCTATCGGCGAGGAAGTGTCAGAAGAGATTTCAGCTGTTTATAATCAGGAAAGACTGGACCTTCTTGTGAAAATGGCACTGTCCGAAGAGGAAAACAGCGAACAGTATGCCCGGCGCTTCAAAAAAGTAACACTCGATATGCTGGACGCTCCGGACTGGAAAGAGCGTTACGCAATGCTTGAGCAGATGGATCCGAAAGAAGAAGATATCCCGGTACTCGAAAAAGCGCTTCATGATGAAAAGCCATCTATCAGAAGACTGGCTGTTATGTACCTGGGTATGATAGAAGACCCGGTAATTCTGCCATACCTGACTACCGGATTAAACGACAAGTCAGTGACGGTCAGACGGACGGCAGGGGACTGTTTCTCCGATTTAGGTGATACAGGCGGGATTCCTGCAATGATCGAGGCACTGGAAGATAAGAATAAACTCGTGCGCTGGCGTGCAGCGATGTTTCTGTACGAAGTAGGAGATCACTCTGCTGTACCGGCTCTTCGGAAGACTGCAGAAGACAAGGAATTTGAAGTAGCACTGCAGGCGCAGATGGCCCTGGAGCGTATTGAAGGCGGCGAAGAAGCTAAAGGCTCTGTTTGGAAGCAGATGACCGAGCGGATGTCAGAAGGTAAATAATACAAGGGCAGGAGGCGGTTTCAATGACAAAAGACGAAGTAAAAAGCAAGCTGAAAGAAAAGCAGCTTCAGGAGGCACTGGAGCTTGTGGAAGATGCTGAAAAAGGGCATCTGGATGAACTGGAGCTGGTGCGCTCGCTCGGCCTGCTGGCTGATGAAGAACTAAACAGGGAAACGCTTGCTGTTCTTGAAAATGAGGGCGTCACGATTATTTATGTGGAAGAGGATGACGAATGAGCCTTCGTCCCCTTCCTTCCCAAAAAATATCCAAAAAAGCACTATCCGTATGGAGAATAAAAGGAGCAATCGAAGCGCTGGTGTACCTGGCGTTTCCGACTGCCCTGCTTATTTTTACGATCAGACAGGACTGGCCGGTATGGCTTGTAAGCGTAGTGTTTCCTGTAATCGCTGTCTTTGCCGTGTGGAAAGCATGGTTTTTCCCGGCTATGACCTGGAAGCGCTGGCGGTATGAAGTGCATGAAAAAGAGGTCGAACTGCGGCGCGGCGTAGTCATTACAAGACATACTCTCATTCCAATGTCGCGCATTCAGCATGTAGATACAGCGCAGGGACCGCTTTATAAAAAATACGGACTTTCCGCCCTGACCATCTCCACTGCAGCTGGCATTCATGAAATTCCGGCGCTCTCCGAAGAAGTAGGACAGGAGCTGCGGGATCATATTTCCCGGCTGGCCGAAGCAGAGGACAGTTTATACAGCAGGAAAGAAGCTGATACAGATGATGAATAGCTGGAAACGAATGCACGGAGCTGCAGTAGCCGTTCTTTTTGTATCACGAATTAAAGATTTTATTTTCCCGCTGATTTTAACGTTTTTCGCGGGAGGTACCGGCACTTTATTCGGCCAGCAGTGGATATTTCCAGCACTGCTGCTCATTTTATTTCTGCACAGCTTATTTTCCTGGCTGTTTTTCCGTTTTCGGCTGGAGGAAGAGGAGCTTCGTATTAAGCAAGGAATCTTTGTGAAAAAAAAGCGGTACATACAGCGAAAAAAAGTGCAGTCTGTTGATATATCAGCAGGAGTTATCCAACGCACGTTTGGTTTGGTAAAGATCAAAATCGAAACCGCCGGAGGCGGCACCGTTCCTGAGGTAAGTATTATTGCACTCACAAAAGAAGACGCAGAAGAAATCAGGGAGTCTCTTTTGTACGGATCGCAGGATTCCATAGATCCTGCAGAAGCTGAAGCGCTGGATACAGAGACAAAACAGGAAAAAAACGTGAAGAAATAACGTATCAAAAAAAAATACCGACCCGTTATATTCTTCTTGCGGGCGTAACTTCGGGAAAAGTCGGACTGTTTTTTTCAGCAGCGGCCGCTATTTTTTCTCAGTTTGATCAATTTATTCCCGAATCCTTTTACGAGAGCACAGTTGGTTATATTCTGGATTTAAGCTTATGGTTTCTTGTTTTATTTTTATTTTTAATAGCCATTATTGCCTGGGCCGGGTCTACAATTGTGACCATGCTGCAGTACGGCCAGTTTGAAATAACGCTCGTTAACAAAGAAATGATTATTAAGCGTGGGCTGCTTGAGAAAAAACAGCTTACCCTTCGTCCTGAGCGGATTACAAGCGTACGTTATACGTGTAATCCTCTGCAGCAGATGCTCGGACTTTGGAGAATTTATATAGACAGCGCCGGAGGAGGATCGGAAAAAGAATCATTTTCCACAGTGCTGCTTCCGCTCGGACCTCGGCACGCTGCAGAAGAAATAATCCACCACGTCCGGCCGGACCTGCAGATGGAGCCGAAGCTTTCCCGTGTGCCAAAACGGGCGGCAAGACGCTATATGTTCAGAGCCTCCTGGATAGCGTGGCTGCTGGCGGCGGCTGCAGCTATCTGGGTGCCTTATGGCTATATTCTTATTGCGCTGCCGCTTCTCTTAAGCTGGCTGGGGTGGAATCAGTACCGGGCGGCAGGCCTGTTTGAAAACAGCAGCAAACTGGTGCTGCAGAGCCGCCTTGTCAGCAAACAGCATGCGGTTCTTCCAAAGACCGCCATTCAGTCCTATACGAAACAGCATCATTACTTCCAGGAAAGAAATCACTTATGCTCCATTACGGTTGATATTTTATCATCAAGCGGCGGCAGGGAATTTCATCTCCGCGACACGGAAGAGAAAAAAGGAGAAGAACTTCTCGAGTGGTTTTCAGAAGCCTCAAAAGCAAAAGAAGTGCCTGCAGAGTAACTGCCGGCACTTCTTTTTATTAAAAAATATTATTGATCGGTTTTTTCATTTTTAGTATAAGCGTTGTTTGTGTACATATAAATTTTGCGTTCTCCGTTATCTGCGGTGCATTCAAACCGGTCATACACGTAATCCGTTTCTTTATTATGAATATGGCGTACGTAGTGATGCTGAATGATGACTGTCAGGCCGTTGCGCTGATAGGAAATAAAGTTGACGCCTTTTAGTGTTGCTTCCGGACTGCTTTGCAGCAGCTCATACAAAAGACGGTTATGGCATTCCAGCAGATCACTGTCTGTCAGTGAAAAATGGACAAGCGCCTGTTTTAAGCCCTGACGGGATGTTTTATCCAGCTCATTCAAAAGAATCGTATAAGGTTCAAACTGCTCCGGATGGATCCGCACCCAATCATGATTGCGAAGCGTTAAAACATCACCGGATTCGTTGGCAAATCGAAAACCTTTAATATGGTTAACATTGATCCATCCTTGCTGCGGATCGGCTGCCTCGAGCTGAAAAGGGCAGTTTGCCAGCTCCAGCACATCCCCCATTTTAGGTTCAGTTAAATAAATAACGTCTTTCGATTTTTCTATCTTATAATAAATGTAGTGGACGTCGTCGACAGGAGGATGAAGAGAGGCATCTTTCGGAGACAGCTGCCGAAGTATATCATTGTACTGTTTCATCTCCAGGGAGTTCTGTCTGCTTCGCTCCGTAATCTGCGCTTTTTTATCTTCAATCGCTTCGGATAATGTAACAGAAAAAGAAACATGCTGTCGGTCAGGGGAAACCGGAAAAATCTTCTGTCCGTTAACCTGCATATTTTTGCCGGGTTTATCCAGCAGGGTATCAATTTTTGAGAAAACAGGCAGCGTAAAAATACCGGTTATCGTTACCTCTCCATTCCATACCTGCTGAGGGGGTGTTACGATCGAATGTAATGTAGCAAAAAATGTCCCTTCGTTCCCAAGGTCAATCAAAACGGTCCGGCCCTGTTGTTGCTTTGCATCTGCTCGATTCACAAAAAAACCTCCAATTGCATATATATAACTATTTATCGTTCGTGGAAATGTAACCATTATAAGCAATTTCGGCTGCTTTTCGCAAGAATTAGTTATTTTGCTGTTTCTTTTTAACGTAATCAAGTAGTCCCATCGCACAGACGTGCATGTCCAGCTGCAGGAGAAATGCTAAAGGATCATCATCTTCCAGCAGGGGCAGCTCATAATAGTCAAGGACCTCCCGGTACAAATCATTCTTTAGACCTTCTACGCTATTTGCGTCCGCGGCGAATTTCTCTGCCCGCTCAATAAAAAGAGGCAGCCAATACCGGAGCTGTGTGCTGAGGGCTGTCATATTTTCACTCTTTCCAAAATGCCCGAAATATATGGCGGCAGGCTGTAAAGAAAGAAGATAGTTCAGAGAAGCAAGCATTTGTTCCGGGTCAAACTGATTTGGAGAAGTAGTAGGAAGAAATATCTGTCTATTATGAGGTATGGCGTCAACATACTGAATGCCAATCGTATCACCCGTGAAAATCCCATTCGATAAGCTGTCATGTATACTAATGTGATGAGCAGCATGTCCCGGCGTATGATGAAAAGTCAGCATTCGTTCAGCAGATAAAGGAAGCGTTTCTTCATGTGCCACAGAAGTAATACGGGCTGCCGGTATCGGAAGAACCGGGTCAAAAAGCCGGTCAAAATCGGCACCGTACACCGACCGGGCCCCTTTTATGAGCCTTGATGGCTCTTCTAAATGCCGTGCGCCTTTTGGATGCACGATAATTTCGGCGTTTGGGCATTCCTGAATAAGGAGGCCGGCACCTCCGGCGTGATCAAGATGAATGTGTGTGACGATAATGTAGCGGATGTCTTTAAAAGAATATCCGATTTCCTGAAGGTTTTCTTTTAGACGGGGAATAGAAGAACTTGGTCCTGTTTCAATTACCGCAAGGCTGTCCCCCGGTAAAATGTAGGTGCCCGTGCGTCCAGGTACCGATAAATCCATCCCATCCGAAATCCATAAGTCGCTTTCCAGTTTTGTAATTCTTTTTGATTGAACCATTATGTCACTCCTTTTATGTAAGGGTTTACAAAAAAGATAAAACCAAAAATCGGCGGCAGGCTACCGCTGATCTTTTGGAGGATATCGTTTTTCGTGAAGCTTGAATAAATAATCAACGCGCTCTGCCTTTAAAGCGTCTACTTTATGATGAAGTTCCTCAAGCGTAGAACGCATCTGCCGCAGAGTCAAGGTGAGCTCTTCCTGGCGGGTGAGCTGACTATCGGGAGAAAGAAGCCGATAAGCTTCCAGCAGGGAAGGAATGTCTTTTTGAAGCATTCGTTTAACCGTATATCTTTCCTCCAGATCGAGAAGCTCATAGTGCTTTGTGATTTCACGGGCCTCCTGGACAATTTCCATAAGGCAGCGTTCTGAAGCGCGTGATAATCCGGAGCGGGCCAGTTTAATATGGCTTTCCGTTTTATAAATAAATTGGAAAGGCTCTTCAGAGGAATCCACAAAGTGTTTATCTTCTGTAGTAAGAGCAGACGAAGAGGCCGGTTCAGCTGTTGGAATTCTGCCGAGCAGCTGGTCATCGAGCTGTTCGAGTTTATAAAATACCCCTTGAAAAAAGCGGGATTTACGAATGCTTCGTAAATACGTTTCCCCGTTTTTGCGGTATTGAATATAAGCTTCTTTAAAACGATTTTGTTTGGAGCCTGGATTATAGGCTTTTCGGACGTATTCAATCGTGACTCGCTTTTTAATAGCTGCTTCTGATTTATATGTTTCATAACTCAGCAGCCGCATTCGTTTCTGGTTCACACGGAGCCGGAAGTAAAATGTTTTTCCGGATTTTTTAAAAGTCTGTGTTGTTTTTACCTGTTTGCCAAATTCAATAAGCCGGTCAAGCGCGGCCTCTATATCCTGGATCATGACAAGTCCGTGTGCATCGGAAAATATTTGGTCTTCTACTTGTCGACGGTGGTCTGGAACAAAACGGTCCACCCATGGATGAGCCATCCAATTCTTCGCCATGTCTACCACCTCTTTACTTTCACTTAATCGAGCAGTTTTGTTTTCATCTGTTTATTTAACTCATCCAACTCAGAAATAAACTGTTTTCCAGAATGTACAATGCGCTCGTTGGACTGTTCGGTTAATTCAATTGCCTCCTGGACATCAGAATAGGCTTTCCGGAACGTTTCCATTGCGACAGCAGGCTCTTCAAGCGTGCGCAGTGTATCTTCCGTATTGGACTTGAGCATTTGAGCATTTGTTAAGATCATATTCTCCGTTGCTTCGTTTACGCTGTTAACAGCATTAATAACGTTTCGTTGGTTGCCGAGTGCCAGCTGGATGGACGCTGTTACCGTAATAATATTTTTGGTCATTGTGATCGCGTTAAATACGGCTTCTTCCAGCTTTTCGTTATTTTCTTTAATAAGATCGACGCTTGCCAGGGATTGTTGAAGCACCATCACAGACTGGGTCATATTTTTAACACGGGAAATCACTTTCACCTGGCCTTTTTGAAGTTCGGCCGGGTTATCTTTCCATTCCTCTGTTGTCATTTCCTGTTCAAGCATGTCATTTAGCTGGCGGCCTGTTTCAATCTGCTGTTCCAGGTCGGTTATTCGCTCACGAGCTGTTATTTTCAGCTGATCAAGCATCAGATTATCTTCCTGCAGCTTATCGCGTCCTATGAGAAGGGCCTCCACGATGTTTTCCACCTGGGCTTCCACCGTTTCGTACTTTTTGGAATACTGCTCAATTGGATTTCTGCGGAGAAGCTTGTTCCAGGTCTTCTGCAGTTTCGTTTCATTCAAGTAATCAGGCTCCAGCTCGCTGACCATTCCTTTAAGCTCATACAACCTGTCGGGAAGATCATTCCCCTCTTGATTCATCATTTCTTTTACAGGCCGTTTTAAAGAGTCAAGAGAGTCTCCGGCGCTTTTCTGTTCAGACTGTCCCAGTCCGCCAAGAGAGGCGAGAAGGGCATCTGTATCTTTAGATTCACGAAAACGCTGTATAAACTTTTCCGCTTCTTTAGAAGTGTTTTTTTCTTTATTATCGTTTAGATGTTCATTCGTATCCATTGTGTATCCTCCTTTGGAATCGTGCGAAAGCATACTTATCTATATTGAAAATATTATATCATTTTGCCGGAAACTGTGTGCAAATGACTTCCTATTTTACTCATTATTAGATACGATTAACCTCATCGCTCGTTTCAATGGATAGACCAGCAGAAGCAGATATAAGGCGATTTGTTATAAAAAAGGAGCGTTTAACGTGTTTTCCTATTATTTTACCCTTGAAGAAGCAAATAAAACACTGGAAGATCTTGCTGAAGAAATGCATGTTCTGCAGGAGCTGCAGCTGAAATACCGTGAACTTCTGGCCGTACGTCTTCACCGCAAGCAGGAAGGCTTTGACGGCAGTAATACAAAAGAAGAAAAGCTGTTTATGCTCGAAGCAAGAATTGACTTTTGGGAATTTCAATCCCGTCAGCTTATAAAACAGCTGGAAAGTAAAAGCATTTTCGTGAAAAGTATTGATCAGGGACTGGTTGATTTTCCTGCTAAAATAGACGGCAGCCCCGTTCTTTTATGCTGGAAGCAGGGAGAGTCGGAAATTCTTCATTATCATGGCGTTTTTGAAACGTACAAAAAAAGAAAAAAGGTAAACTATATAGATGAATAAATAGGGGAGACGTACATGTGTTTACTAACAATGAGCTATAACATGAGGTCAGATTATCCGCTGATCATTGCTGCAAACCGAGATGAATTTTTTGAAAGACCGACAGAGCCGCTTCATGAATGGACGGATTCCCCCATTATCGCCGGGAAGGATTTAAAGCTCGGAGGAACCTGGATGGGAGTGACAAAAGCAGGGCGCTTTGCTCTCGTTACGAACGTAAGAAATCCACTGGAGGAGCCGGGGGACCTGTCGAGGGGGTTTATTGTAAAAGAGTCTTTGGAAGCGGAAAATCTGGAAGATTATTTAGAAACCCTCCATACAAACAGATTCCGTTATTCCGGTTATAATCTGCTTACGGGCAGTATTAAAGAAGTGTATTATCACTCCAACCAAAATGATCAAGCACCTGTAAGACTAAAAAAAGGGTTCTATGGACTAAGCAACGCAGCGCTTGACACCCCGTGGCCTAAAGTAGAGGAGTTAAAATCAGGAGTAAAAAAAGCCGCCGCTCGTGAGAAGATCAGCAGGGAAGAATTGTTCCTCCTGTCTTTCCAGTAAACGGAAATATGAAGAAAAGAAGCTGCCGAATACAGGAGTAGGAAAAGACTTGGAAAAGGACCTGTCTCCGGTTTTTATTAAGATGGAAGAATACGGTACAAGATCTCAAACTATTTTGTTAATGAACAACAAAGGAGAAGTTGAGATTACAGAACGACTTATAAATGAAGATGGGAAAAGCTGACAGAGACCGGTCGGTTGCCTTTACTGCAGAAGAGCATACCCATCAGGAATAATTGTATAAATATGTAATGGTGTTTATCACTATACATTCATCGAATAAATAAAAAATTCTGTCAAACCCTTAAAGAAAGCGTTTTCAATACTTTTTTTTCTATGTGATATAATTTGCCGAAATGTCAGAAAAAATGATATGCTTTTGTATATTAAATAAGAAGTAAATGAATTATATATAGTAGCAGAGGGGTGGAGAGGGCAATGACAAAGCCTGTATATTCACGGAGGGAGGGTCTTTACGACTCTCAATTTGAACACGATAACTGTGGTATTGGTTTTCTAGCAAATATTAAAGGAAAAAGGTCGCACGATATAGTAGAAAAAGCGATGCAGATCTTAAGAAATCTCGAACATAGAGGCGGACAGGGTGATGAGCCGAACACAGGAGACGGCGCAGGAGTTCTGCTGCAGGTTCCTCACCGTTTTTTTAAAGAGGAAGCTGAACTAGGATTTTCTCTTCCCGAGGAAGGCTTTTACGGAGTAGGGATGGCTTTTTTATCCAATGATGCATCCAGACGCCGCAAATGCGAGCAGCAGGTGGAAGATATAATCAGCCAGGAGGGAGTAGAGCTTCTGGGATGGAGAGATGTGCCGTTTGATGACAGCACTCTCGGAAAAGCTGCTTTAAAAGCAATGCCTACGATCCGACAGGTATTTGTAAAGCGACCTGATCATATAAAAAGCAGGGAAGCATTTGAACGAGCGCTGTATATTATACGAAAGCGCAGTGAAGATGAAGCGCATAACGGTCTTCAGGAAAATGATGCGTTTTATTTTGCCAGTTTTTCTTCCGCACTTATTGTGTATAAAGGGATGCTTACAACAGCTCAGGTAAAGGAATTTTATCTCGATATTTCAAATCCTGCATTTGTTACAGCAGTTGCACTCGTGCATTCGCGTTTTTCTACAAATACATTTCCAAGCTGGGAAAGAGCTCACCCGAACCGTTATTTAATTCACAACGGGGAAATCAACACGATTAAAGGAAATGTAAACTGGATGCACGCCAGAGAAGCTATTTTCCGTTCGGAAGTGTTTGAAAAAGATATTAATAAAATCCCGGTAATCGACCAAAGCGGAAGCGACTCAGCGATGTTCGACAATGCATTTGAATTCCTCACGCTTGCAGGCCGCAGAATGCCTCATGCAGCGATGATGATGATTCCGGAACCGTGGCAGAATGATGCTTCCATCAGCGAAGAGAGAAAGGCATTCTACCAGTTTCACAGCACACTGATGGAACCGTGGGACGGTCCTACAGCAATAGCCTATACAGATGGAAAGCAGGTAGGAGCCTGTCTGGACCGGAATGGACTCCGCCCTGCCCGGTATTATGTAACAAAAGACGATCACATACTAATGTCTTCCGAGGTTGGTGTTCTTGATATTGAGCCGGAAGATGTACTTTATAAAGAAAGACTTCATCCAGGCCAGATGCTGCTTGTTGATATGGAAGAAGGCAGAATCATTCCAGATGAAGAAATTAAGCATGAAATTGCTTCAGAAAAGCCTTATAAGCAATGGGTAGAGGAACATATGGTTGATCTGGAAGATGTACTGGAAAGCCGTGACGTTTACAATACCGACTTTGAGCAGCTTGAAACAAAACAGCTTGCTTTTGGCTATACGTATGAAGAAATGGAAAAAATGATCAAACCGATGGCTCTTGAAGGGGCAGATCCTGTAGGCTCTATGGGTTACGATTCCCCGCTGGCGGTGCTTTCTAAACGTCCACAGCTTTTATACAACTATTTTAAGCAGCTTTTTGCCCAGGTGACCAATCCGCCGATCGATGCGATACGCGAAGAGCTTGTAACGGCTATTGGCACATCTATTGGACGTCAGGGAAACCTGCTTCATCCGGAACCAGAAAGTGCCAGACATCTTTATTTGAAAACGCCGTTTATTAATAACGAAGAATTAGCAAAACTGCGTTCAAATAAAAAAGAAGGCCTGAAGTCCGTTACGCTTTCGATGGTTTTTAAAAGCAAAAAAGGAGCAGCCGGCCTGAAGCCTGCTATGGAGAGACTGTTTCACGCAGCTGACCGTGCAGTTGAACAGGGAGCAACTATTCTTATTTTAAGTGACCGCGATGTTAATAAAAACTACGCGCCAATACCAGCACTCCTTGCGTTGTCCGGTCTCCATCATCACTTAATTCGCAACGGGCTGCGTACCCAGGTTAGTCTGGTAGTCGAATCAGCAGAACCAAGGGAAGTACATCATTTCGCCGTGCTTTTGGGCTACGGTGCAGAAGCAGTGAACCCTTATCTTGTATTCGATTCTCTTGACGGCATGGTTAGAGACGGCCTTCTTGAAGACACCTCCTACGTGGAGTCTGTTCAGACATACATTAAAGCCGTTACTAAGGGAGTTATGAAGGTACTATCCAAAATGGGTATTTCGACTATCCAAAGCTACCGCGGCGCCCAGATTTTTGAAGCGATCGGCATTGATATGCAGGTTGTGGATGACTACTTTACGTGGACACCTTCACGTATCGGAGGCGTAACGCTTGATATGATCGGTGAAGAAGTAATGATGAGACATCGTCGTGCGTATACCGAACTTGCAGGACAGGACAAGACACTCGATCCGGGTGATGATCTGCAGTGGAGAAGAAATGGCGAGCCTCACCAGTACAATCCGCACACGATCCATATGCTTCAGCATGCAACAAAACGAAAAGACTATAAATTATTCAAAAAATATTCAGACGCAATCGATAAACAGGAAAAGGAACAGACAACGCTCCGCGGTCTGCTCGCATTTAAAAAGAACGGTCTGAACCCGATTTCTATAGAAGATGTGGAGCCTGTGTCCGATATCGTCAAACGTTTCAAAACAGGAGCAATGTCCTTCGGCTCGATTTCTGAAGAAGCCCATGAAGCTTTGGCTATTGCCATGAACCGGATTGGTGGAAAGTCCAATACAGGGGAAGGCGGCGAAAACCCTAAGCGTTTTAACCCGGAAGAAAATGGGGACTTGAAACGCAGTGCGATTAAACAGGTTGCATCCGGAAGATTTGGCGTAACAAGCCATTATCTGGTAAATGCTGATGAAATACAAATTAAAATTGCGCAGGGAGCCAAGCCTGGAGAAGGCGGTCAGCTTCCCGGCAATAAAGTGTATCCATGGGTAGCGGAAGTAAGAGGTACGACGGCAGGAGTAGGCCTGATTTCACCACCGCCTCACCATGATATATATTCAATTGAAGACCTTGCTGAATTAATTCATGATTTAAAAAATGCTAATCCAGAGGCCCGTGTGAGCGTGAAGCTAGTTTCCGGAACCGGAGTAGGAACCATTGCTGCCGGAGTAGCCAAAGGTCGTGCAGATCATCTGGTTATCAGCGGATATGACGGAGGTACGGGTGCGGCCGCCAGAACAAGCCTCAAGCACACCGGCCTGCCGTGGGAAATCGGTCTGGCTGAAACGCATCAGACGCTCGTTCTTAACAATCTTCGGGATCGAATTACGGTGGAAACAGATGGAAAGCTTATGACAGGAAGAGACGTAGCGATTGCTACCCTTCTTGGTGCAGAGGAATATGCATTTTCAACTGCTCCGCTGGTCGTTCTCGGGTGTATTATTATGAGAGTCTGCCACCTGGATACTTGTCCGGTCGGCGTAGCAACGCAGAACCCGGAACTTCGCAAAAAGTTCATGGGCACGCCGGATGATGTAGTTAACTTTATGGAGTTCGTAGCAGAAGAAATGCGCGAAATCATGGCGGAGCTTGGCTTTAAAACAATCGATGAAATGGTCGGGCGCACTGATCTTCTGGAGCAGAAACAGGAAGTAGATAACTGGAAAGCGAGTACGGTTGATCTGACTAATCTGTTGTATCGTCCGAAAAAGCTCGATCAGTCCAAGCACTTTGGAACGATTAAACAGGATCACTCCCTTGATGTTTCTCTTGACCGCACAACGCTCATGAAAGCAGCAGCGCCTGCTCTGGAAGACAGTGAGCCGGTGTTCGGTGAGTTTACGATTCAGAATACGGATCGTGTAACGGGAACAATTGTCGGCAGTGAAGTAACGAAGAAGTATGGAAGTGCCGGCCTGCCTGATGATACGATACGGTTTACTTTTAAAGGTTCAGCCGGTCAGAGCTTTGGAGCATTTGTTCCAAAAGGAATGACATTGAACCTGATTGGAGATGCCAATGACTATATCGGAAAAGGCTTATCCGGTGGAAAAATAACCGTCGTGCCGCCCGATGAGGCTACATTCATTGCAGAAGAAAATATTATTATCGGTAACACGACCTTTTATGGAGCTACTTCCGGCGAAGCTTATGTACGTGGCATGGCAGGAGAGCGGTTTGCCGTAAGGAACAGCGGTATAAAGGTTGTAGTGGAAGGTGTCGGAGACCATGGTTGTGAATATATGACCGGGGGCGTTGTGTAAACCTGGCACCTGCGGACGCAATTTCGCAGCTGGAATGTCCGGCGGCGTTGCGTATGCTCTTGACACAGACGGCCATTTCGAAACCCACTGTAATACAGAAATGGGCAGCTCTTGAAAAAGTGGAAAGCGACGAAGACAAAAACGAACTAAAGCAGATGGTGGAAAATCACCTGAAATATACAGACAGCGCACTTGCAGAGAGTCTCCTGCAGGATTGGGATAATAAAGTAAGCGAGTTTGTGAAAGTAATACCGCATGACTTTAAGCAGATGCTCTCGTATACAAAAAGCAAAAGACAGCGGACTTGATGAGCAGGAAGCAATCATGCAGGCTTTTGATGAAAGCAAGCTCAGCAAGGCAGAAGCAGGTAAAAACTAATAAGGCAGATAAAGGAAGATAGTTTCTCCCTCTGTTTTAACACATAGGTCGACTAGAAGAAGAAATGTGGAGTGAAAGGAAATGGGGAAACCTACAGGATTTATGGAGTATAAAAGAGAGACTCCATCAAAGAGAGATCCGCGGCCAGAGTAAAGAACTGGCAGGAGTTACGATAATCATGCCTGAAGAAAAAGTAGAAAAGCAGGCAGCGCGCGGTAGGGACTGCGCAAGTCCTTTCTGCCAGACAGGTACTTCCATGCCTGGTCCGGCGATATCGGCTGTCCTGTATACAACCTCATTCCTGAATGGAATGATGAAGTATACCGGGGGAAATGGAAAGAAGCGCTGACAAGGCTTCATAAAACAAACAATTTGCCGGAAGGACCGGCAGAGTATGTCCGGCCCCATGTGAGGGCTCCTGTACGGTAGCTATCAACGAGGATCCTTTCCATCAAGTCGATAGAATTTCAAATCGTAGAAAAAGGCTTTAAAGAGGGCGGGAGAAAAACCTCAGATCCCTGGAGAAAAGAACCGGAAAAAAGGTTGCGTAATTGGTTCAGGCCCGGCAGGTCGTCCGCTGCCGCACAGCTTAACAAAAGCCGGCCATACGGTAACCGTGTGAAAAAGATGACCGCATCGGCGGTTTGCTGACATACGGCAGTCCCGACGTAAAAGCTTCCTTTCAGATCGTCAACCGCAGGTTAAACATTATGAGAGAAGAAGGTATTGAATTCCGCACGAGCGTAGAGATTGGAAAGAGATTTCCTCGGAAGAACTAACAATGACTACGATTCCGTTATGTATGTACGGGATCTCAAGGGCACCGCGAGGGACCTGCAGAAGGAAATGATTTAAAAGGTATTCATTATGCGATGGATTTTCTACGCCAAAACACAAAATCCCTTCTCGACTCAGAGTATTCAGACAAGGATTTTATTGATGCAAAAGACAAAAATGTCATCGTATCGGTTGGCGGTGATACGGGAGCAGACTGTATAACAACCTCTCTGCGCACGGCTGTACGCTCTAACTCAGGTTGACATTAACGTGCAAAAAGATGAGGAAGAGAAAAGAAGACAACCCGTGGCCTCTTTATCAATTGTCACAGTAAAGAAGACGCGCACAAAGAAGCAGAAGCAGTGTGGAGGACGATCCACGTGCTGTATAAAGTGATGACAAAGAAATTGGTCGGCGATGAAAAGGGACAGGTAAAAGAGCTTCATACGATTGATGTAGTAACGGAATGGAAAGATATGGAGAAAAAGTCCGTACAGAAATTCCAAATACAGAGCGTGTCTGGAAAGCTGAGCGATAACTTCTTGCGGTAGGGTTTACCGGACCGGAGCAGGGAATCTTGAAAGACATGAAAGTAGAAACGGACAGCCGCAGTAACGTAAAAGCGGAATATGGTAAATATACAACAAACCGCGATGGTATATTTGCAGCTGGTGACAGCAGAAGAGGCCAGAGCCTTGTGGTATGGGCTATTAATGAAGGCCGTGAAGCAGCCAGAGAATGCGATAGATATTTGATGGGCGCAACTAATTTAGTATAAAAGAACGACCCGGGCAGCCGGGTTTTTCTTTACTAAGCTTTCATAATTTCACAAACCATAATAAAAGTGATTTTTTTATAAAACTTTGTTAAGATGAAAAAAACACTTAAGTAAACGAGGGACACGATGAAAAAAGCATGGAAAATATTACTTAGAATACTTGCTGTCTATGCTGCGGTGATTGTACTAATACTGACAGCCACTATTGTTACGGTTATGCTTTCCTTTGCCATCATAGTGGCAGATGATATATTCGGACTCAGCAGTCTTCGTCCATTTGCGGATGATACATTAACTCCCTGGTCGGAAAGACTGTGGCATTGGTTTGTATGGATAACACCCGGAGGCTGAGCATTCACTAAATAGGAGGAAAATATACTATGGAAAAAGCTATTGTTCGAGTTCCTTATAAAACAGGAGTTTATATCGGAGAGAAGATAGATGAAAAAAATGATAAATCACTAATCAAAGTCCGGGAAGTTCGTAAACACCCGAAACAGGGGGATCTGCATAATCCAAATCAAGTGGATGTAGCGATGTTTCATGAGCGTAAAGCGCTGGCGGAATTTGAAAAAGTATGGATCCCTACTGCGATGGTAAAAGAAGCAGAGCTCAGCGGCGGCAGCTATAATGAAACACTAAAGCAGGCATATAATGCTTATTATGAAGAATTGGAAAATAAAGAGACTCCTTTTGACAAGAAGTCTCTCGAGACGCTGCAAAAAGCAGCTGAAGATTATACTTTTTAATGCAAAGACGAAAAGCCGTAGGGAGTTCCAGATCGAAGCATATGGAGTCTTACGGATAAATCAATAAGAAATAATTCATCAGAGTCATCGAGGCTGCATCCGGTAAGGTTCTCAATCTTTTTTAAACGGTACAAGAGAGACTGGCGGTGCAGGTTTAAGGCCCGCGCCGTTTGGCTCACATTTCCTTTATGCTGATTGTAAACGACAAACGTGTGAACGAGATCTATTCCTCTCTCTTTAGAGTATTTGCGGAGGGGGGCAATCGTAATCTCTGTAATTTCTTCAAGTTCCTCATTTTCGGTCATAGCAAATAAAGCACGGTCAAAACGGGTATCTGCATATGTGCTGATAAATCCTTTTTCCTTATGAGCATGTCCGATATCAAGCGCTGCTTTCGCTTCCTGAAAACTCACGTTAAAGCAGTAGCGTCCATATGTCTTTGCCACTCCCCAGGATACGACAGCCTGGGGATTTTTCTGTTCTAGTCTATATTGCAGAAGATCAATAAAAGGATAGGCGGTTTCAATGCTTTTTTCAGTGAAGAGCTCTACAAAAATGATCAGCTCTTCTTTTTGAAAAGTGCTCATTGTTTTTATATTCATCGTACGGCCGGCATGGTACGTTTCTTCCTCAAGAACGTCTCCAATGGAACGGAGCCAGGTAGAATAAGAATGCGATGCGTGATTTCCGTGCTTATAAAGCTGATTGTTGTTTTCCGGTTTTGCAATCAGGCATAGATATTCTGTATCCAGATCATAGTGAAGCGATTTAGCTCGTGACAGAGCATCATCCAGGGATTTAAATGTTCCTTTTGCGAGGCTCCATACGAAATCATCCTTTAAGCGAAGCTCTGTTTCCAGAGCCGTCTGGTCATGAAGAAAACATAAAGCAGATGTAGTCGCCGTGTGTTCCAAAAGTATAAGATGATCCAGGAGCTCTTTTTCCGCTTTTATTCCTTTACTCGGCCACTGAATTAATATAAATCCTTGTATTTCCCGTGCTGTCTGTACCGTCAGCTGAAGGATACTGGAGTCAGAAGTGCTGATCCAATGCATATTGCTTGGAAGGGATCTGGCCTCCACTCCGTCTTCAAATGAGTAGGAGAGCGGGTCTCCCTGGTTGAGAAGATATTCGTTCCAAAGAGATTTAAGTCTTTCGGCATTTCTTGTCTGATGTTTCAAGCGACCGCGGCGGTCAGTCACGATAACCGGCATCTCCAGCTGCTGCTGGAGATAGGTAGTGATTTCACCGAGCCCCTCTCCGCGCAGAACGATTTCCAGCAGTTCTTTGCGAATACCATCGGAGCGCTTGACAGCGTCTCGTTCCTCCTGGTTTAAAGCAGAGGATATCTGCTGGGTCACCTCGCTGAATCGAACGTCCCATGGCAGTTGAACGAGAGGGAATTTGTGTTCGCTGCAGTAGGATATGACGGATTCCGGCAATTGTGGTATATAATGCCCTATAGACACAACCAGTGCTGCCGCGCCAGCCTCTCTTACTTCCTGAACAAAAGTAAGCAGGCTTTTATATGGTCTTTGTAGCCGATTCCGGTCGTCAGTACGACTTCATTTTTACGGACAAAATCTTCTACAGGGCTTCGATAATAGATACCCACTCCACTTGATTTTGTTTGCTTGCTTCATAAGCTGTAAGCAGGAGTGCTTGATCCATTACAGGAATATCCATTACATCTTTTACAGTAAACAAAGGCGTCACCCCACTTTTTCTACAGTACATTCTATTTTTATTTATTGTAGCATATGTTTATGTTAGATAATCTATTATCCAACTTGTCATACGCATCGTCAGAAACTTCATACAATTTGATGAATGGATTAAAGCAAATGTTTCTATACAATGAAGGTAGACAAGAAATTGTATATGAATAAGGAGTGGTTTAAATGACAGAATTTAAAGACAACAACGTAAAAGCTTCAACAAAATCAGTATGGGCAGGCGAAAAGGAATATCGTGCTTTTGGGGCGTCCCAGGTTCCCGTCGTGCATAGTGTGGCTTATACGTACGACGATTTAGACCACTGGTATGATGTAGCGATTGGTAAAACAAAAGGCCATATCTATGGAAGAAACACGAATCCAACAGTTGAGTCCTTTGAAAAAAAAGTCCAGGAGCTTGAAGGAGCAGAGGCTGCAACCAGCTTCTCAACAGGGATGGCTGCGATCAGCAACTCTCTTGCTACGTTTCTCCGCCCAGGAGACCGTGTTGTTTCTGTTAAAGATACGTACGGCGGAACAAATAAGATTTTCAGTGAATTTCTGCCGCAGATGAATATAGACGTTATGCTCTGTGAAACGGGCAATGAGGCTCAAATCGAAGAAGAAGTAAATAAAGGCTGCGAAGTGCTTTATTTAGAAACACCGACCAATCCAACTGTTAAAATTACAGATATTGAAAAGATGGTAAAAATCGGCCATGATGCGGGAGCACTTGTATTTGTAGATAATACGTTTGCTACACCTATCAACCAAAATCCTCTGGAATATGGAGTGGACCTGGTTCTTCATAGTGCTACTAAATTTCTAGGAGGCCACGCCGATGCGCTTGGAGGCGTTATCTGCGGAAGCAAGGAGCTTGTTGAACAGGTTTACCATTATCGTGAAATTAATGGGGCGACCATGGATCCAATGGCTGCTTATTTTATGATCCGGGGTATGAAAACTCTTCATCTTCGCGTCAGACAGCAGTGTGAATCCGCTATGAAAATTGCGACATTCCTTAAAAATCATGATCAAATAGACCAGGTATTTTATCCAGGATTGGAAGATCATCCAGGCCACGATATTGCTAAAAAACAGATGAAGGATTTCGGAGGCATGTTCAGCTTTTCCATGAAAGGCGGACTAGAAGCAGTAAAGCTGTTCCTTCCTAAACTGGAACTGGCCAATAGAGCCGCAAACCTCGGTTCTGTTGAAACGACTGTCGGACCGGCAAGAACTACAAGCCATGTTGAGAATACACCGGAAGAAAGAGCCGCACTCGGTATTCCGGAAAGTCTCGTTCGTTATTCTGCAGGGATTGAAGATACAGATGACTTGATTAGAGATCTAAGCCAGGCCCTGGCGTATCTGCCTGAGCCGGTTGCAGCAAAAGCTACTAAAAGAAAGGTTGACTAGATGCATGGACTCCAGCCACCATATTTATAATCAGGCAAAAGCTATGGCAGAGCAGCTTACTTCCTGGAGAAGAGAGCTTCATCAATACCCGGAGCTCAGCTTTCAGGAAACAAACACATCCGCTTTCATTGCTGAAAAGCTGGAGAAAATACAAGGCATGACCGTATTAAAAGGTAAAAAGACACTGGGGTTGAGACAGGCGTTGTCGGAATTCTAAAGCAGGGAACAGGTCCTGTCACCGCCCTGCGTGCAGACATTGATGCGCTCCCTATTACAGAAGAAAATGATCACCAGTACGTTTCCGAAAATGAAGGAGTCATGCACGCCTGCGGGCATGATGCCCATGCAGCAATGCTGTTAGGCGCTGCACACCTGGCTTCTGAAAATGTAGAAAATATCGCCGGAACGATTAAATTTATATTCCAGCCCGCTGAAGAGGATACAGACCATACAGGTACAACCGGTGCTTCCTATATGCTTCAAAGCGGTATATACGATGACGTTGAGCATGCGTATGCGCTGCATATTGATCCCGAGCACCAGCTGGGGACGGTCAGGCTTCATGAAGGAGCCAGCATGGCAAGCGTAGACACCTTTGAAGCAGTCATCGAAGGAACAGGCGGACATGGTGCTTATCCGCACCTGGGGACCGACCCAACATGGATGCTTTCTTTTCTCCTGCAAGCATTGCAGGGAGTGAGTTCCCGCCGCATCTCGCCGCTTGAGCCTGCCGTAATAAGTATTGGAGAAATTAAATCCGGATCAAGCTACAATGTTATTCCGGATAAAGTGTATATAAGAGGCACGATGCGCAGTTATTACGAAAGCACCCGCAGCCGGATAGAAGAGGAATTAAAACAGGCATTTACTATTATTGAATCGCTTGGGGGGACGTATACCCTCTCGATCCACCGCGGGGAGCCTGCTTTATTGAATGACCGGAAAACGGTGCAGTTTTTTGCATCATACGGTATCCGGCATGTTCCCGCAGATGACGATCCTTGATGAACCATACGGCCTGGGCGGAGAAGATTTTGCCCATGTGGCTAAAGAAGTTCCGGCCGCTATGATGTTTATCGGAGCCGGTATACCGGGGCGCAGTCACAGCGGACTGCATATGCCGCAGTTTGATTTCGAAGAGGCAGTGCTTCCAGTCGGCGCAGCTATACTAGTTAACGCAGCCCTTCGTCACAGCAATGGAAGCAATACGTAAACCGAAAAGGAGAGAGCGTATGGCACACAAGCTCGCATTTATTGGATTTGGAGGAGTGGGGCAGGGACTGGCCTCTATACTCATCGATAAAAAAGAAAAACTTAAAGAGCAGTATGGAACAGATTTTCAAGTTGTTTCTATCTCCGATTTGTACAAAGGCTCTATACACGACCCGGAAGGTCTTAATCTGGAGCAGGTGCTGGATTCACTGAAAGAGCATAAAAATCTGGATGGGTACCCGGAAAGCAGCGGACTGATACGAGGCTGGGACAGTATCGAAACGATAGAAAAATCAAACGCAGACACGATGATCGAAATTACATTCACAGATGTAAAACCGGCCAGCCTGCAATTGATCATTGTAAAAAAGCATTTGCAGCTGGAAAAAACGCTGTTCTCACAAACAAAGGACCCGTAGCTCTTGCGGTTAAAGAACTGCAGGCACTGGCCTCTGAAAAAGGTGTGGAATTTTTGTTTGAAGGAACGGTAATGAGCGGTACCCCTGCTATAAGAATGCCGCTGACTTCTCTCGCGGGCAATGATATACGAGAGATTAAAGGTATTTTTAACGGCACTACAAACTATATGCTGATGAGAATGGACCAGGGTCTTGAATTTGAGGAAGCATTAAAAGAAGCCCAGGATAAAGGCTTTGCAGAAGCAGATCCGACGAATGATATCGAAGGATATGACGTCATGTACAAAATGGTCATAATGGCTAATGTCGTAATGGGAGCTTCGATCACAAAAGAAGAAGTGTCCAGAACCGGCATAACCAGCCTGACGCCTGCTGATATGAAAGAGGCAAAAGAAAACGGGGAAACCTGGAAGCTGATAGGCAAAGTAGTTCAGGAAGACGGAAGGGTAACTGCATCAGTCGGACCGGAACGCTTGAAACTTGATGATCCGCTTGCCGGAATTAACGGAGCGCTTAACGCCGTAACCTATGATTGTGACTTATCCGGTCCGGTAACGCTTATTGGCGCCGGAGCAGGTATCCCGGAAACTGGCTTTGCTCTTCTGATAGATCTGCTGAACATGAAAAAATAATCTATTTAACAGTACGAGAAAGGTGGAGAAGCAATATGGCGACAACAACAGCTGGAAGAAAAATGCTTTTAGGCGGAGAATGGGTGGATCGCGAAGACCGCATCCCTGTATATGATCCTGAAAATGGAGAGCAGATTGATTCCGTACCGGCGGCTGCAAAGGAAGACATGGAGTATGCGATCCGAGTGGCCGAAGAAGGAGCCGCTATTGCAGAATCCCTTACCGTACGGGAACGAATGGATATTTTAAACAAAGCAGCAGCATATATTGATGAGCGCAGAGAAGAATTCGCGGAGACGATTGCTAAAGAAGGCAGTAAAACAATTAATGAAGCGCGCGGAGAAGCAAAGCGGGCGGCTGAAACGCTCCGGCTCGGTGCAGAAGAGGCGAGACGTTTAACAGGGGAATCGATTAATTTTGATCAAATGCCCGGTAATGAAAACCGCATGGGCTATTATTATCATTTTCCAGTAGGAATTATCGCTGCGATTACACCTTTTAACGATCCGTTAAATCTCGTAGCCCATAAAGTGAGTCCCGGCATTGCAGCAGGGAACGCTATGATTGTTAAACCGGCAACGGAGACTCCTCTCAGTGCATTAAAGCTCGCTGAAGCCCTTATGCATGCCGGTCTTCCAAAAAAGGTCCTTACGGTCATTACAGGCAGAGGCAGAGACATTGGCGATACGCTTGTAGAAAGCAGCAAAGTAAACATGATCAGCTTTACCGGCGGCCTTGAAACAGGGGAAGCCATTGCGAAAAAAGCAGGCCTCAAAAAGCTGTCTATGGAACTTGGCTCGAATTCGCCGGCAATCGTAATGGCAGATACAGATTTGAAAAAAGCAGCAGACTCCCTTACATCCGGAGCCTTTGCGGCCTCCGGTCAGAACTGCCTAGGCGTACAGCGGATATTCATTGAATCCAGTGTGTATGACGAATTCAAAAACACATGACGAAAGCGGTAAGCTCAGTAAAATTAGGCAGAAAGCTTTCCGAAGATACGGACATGGGCCCGCTGATTAATGAGAAAGAAGCGATGCGGGTACAGGAATGGGTCGAGGAAGCACTGGATGCCGGAGGAAATGTACTTGCCGGTGGAAAGCGCGAAGGAGCTTTGTATCATCCAACCCTTCTGGAAAATGTGCCGGAGGATGCTACTATTGTGAAAGAAGAAGTATTCGGTCCAGTTGTTATGATCTTTCCCGTCGATTCACTCGATGAGGCTATTACACGATCCAACCAGGTGAACTACGGCTTGCAGGCAGGCATTTTCACTAAAAATATTGATGCTGCTATGAAGGCTGCACGCAGGCTCCAGGTCGGCGGCGTCATGATTAATGACAGCAGTGATTTTCGTATCGACGCTATGCCCTTCGGCGGAGTGAAAGGTTCAGGTCTAGGACGTGAAGGAGTAGCATTTGCGATTGAAGAAATGTCAGAAAAACGGATTATTTGTTTCAAATTGGAAGACTATTAAAAATCGGCTTTGAAGGAGTGGAGTAATGTTTCCTCTTGATGAATATAAAGTTCGAATGAACCATACAAAGCAAAAAATGATGGAGTATGGAATAGAAGTACTTTTGGTATCCAACCCGTCTAATATGTACTATTTAACAGGGTATAACGCCTGGTCATTTTATGTCCATCAAATACTGGTAGTGATGATAGACGAAGAGCAGCCTATCTGGATAGGAAGGGAAATGGATGCGCACAGCGCAAAAGTGACTACCTGGCTTGATGAGAATCACATTATTCCTTATCCGGATGAGTTTGTGCAGTCCTCTATTAAACACCCAATGGACTTTGTGGCGAATATTCTTATAGAAATTGGCCAGGGGTCCAGAAAAATCGGCCTCGAAATGGACTCGTTCTATTTCACTGCCATGTGCTATGAGCGTATTACGACCCAGCTGCCCGATGCTGAATTCAGAAACTATAATACACTCGTAAACTGGGTGCGTTTAATCAAATCAGATCTGGAAATAGAATATATGAGGCGTGCTGCAAGAATTTTGGAAAACGCCATGACAGCAGCCTATGAAACGGCAGATGTAGGTGTAAGAGAAAATGATGTAGCTGCTGCCATCACCGCAGCGCAAATACGGGGAACAGCGGAATACGGCGGCGACTACACGTCTATTGTACCGATGATTCCAACTAGTGAAAATACGGCCAGCCCTCATTTAACATGGACGGACCGCCGTTATGTAGAAGGAGACTATTTAACGATTGAAATAGCCGGGGCGTACAAGCGCTATCATACGCCGATGTCAAGAACGATGGCAATCGGACATGCACCGGATAAAGTGACGGAGCTCTCCAAAGTCGTCCAGGAAGGCATTGAAACGACGCTTGACGCCATCCAGCCTGGAATGACTGCGGAAGAAGTGGAAGCGATCTGGAGCCGTACCATTGCTAAGCGGGGCTATTACAAAGAGTCCCGTCTAGGTTATTCTATCGGACTCAGCTACCCTCCTGATTGGGGTGAGCACACCGTCAGCTTCAGAAAAGGCGATAAGACGATATTGCAGCCGAACATGACGTTTCATTTAATGCCGGGCATCTGGCTTGATAATTACGGTGTTGAGATCACGGAATCCATTCTTATTACAGAAAATGGGTGCGAAACGTTCGCAGATTTCCCAAAACCATTGTATGTGAAGGAAGCAAACTCCAGTAAAAGCAAACAGCTTTTCTAATCTTAAGAAGAAGCGAAAGTCTTCAGCTGAATACAGCCGAAGGCTTTTTCTCTTTGCAGGGATACTTTCCAAACCCCTGCGGAGGTGGTACGATGAAAATACTGTTTAAAAAAGGATTCAACTACTGGCACTGGGCGGGAAGTGAGAACGCATGCAGCATATAACAATAATAGAACGGTTACTGGGCTACGTTACCTTTCTGGCAGTGCTATTTTATTTAGCTGAAGAAATATTTTCCATGCCGGGTGCTGTATATGTATATAGTTCAGCTGCAGGGGTTCTGCTTTTGTGTTCTCTGTCAAGAATGGATCGTTTCACAAGAAGTATTATTATTCTGCTGCTTGGCAGCGGGTTCTGGATGTTTATACTTTACCGGGAAACGGCACCTCTCATGCTGTTTAGTTTAGGAGAAAACATGAACCTGCTTGCATTGTTTATCCTCGTTCCGTTTTTCGGTGTGTTTATGAGCGAAGCCGGTTTTTTAAAGGCTCTGCAGCATGCACTTCAGAAAAGAGAATTAAAACACCGGTCCAGACCGTATTTGTTCGGGTATGTGTTAACAGCCGGTATGGGATCATTATTGAACCTGGGCTCTATGCCGCTTGTACATAAAATTGGTTCTGAGAGCTTCACTGCTTTTGAGAATAAGCGCTTTGGCCTGCTGATTATTAGAGGGTTTGGATTTTGTATGCTATGGTCTCCTTATTTTGTCAATGTTGCTCTGATTCTAGTACTGTACGATTTATCATGGACAGATATTGGAGGATACGGCCTGATCATGGGCATCTGCTATAGTGTGATTGTAGCCTTGTTTTTTCCATCTTCTACTTTTGCTGCTCCGGATGAACGAGTAAACCGCGCGGAGAACGAGGAGCAGGCCTCCCTGCAAAAGCAGCTCAGATTGTTCGTGCTATTTGTCGTTCTGCTGCTTTTGCTGTCCTTTACAATGGAAATGGTACTGCCGTTTGGTATGCTGACCGTCGTTGTCTTATTGGGATTAATATATCCTTTAATATGGGCCTCGGTGCTTCGTATGCTCCGGAGGTATACAGTAAACGCACACGAGCAGGTAAGCTGGAGCTTTAAGCGATTGTATAATGAGCTCGGTATTTTTATTACGGCTGGTTTTTTTGGTGAAGCATTGTCTTTAAGTCCGGCAGGAGAAGTGCTTTCCCATGTATTGATTGAATGGTCGGGGGGAGCCGTTCCGGTGTTGTCTGCTCTGTTAATAGCGATGGCGATGGGACTTGCCTTTATAGGCATTCATCCTGTTATTATCGTGATCGGAATAGGGGGATCACTTGACCCTGCTTTGTTCGGCGTTACCCCGTCGTTTATGGGGATGCTGATGTTATCTGCCTGGATGCTGGCTACACAGTTTTCTCCTTTTTCCGGATCAGTTCTTATGGCTTCTAATTTAATGAATATATCTGCCTGGAAACTAGTTAGAAAAAACACCCCTTTTTTAGTAACGGTGTATGTTGTTTTTATTATTTTGTTAAGCGGGCTTCACTGGTTTCAAAGCATAGGAATATAAAGGGGTCTTTTTATGAATAATTCAGCACAGTGGATAAATTATATGCTGTTATTCGGCGTGATGATTGTATGGGGAATGAACGTAGTAGCTATTAAGGTTTTAGTGGAATACGTACCTCCAGCTGCAATGCAGTCATGGAGAATTTTATTAGCCGGCTTAGTACTGGCAGTCATTATTTCCATTAAAGGAGAATGGCGGCGCCTGACTAAGAAACAGGCAGTTTATATTACTTTCGCGTCCCTGACAGGAGTAACGGCTCATCACTTGTTTCTGGCATTTGGACTCGCAAATACAACTGCTGTAAACGGCTCGTTAATTGTGGCGCTTGTTCCTATTTTTACTTCTATTCTGGCCCTTCTTATATTAGGGGATCCTTTTACGAGAATTAAGTTTATCGGAATTATTTCGGCATTTGCAGGCGTCTGTCTTGTCATTGCTGCAGGAGCCGGCGGCGGGCTGGCAAGCGTGGCTTCCGGTGATATCTTAATGTTTGCTGCGGTATTTGCCCAGGCGTTAAGCTTCGTGTTTATTAGGAAAGCGACGATAGATCTTTCACCGAGGCTTGTGACCGGTATTATGTTTGTTGTTGGCTCGGCAGGACTGTTTATTTTTAGTGCGCTGCTTGAACCGGGAGGGCTGCCGCCGCTCGGAACGATACCTTCTGGAGTCTGGTGGATCTTTCTCGGATCCTCCATAGTAGCAACGGCCTTAGGACATCAAGTATTTAACTTATCGATTCAAAAAATAGGAGCGGGGGAAACGGCTGTTTTTAATAATTTTGTTCCTTTTTTTGGCATGGTAAGTTCTGTTCTTTTTTTAGGTGAATCTATTTACATGCTGCAAGGAGTCGGCTTTGTATTAATTGTAGCCGGGGTCTTAATGGGAACCGGCTATCTTGAACAAAAGTGGATACAAAAAAGAAAAGCCTATTAAAGCTTTTCTTTTTTTTGTATTTCCGGCACATGATCAATACCGCCGGGATGAAAGGGATGGCATTTGCAGATACGTATCATGGTGAGCCAGCCGCCTTTAAGTGCTCCAAATCGGGAAAAGGCCTCGTATCCGTATTGAGAGCAGGTAGGGTAAAAGCGGCAGGTAGGGGGGGTATAGGGTGAAATAAATCGCTGATAGCCTCGTATCATCCAAATAAAAAGGTGTTTCACAGCGTATCGCGCCTCTTTTCGAAAAAAAGCAGCCTCCGCTGCATGCGGGGCTGTTTTTGTAATGAGTAAAATGTGCTATCCAACATAAAGCGATTTTTTCGGTTCAATAGCCGTAAAAACCAGCGCAGCTTCTTCTTCAGTCAGGCGTACCATAGGAAGCCTGACATCTCCGGAAATAATACCCTGCATTTCAAGCGCAGCTTTGACAGGGACAGGGTTTGGTGCGGAGAACATAGACTTCATGACTGGAAGCAGCTCCCGGTGAAGCTTGGAAGCGTAAGCGGTATTTCCATTTAAAAAGCTCTGCACCATATCCTGCATTTCATTTCCAATAATATGAGAGGATACAGATACAACACCAGTACCTCCAACGGAAAGCATTGGCAGCGTCAGGCTGTCATCACCGCTGTAAACAAGAAAAGAATCCGGTGTGCTGGAAATAATCTGGGAGGCCCAGTCCAGGTTGCCGGTTGCTTCTTTAACGCTCATGATATTTTCAATCTCAGCGAGACGGATAATCGTTTCCGGTATCATCCCTGCTGCACTGCGTCCCGGGATGTTATAAAGCATAACCGGAAGAGTGGTGGCTTCGGCAACGGCTTTGAAATGCTGATACATTCCCTCCTGAGAAGGCTTATTATAATAAGGAGTAACGAGCATTACAGCATCCACGCCTGTTTTTTCGGCGAGCTTTGTTAATTCCATGGAAGCACGTGTATTGTTACAGCCTGTACCTGCAATAACCGGTACCCGGCCGTTGGCTACGTATACTACATGTTCAAAAAGCATCAGCTTTTCTTCACGGCTTAGTGTAGGTGATTCTCCAGTAGTTCCTGCTACGACCAAGCTTTCGCTGCCGTTGCTTATTAAGTGGTTTACGAGGCTTGTGAGGGAACGGAAGTCGATCTCCCCATCTTTATCAAATGGCGTCGCCATTGCTGTACTAATTCTTCCAAAATTCATCATTACAATCACCCTTTTCTTGAGATTTATGTTTCAAAATCACAAAACGAATAGAGTGAGGGCAAGGTACTTTCCCGGAGCGTTTTTCCATACAAAAAAACAGCAACAGGAGAGACCTCATTGCTGTTTAACGTTTCCAGGATATAAGAACCGTTAAAGCGTGAGATAGCCCTCCATACAGCCGGATGGCTGCATGACAGTTCCGTATCTATTAAATACGAAACCAGCTTTTGATTCTTGAGAATCGAAAAAGCTTCGGCAAATACTCCTTTTATCAGCTTTCATAGAAACTCAAGTTTCTCCGGCGGATTACTGATAGTATTTGCACCTCTAACCTCACTTCTTCTAAAAGAAGTAGGATATAACATTTTGTTGTACCGTCACCTTATCAAATATTAAGGTATAATGCAATAGTTTTTAATCGGCAGATCAAATAAAAAAAGACACTAGGTTTATCCTATATTTATCGTTAAAAAGGCTTTATTATAGGATAATATAAAAAAAAGAAAAATATTATTTTCAATACACGCATATTTGCTTTATACTATGGGTAAGGAATAAATATGCAGGGGGTCATTTTGATATGTCACCATTTCACCAAGTAGCGTTTGAACTTAGAGAGGATCTTTATTCTGAGATCAAACATTTAACAGAGCAGGAAAAAGATTCATTTTTTCACGATGTACTTCTCGATCAGATTAAGAAAAGAAAATCTAGAGACATGCAGGAAAAAATGAAGCATGGCTATTTGGAGATGGCCCAGCTTAATGCACAGGTCTGCCGTGAATTTGAAGAAGCGGAATCTGAAGCCCTAACGGTCGGAGAATTGGTTTTAGCTGCTAAATAGGCAGCTAAAACCGCCTTCTTTGGCGTTTCTTATTTCCTGAAATAAGACCAAGGAGGTGAACAGATGAGTTGAGTGAACGTAGTCAGGATCACTATTCATCCAAAAAAATAGTAAAACGAGGCGACGTTTTTTTTGCTGATTTGTCTCCAGTTGTAGGTTCGGAACAGGGAGGGGTAAGACCCGTTCTTATCATTCAAAATGATATTGGGAATAGATTCAGTCCTACTGTCATTGTAGCTGCAATCACGGCCCAGATTAAAAAGGCCAAACTTCCAACTCATGTAGAGATTGATGCTGAGAAGCATCGTTTTGACAGAGATAGTGTTATTTTGCTGGAACAATTGCGTACAATTGATAAGCAGCGCCTTACAGATAATTACTCATCTGGACGACGAAACGATGGAGCGTGTCAAAGAAGGCCTGGAAATAAGCCTTGGCACTAAAGAAGTCTAGTAACTTAAACGAACCCTTACATAATTTTAGTGAAAAAAGACTTGCAGTGCCTGCAGTCTGCATATCTTTTTTTGCTGCCTACAACCTAATTTACAATAAAACACGCTGATGCAGCGTGTTTTTTTATCGAATAAAACGAAAAAGGGGAATGGATATGAATAAGACGATAGAAACGATTCTTGATCACCGTTCGATAAGACAGTTTAAAGATGTACCTCTTGACACAGCTACAGTAGAACTGCTCGTAAAAGCTGCCCAGTCTGCCTCAACTTCAAGCTTTGTTCAAGCCTATACGATTATTGGTATAGAAGATCCGTTCAAAAAAGAAAGTTAGCCGAATTGGCCGGAGGA
>NZ_JALBWT010000010.1:0-175633 GCF_023845525.1 Sinobaca sp. H24
CAGTTCCAGCACCCCGTTTTCACGAACGGAGTAAATAGTAACACCACTCTTATGCAGAGCATGGAGTACGGCAACTTTGGCATGGCCTCTCCCCAGTCTCGTATCATCCTGCACACACAAAATCGACGCCTTTCCTGCTGAAAAGTCGTCAAGTATTTCCAGCAGTCCTTCTCTTTCCATTGAATAACCGCTCTGTTCTTTCTTTAATGGTTTTATAGATGGGTAGGTTATTTCTCTTTGCAAGAGAGGTTAATTCCTCCACCTGACGCTCCAGAGATGTCTGCTCTTCTTTTTTTCGGTACTGACTCTGCAGTAAATTATACACTTTTCCATCTTTCCACTTCACCTTCTGATTGCTTTGCTTAGTCGAGGTTGTAAAACCCACTGATAGGATGTTAATTCCTGTTCGAGCTGAAGTTCTTCTTTTTCCTCCACCATATCATCTTCATAGACAAAGCCGGTCTCTGAGGCCGGTGCATTTACCTGTACGGCTATAATTAAGAATAATATAGATGCTGCAAACAGTAATAATATCATCCATTCCTGTGTCGTTACATTCGATATTTTTGAAATCATTGTAATTCCCCATTTTTAAGAATGTGTGTTCCCTTTTTTTAAAGTATAATAAGAACTTTTGTTCCCGTCAAGGGAAATTAGAACGGATGTTTGCATGTTCGTTTTATTCATGATACAATTTTTTAAAATAACATTACACGCACAGGAGGTGCCGGGACTTTGACTAAATTATCAAAAAGACAAGAGCAAATACTTGACTATATAAAAGGGGAAGTACGTCTAAAAGGCTATCCCCCGTCTGTCCGTGAAATCGGGGAGGCTGTGGGGCTTGCCTCCAGTTCTACGGTGCACGGCCATTTATCCAGGCTGGAAAGTAAAGGATTATTCGACGCGACCCTACTAAGCCAAGAGCTATAGAAGTGCTGTCTTTTGAAGATGCACCGCCGGAAATATCTGAAAGTTCTGCTGTGTACGTGCCGATGCTCGGTAAAGTTACAGCCGGTGAACCAATAACCGCCATAGAAAACATAGAGGAATACATTCCCCTTCCGGAGCGTATGGTAGCAAATGAACACGAGAACGTGTTTGTGCTTACGATTCAAGGTGAAAGTATGATTGAAGCCGGCATATATGATAAGGACCTTGTTATTGTCAGACAGCAGCAGACAGCCAACAACGGAGACATCATTGTGGCGATGACAGAAGAGCTTGAAGCTACTGTAAAGCGTTTTTACAGAGAAAGCGGCTATATCCGCCTGCAGCCTGAAAATGCTGCTATGGATCCTATTATTCTTGATGACTGCACCGTTCTAGGTAAAGTTATCGGTGTTTTCCGTACGATTCATTAATGAAAAAAGCGGCTGTCTTCAGAAAAGAAGACAGCCGCTTTTTGGTTGGAAAGGTTTTGAAAAAAACTGTTGTGGTATACAAATATATAATATACTTCATTAAATTCAGCAGCAGACACGGAAAGGAGAAATAAACGGTGCTCTATATTAAATGTCATTCATGTGGAACAGAAACGAAAGCAGAAGTACAGATGCCGGTTTCCGAATTAAGCAATGAGAACATCCAGGAGGAGTATCAAAACTGCCCTCACTGTGGAAGTCCTATTAAATTACTGGCAGAAGATATATATGAAAAATAAAGCGTCCAAATGGATGCTTTATTTTTTTGCCTTCATTTATTAATGTTCACCACTTAGTCATTTATTTCGCAGTTTTGTCACTTTTCAGCTATTGATTTCCTTTCTTTAATGCGGTTTAATAGGATTAGGATAAATAACGCTCACTATTTCACAAGCTCAAACTATACTACATTCAGGAGATGTTGATATGGCTCCCTCTTATATAATGGAACGAGTATTTAACAGCACACTATTTATCGGCGTGATTTCCGCCGTTCTTGCCAATTTAATTTTGATCGATATTCTCCACTTTCAGGGGGATCTCGCTCTTACTATACTTGTACTGGTGTTCATCTTTCTTATGGTATTCACAGCAGTAAAATCGATCTTTTTTCTGCTGCTGGATGTTGTAAGGCAATAAAAAAAGCGCTCCCTCTTCGGGAACGCTTTTTTTTATTCTTCTGTTTCCGGTCTTTACCGGCTTTGTATCTTCTTTTAAGTTAAAACCGGTTATTCTTCATAAGAATTTATACGGTAGGTTTCATAATGCTTTTCTACTTCTTTGTCCACATCCTGCTGAGAAAGTACGTTATGACGTAGAATAAGATCCATAAAATTTTGTTTCTTGCCTGCTCAATAGAGAGCTGGCTTGCTAAGTCCATAATCATATCTTCTGTATTTCTTCCCGCTCACCATATTTATTCCATCCCTTTCCGTATGCCATTATCCTACAGTATACCTTATCCTTCAAGGAGAGTCCTTTTCCGTTTATCTGTAAATAAAATCTATCGTATACCGGTGCTCGATGCGAACGGTCCGTATCATCCTGTTCATCGGTTTGATATCGTGAGAAGCGGGAAAAGAACACTGAACCTGCTTAAATAGAAGGAGAGCGATATATATGGACGTTATTAAAAGATTTGTCGATCACCATTTGGAAAAGTACAAGGAAGGAAACACATTTGAAGCTGATGACACATTCCGCCGGGATCAACAGGAAGCTGCCAAATCGATGGGTCTCGATCTTCAGGACCCTGCAGATGAACGATTGTTCCGCTCTTTTGAAAGTATGGTAAAAGATTATGCCAATGGAACAAATTCGTATGAAGAAATAGAGCGTAAAGCCGCTGAAATACAAAAGAAGTAATAATTGAAGCTCTCCTTATACGGGAGCTTTTTTACTTTGTCACTTTTGTCACAACGGTATAATGCTATCTGTATGTTTAATAACCTGCTGAATTTCCGCCTGCTGAAACTCTTCGGCATATTCCATCATTAATTTTTCAATTTCCACTGGAAGGAATCCCGCATCTTTCAAAAAAAGGTCGTGATACAGTTCTTCTGTCATTTTATCTCCCCACTTTCCTTTATTCTTATTATAATATAAAAAGATTTTCTCTTCACAATTTTTCATTTAAGCCGATATTTAGAAAAAGTAATAAAAATGCAACCTTTTTTAGGAATTATCGACTATAATAAAGTAAACTATTTACCATAATTATGAATCTATAGATACAGGAGGACTAACGTGAAAAAATTTATAGTAGGAATTGCTATAGCCGGCATTATGGGCGCTGTCACTTCCTGCGGCATTGCATAACAACTGCCTTGTTTCTGTCTTCAGTCCGTATACTAGTTTCTGCTTACATAAAAAAAGAGCCTGTTCCCTCACACGGGGGACAGGCTCTTTAATTATCATTCATCTATTACAGCTTAAGCAGATAGCTGATAAACCTCTCTATATTCTGCGGCCCAGCTGTTAAATAAACAGATTAATATTTGATTCTTCAGCTTCTGCCAGATACGAAGCTACACCGGCATAATCCAATCCGTCAATTAGCTCTTCTTCCTTCAGCCCCATGACGTCCATGGACATCGTACAGGCTACCATTTTCACATCAAGATCCTGGGCCATTTCAATCATTTCTTTTAAGGAAGATACATTATGATTTTTCATCATTTTTTTCATCATCTTCGGCCCCATTCCGCCAAAATTCATTTTGGACATCGTTAATTTTTCAGGGCCGCGCGGCATCATTTTCCCGAACATTTTCTCCATCATTGTTTTGTCACTGCCGCTGATTACATTATCTTTTCGAAGCACATTTAATCCCCAGAAAGTGAAAAACATCGTTAGTTCTTTCCCATTGCTGCAGCTCCTGTTGCGATAATAAAGCTGGCTATTGCTTTATCGAGGTCTCCGTCAAATACAACCATCGTTGTTTCCGTTTTTAGTTTCTTCCATTCTTTATTCTCCCCTTATCCTTTTCTTATCCAAAATGTATATTCGTTATCAGCTTCTGTCTGGTCTACTAATTCGTGGCCTGAGGACTTGGTCCATGCCGGGAGATCTGCTTTCGCTCCCTTATCTGTGGATACGATTTCGAGTACATCTCCTGCCTGAAGTTCATCCATTGCTTTTTTTGCTTTTACTACCGGCATTGGGCAGGCTAATCCTTTTGCATCTACTGTTTTTGTTACGTTCATATTAATCTCTCCTTCTCATTTATGATACGGCGCAGCGATTTGGTCCAATTTCCATTTCTGTCTGTTCTTCGGGCTCCGGCTGCACTCTTCCCATGTTCGTCTGCCGGATTTCTTCATAAGCATTTGGCTGCGGAGGAAGGTTTTCCGTCACCATTTTTCGGAATACGTCCTCGTCTTCTACCTGCAGCCCGGCATTTTGTTTATACAGCACACGAAGCTTCTCCATTACTCGTCCCCGGTCATCCATTTCTTCCTTTTTCGAAAAATGAGCAGGAAGTACCAACAGATCATCTTTCAGTGCTTGATACGTGACATAAAGAGATTCTCTCAAATCACCTACCCAGTCTTCTGCTTTTCCTGCAAGGTCGGGGCGTCCGATAGAATCGATAAAGAGAATATCACCGGTAAGCAGGTAACGATTATCAACAATTAAAGAGGTACTCCCAATGGTATGACCTGGAGAATACAAAGCCTGTACAGCTACTTCTGTCTTTCCCACCTGTAATACATCGTTATTGTTTAGAGGCTGATAGGAAAACGTTACTTCTGCGGCATCATCTTCCGGAATATAATACGCAGCTCCTGTTTTTTCAGCCAGCATTCTTCCCCCGGAAATATGATCGGCATGAAGATGAGTGTCCACTGCATACTTAAGAACGGCATTCTTTTGATTTAGGAAATCTGTATAGACGTCTGTCAGCCGCACAGGATCAATAACTACAGCCTCTCCTCCAGAGACGATCATATAGGATAGGCAGCCTTTTCCAATACGTACAAACTGATACAGCTCTCCGCCGTCGGAAAGATCACCGATTTTTACCGGTTCCACGTGTTCACTCCACGTCTTCATTCGCCTTCCAGGTAGTAAACATCCCGGTCTGCAGCTTCCACCAGCTGCTCGGCCACAAATTTGGAAGATCCTTCTTTTGCACATACTACTATGACTGGTTTGTCCGCTGGTATCCGGGGAAGCACTGATTCGACTCCTTCCAGCAGATCGAAATACGGGATGTTTAGTATCTCTACATTTTTTTCCTTCTACCCGCCAATCTTTAAAGAGAATCTTCGTTTCGGACATCTAAAATAAACAAATCTTTCTGGTTAATCACTATTTCTGCCAATTCGGCAGCTGTCATTGCTTTCATAGACATATGTGGTTCCTCCTTTATTTCTCTTCGGTCGGGCCGTTCCAGCCGCTCATCCCCGGTTTTACGTTCTGTACATTCGTGAACCCTTTTTCTTCCAGGGTGTAGGCTGCCATTACTGCTTCTATTGCCTGTGCGGCACACGACATATTATTGCTTTTGAAGCATCTAATTCCCCGCTCTGGTTTCCAGCTCCCCCAGGGGAATCGAACAGCTCCTGGTATATGTGAAAAGGAATACTCGGCAGGCTCTCTAACATCCAGTACTGTCATATTGTCTTTTTCAAGAACCTCTTCGAGTTTTTCATTGTCATTTCCTTCGGATAAGATTTTGTTTCTTTCACTTCCTCAGGATTGGCTTTTCTTACGTAATGCAGCAGTACCTCTCCTTCTTCTTTAGAACCGATGTATTCATGGCCAGTAGTCTTAGCCCAGCCTTTCATATCCGCTAAAGAGCCCCGGTCCGTTGCCTGCACTTCCATTACTTCTCCTGCATTAATTGTGTCCATCGCCTTTTTGGTTTTAACGATTGGCATCGGACATGCCAGCCCTTTTGCATCCACTACTAAATTTACATTCATTATTAGTCCTCCTATTATACTCTATGGGGTATTACACTAAACAAAAAAATATATACTAATACCCGTATGGGTATATTACCAAGTAAAAAAATAGCTGTCAACCTTTTATAATATATCCAGCCAGATTTTAATGGCTGTTCCTAGAATAAGTAACGCGAGAAGCCATTGAAGATGCTTTGTATTCATCCGCTTGCCCGCCATCACCCCAAGCGGCGCAGCGATTAAACTTGCGGCAACCATCACAGCCGCCGGACCGATTAATACCTGGTCTGTAGCGATTTTTCCAATAGTAGCTCCTATAGAGGAAATAAACGTAATCGCAAGCGATGTTGCAATCGTCATTCTTGTCGGGATTTTCAGCACCACGAGAAGAATTGGAACGAGGATAAATGCTCCGGCTGCACCGACAATGCCTGCTCCTATACCTACAAGAAAAGCGGAAACAGCGGCTGTCGGCTTGTTAAAGGTCACTTGATCGTTAGGCGTGTCGTCCTTTCCTTTTTTAGGAAGGAACATCATAATAACCGCGAGCGTTGCAAGAACCGCGTACACCATGTTCACACCGTCATTGCTCATATAATTAGAGCCGACAGCCCCGATCAAACTTCCCGCCAGAATGCTTGTCCCCATATAAAATATAAGAGATTTATTTAAATACCCTCCCTTTCTATAAGCCCAGACACCCCCTATGGTAGCGAAGAATACCTGCACGGCGCTGATACCGGCTACTTCATGAGCGGTAAATGCCGACAGACCGAGCAGAGGCGGAATATATAAAAGCATTGGATATTTAATGATAGATCCGCCTATTCCTACCATTCCGGAAACGAATGAGCCGATAAATCCAATAAAAAATAACACAAAAATAAAAACAATGTTAGTTCCACGATGAGCACCTCATCCATTTCTCTCTATTTACATTACCCCCATGGGTATATAAACGGCTAAAAATTTTTTTATTTGCTTTTTCCTAATAATTGAATAGCTTCCTGAACAAAATCAGCTGTATCTTCGCCTTTTTCAATTTGATCTCTAATGCACTGCTCCAGGTTTTCCGCTACAATAAATGAGATTGCCCGATCGATCGCTGATCTGGCTGCCGACAGCTGATACACAACGTCTTTACAGTCTTTCTCTTCATTCATCATACGCTGAACGCCTCTGACCTGGCCTTCCACGCGCTTCAGGCGGTTTTTCATTTCTGTTGAATAGTCCATATACCTGCTTCCTTTCTTTCATGTTCTCTTTTAATACCTTACGGGGTATATTATATAACGTGTATTTTCTTTTCGTCAACTATTTATTCATTCTTTTTATTTATCTGCTTCGTTTTTGAAAAAAAGCCTGTCTACGGCGGTTTCTTTAGGAATCACCGTATTAACAGGGCTTCTACTTATGATATAGTGGAAAGAAACAACAGCACATAACATGGCTGCTGTTTTTCTTGTTAATCATCTCCTGCTGTACTCAACTTGTGGAGCCGGGAATAAAAATCAGGAGGGTCTTGTCATATGAATAACTGGAAAGAGAACGTATCAAAAGACGCGCTGGAGCGCAACATCCAAAAAATCAAAGAAAAAAATGAAATTTCTGATGAAAAACTAACAGAATGCATTGATCATTTATTTGACTTATTTAACTCCGTTCGAGATGATATTAACGAACAGACGGAGGTACAGGTGAACTATTTCCGGGAATATTATGAAGCTTCTTTTACCTTCGATCAGGCTATTTTAAAAATCCGGATTGATACGACAAACCACCCTATGAGAAAAGCCGAAGCTTCTTTTTCTGTTTATATTGATGACGCTAACTTCAGCCTGGGACAGCCTAAATATGAAAATGCGTATCTGGTTGATACGGCGAACTGTTTCTGGTCAGCAGATCCGAACAGAAAAGTCGAATTCACAAAGGAAATGGCCGACTCGGTGTTTGAGCACATGCTCACCCCTTATATAGAAATGGAATAATTCTTATATGCAGCGCAAAGCTATCTTGCTGCTGGAAATTGCAGAGATATCCCGATGACCGCACAGACGCGTCATCGGGATTTTTACTTTTATTCGCTGCTTTTTATTTTCACGTTTACTTTAGCCCTGGGGCGGAAACTATAAAGTAATATGATGTTTGGGCTTCCTCATTATTTATGAGTCAGAAAAGGCCGCAGATGTTCATTACAAAAACGAAACATAACACACCAGGGGGTATAAAAATGAGACGAACAGGTTTAATGGCACTGGCTTTTAGTTTATTATTAGCAACAGCTGCCTGCGGCGGAGAAGAAGAGGCACCGGAGGACACACCACCGGAAAACCCGGATGTTGACGAAGAAGTATAAACAACGTAACATTCAGGCGCTGCGTGCCCAGCAGAGCCGCAGCAGATTTAAATACTAAAAAACCTACAGCCTCTGTGGCTGTAGGTTTTTTCCATTTATCAGTAAGTCTGTAGGAACTGATCTCTTTCCCATGGGTGAACCTGCGTTCTAAACATATCCCACTCGATTTCTTTCGCTTCTGCGAAATGCTCGATTGCGTGTGGTCCAATAGCCGTTACAAGTACCTCATCTTCAAGAAGGCTGTTCACTGCCTCATTAAGGTCAGCTGGAAGATCTTCAATACCTTCCTGCTTACGCTCTTCTTTGTTCATGATATAAATGTTGCGGTCCGTCGGCTCTGGTGCAACAAGCTTACGCTTAATACCATCCAGACCGGAAGCAAGCATTGCTGCAATAGCAAGGTATGGGTTCGCAGATGGATCCGGGCTTCTTACTTCAATACGCGTGCTAAGGCCGCGGGAAGAAGGAATACGGACAAGCGGGCTTCTGTTGCGTGCAGACCATGCTACATAAACCGGTGCTTCAAATCCAGGAACAAGACGCTTGTACGAGTTAACAATTGGGTTCGTTAACGCTGTAAAGCCCTGTGCGTGCTCAAGGATACCAGACATAAACTGCATAGCTGTTTCGCTTAGCTGGGAGTCTGTTTTCTTGTCAAAGAACACGTTGTCTTTACCTTTGAAAAGAGACATGTTCAAGTGCATACCAGAACCGTTTACACCAAAGAGCGGCTTAGGCATGAATGTTGCGTGAAGGCCGTGCTTTCTGGCGATTGTTTTTACAACAAGCTTAAACGTTTGAATGTTATCGCATGTTGTAACGGCATCTGCATATTTAAAGTCGATTTCGTGCTGTCCTGGTGCCACTTCGTGGTGGGAAGCTTCGATTTCAAAGCCCATTTCTTCCAGTTCAAGTACGATATCACGACGGCAGTTTTCACCAAGATCCGTTGGAGCAAGGTCAAAGTATCCGCCTTTGTCGTTAAGCTCAAGCGTCGGCTCGCCTTTTTCATCATTTCTGAAAAGGAAGAACTCAGGCTCAGGTCCAATGTTAAAGTCAGTAAAGCCAAGCTGCTCTGCTTCTTTAAGTACACGCTTCAAAATACCGCGTGGGTCACCTGCGAAAGGCTTTGGCTCGTCTCCAGGCTTGCCCGGCTCGTAGATGTCGCAGATAAGGCGCGCTACTTTACCTTTTTCCGGTGTCCACGGGAAGATAACCCATGTATCCAGATCCGGATATAAGTACATATCGGATTCCTCAATACGGACAAATCCTTCGATAGAAGAACCGTCAAACATCATTTGATTGTCTAGTGCTTTTGTAAGCTGATCCACTGGAATCTCCACGTTCTTGATAATCCCCTGTAAATCTGTGAACTGCAAACGGATAAATTTTACATTTTCGTCATCTGCCATTTTCATGATATCTTTTTTCGAATAACTGTTAGCCATTTGTAGAAACTCCTCTCCTTCTTTGAACAAAAAATTATATAATCTTCTGCAGGGCAGAAGGTAAAACCGCTGTTCTAGTCAAAAAAACGTGATAGCTGACCCTGGATTAGGGAAGTTCTTCCGTATTTACCTGTGTACACCAGCTCATTTTTCAAATGACGCCTGAGCTCCAGGTCGGTAAGATCTCCGTCTCTTCTTATAGGGGGTCCAGCTGTTTTGGAAGCATTGTGCTCGCGCAGCAGAAAAATTTCCCGGATACCCTGAAGATTAACACCGCGTTCAAGCAGGCTTTTAATTTCAAGGAGACGGTCTACGTCATTAAAAGAGAACAGGCGCTGATTACCTTCTGTTCTGGAAGGAAAAACCAATCCATATTCTTCATAATAACGAATCTGTCTGGCGGACAATTCCGTCAGCTTTTTGACAATACTAATGGGAAATAAAGGCATGTTTCTTCTAATATGATCATTCATCAGTAGGCCTCCTTCCCTAAGGAAGATATTTTCATCCTACCCGATGTTACTTTTATAGTCAAGTCCATGTGAGCTTTTTTCACATCAAAATTTTCTGAAAGTAATAACTTTTATCGTAAAGATGCTAAAAGTTCTTTCTCAAGCAGCCGGGTTACCGCATGTTCCACGGCGATTTTCACGTGGGAAAATGTCAGTCCGCCCTGAACGTAAGCCGTGTAGGGAGGCCGGATCGGACCGTCCGCGCTTAGTTCAATGCTTGCACCTTGTATAAACGTCCCCGCAGCCATAATCACGTCTGATGTATACCCCGGCATGTAGGCCGGCTGTGGTATGACGCGTGCGTCTACTGGTGAGGCTTCCTGAATTGACTGGCAGAACGTAACCATCTGTTCTTTGGAGGCAAACGTAACCGACTGAATCAGATCCGTACGTTTTTCTGTATACGAAGGCGTGGTCTGCAGCCCCGCTTCCTCCAGGAGAGCAGCTGAATACAGGGAGCCTTTCAGCGCTTCGCCTACTACGTGAGGCGCAAGAAAAAGCCCCTGAAACATTTCCTGCAGGCTGTACAGTGTCGGCCCGCCTTCCATGCCTATACCCGGAGCGGCAAATCTTGATGCCGCTTTTTCAATCAAATCTTTCCGGCCTGCAATATAACCGCCCGTTTTCACAATACCGCCACCGGGATTTTTAATAAGAGACCCTGCCATTAGATCGGCTCCGGCATGGCCTGGTTCGCTCGTTTCTGTAAATTCCCCGTAACAGTTATCTACAAACACAATAATGTCCGGCAGTTTCTGCTTAATGGCTGCTATGACCTGTTTCATTTTTTCCATCGGAACAGATTCGCGTTCAGCGTAACCGCGTGACCGCTGAATCGCAATAACCTTTGTTGCCTCGGTTACATGGGAAAGAATACGGTCGGCAGAAAGCTCTTCGCCTGCCGCGTAGGGAGATTCTTTATACGTAATTCCCCATTCCTGAAGGGTCCCTTCCGCTTCTCCTTCGATTCCAATGACGGTCCGCAGCGTATCGTATGGCATGCCTGTAGCATACAGCAGCTCATCTCCGGGCCGCAGCACCCCAAATAATGCCGCGGTAATAGCATGCGTGCCGGAAATAAACTGGGAGCGCACAAACGCCGTTTCCGTTCCAAATACGCCTGCATACAGGCTGTCCAGCTTTTCCCGTCCCAGGTCGTCATACCCATATCCGGTGGATGGAGTAAAATGAAAGGCTCCCACGTTGTGTTCGCGGAACAGCGTAAGAAGTCTTTCTGTATTTCTATCGGTCGTTTCGTCTATTTCCTCGGTGTACAATGCAATATTCTGCCGGGCTTTTCTTTTCCAGCCGCCCAGCTGTTCTTGTGTATCCTGCACGTTCATTCCCTGCCTTTATTCTGTCGTTTTATATTTTTTTATAATGCCGTTCACCGGATGGTCAATGGGTGCAAACCCTTCCCATACGAGCATGTTTTCTTCTTCTATTAACGTTTCTTTCTTTAGGATAGTACTTTCGTAAAGACTCGATAAATCTTTTCCTTCCCACATTGGGATGCGGATTTTGTGAAACTGCATCTGCTCTTTCAGCACATCTTCCATCGCTTCGCGCAATCGTTCAATGTCTGCATCGTCGCGTGCTGAGATCCGGATGGACGGACTGTTTTCCCCGGTAAGAAGCTCGGTGTCTGTTACCTGATCTATTTTGTTATAAATGGTAAGAACGGGAATCGCTCCGGCATCAAGCTCTGTGAGAAGCTTATCGACTGTTTTCATGTGCTGATGGCAGTCCGGATGGGAAGCATCCACGACATGAAGCAGCACGTCGGCTTCTTTTACTTCTTCAAGGGTGGAGCGGAAAGCGGCAATCAGCGTAGTCGGCAGATCTTCAATAAATCCAACCGTATCCGTAATCAACACAGACAGTCCGGACGGAATATCCATTTTCCGTGTCAACGGGTCAAGCGTCGCAAATAATTCATCTTTTTCCATCGTATCTGCCTGCGTCAATTTGTTAATAATGGTTGATTTGCCGGCGTTTGTATAGCCTACGAGAGCGTACTGGATCGCGTAGTTGTTTTTCCGCTGTTTACGGTAGCCTTCGCGGTGGGAAATCATTTCTTTTAACTGCGATTTCAAATCGTCCATTCGTTTTTGAATGTGGCGGCGGTCGGTTTCCAGCTTTGTTTCACCCGGACCTCTCGTACCAATACCACCTCCGAGACGGGACATCATCTGCCCCTGTCCGGAAAGGCGCGGCAGAAGATAAGACATCTGGGCCAGTTCAACCTGGATAATACCCTCTTTCGTACGTGCTCGGCGGGCAAAGATATCCAGAATAAGCTGCGTGCGGTCCATTACTTTGCGGTCGAGCTCATCGGTTAAATGTTTAACTTGACTGGAAGACAATTCGTCATTAAAAATGATAGTATCTACATTCAGCTCTTCCGCTTTTTCATAAAGCTCTTCTATCTTTCCTTTACCAAGATAAGTGGAACGGTGCGGAGAATATCTTTCCTGGGTAAACAATTCAACAACTGTCCCGCCTGCTGTGTCGACGAGCGCTCTTAATTCTTCAATAGAAGCGTCAAATCTTGAATCTTTGCGGCTCTTATCAATAATACCTACAATAATTACATCTTCTTTCAATGAAAAAGCCTCCTTGGTATATATTCGTTTATTTAAAAGAAAGGATCCTGTCCTATGGCTCATGAAGCATTGTTAACGGAACCAACAGACGTCACTTTATTTTTGGATTACCTCGCTTCACGTGGAAGAAAGGAAAGTACGATCCGGCGCTACCGGTATGACCTTCAGGATTTTTACGCCTTTGTCTCCGTCGAACTTGAGGAGGATCGTCCGCCTGCTTCAAAGCGAATCACCCCTTCGCTTCTCGAAGGCTATTTTTCCCTGCTCGCTGAGGGCAGGCATTACCATGCCAAGACGATCAAACGAATTCACACCGTGCTGCTTCGTTACTTTTCGTTTCTTCACAGCACACAGCGTATCGCTTCCAATCCAATGACAGGTATTACAGCGGAAGAAGCCGTGACAGAAAGCCTTCAGGAAAAAGACCTCGTTTTTCCTGCTGAAGTGAAAAAATTGTTTCATTCGCTTCGTTCCGACGCCGGCCTCTCTGCCCGTCAGGCTGCCGTTCGTCCCATGCTTGCCCCAAGGAACCTGCTGATGATTCAGCTGTTCCTGCAGCACGGACTTCGGCTTCAGGAGCTTTCCACGCTTACTTACCGCCAGGTTAATCTGGGAAAAGGGGAGCTTGCGATTTCGGAATTCACCGGCAATCCCAGAATTGTACAGCTGTCAGCTGCTGAAAAAAAGCTTTTTTTCCAGTACTTTCAGCTGATTCCGGAGCCGGTGCGGCCGTCATACCCCCATCATCCTGTATTTGTGGCCTTTGACTTCCAGCGCCAGACGTACCGCTGGAGTTATGAAAATGATGCCCCGAAAAATCTGACGGAGGTCGCTATACAGAAAATGCTGCGTGAAGAACGCCGCCGGGCAGGCATTGACCGGGCCTTTTCTGCAAAGCATTTCCGGAACACCTATATAGTGAATGAATTGAAAAAAGGCATTAGTCCCGAACATATGAAAGAAACGCTTGGCCTGCAGTCTATTCTAACATTAAACAAGTACATTTCCTTTGTAAATCAGGCAGACAGCTAAAAAAAGAAGGTCCCCATCAGCCGGGGGCCTTCTTTTGTGTTTAGGATTCATCTGTATCAGGGGTAGTCTGAAGCGGCACATTGCGCTGCGGCGAAAATGTAGAAATAGCATGCTTATACACCAGCTGCTGTTTGCCGTCACTGTCCAGAACAATGGTAAAATTATCAAATGCTTTAATGTGGCCTCTGAGTTGAAATCCATTCGTTAAAAATACTGTCACTGGAATTTTGTCTTTTCGGAGCGTATTTAAGTATTGGTCCTGAATATTAACATGTTTCATTGTCTGGATCTCCCCTCTGCTTTCTTCCTGCTTGTATACCTTTCGACAGAGGCTGCCTGATTCCTTCAAGATACGAAAGAAGTTTTGCCTGCTTTGCAGCGGTGGAAGTATCTGTCATATTCATCCATTCCACATCTTCTTTATTCCGAAACCACGTCAGCTGTCTTTTTGCATAATTTCTTGAGTGCTGTTTTAACGTATCGAGCGCCTGCTCGAGCGTAGACTCCTGACGCAGGTAGGGAAACAGCTCCTTGTAACCAATCGCCTGAGCTGCCTGTACATCCGGCCCCGCATTTTCGAGCAGCCACTGTGCTTCTTCGATCAGACCGGCAGCCGCCATCTGATCGACCCTGTCATTAATACGTTTATAAAGGACGTCTCTTTTTATATCCAGACCGATCATTCGGACCGTATAAGGACTTTCTGCTTCTTCCTGTTCAGTAAAAGCTTTTGTGCGGCCGCCCTGCTGCTTTAAAATTTCCAGCGCACGAATCACGCGCCGGGCATTATTTGGATGAATCCGTTCTGCAGCCGCGCTGTCCTGTAAACGGAGCTGTTCATGCAGCCGCTCTTTTCCGTGTTCAGCAAGCTGCCTTTCCAGCTCCGCCCTGTACTCGGGATCTGATTCGCTCTGCTGAAAATCAAAATTTCTCGTCAGGGCACGGATGTAGAGGCCGGTTCCTCCGACGATGACAGGAACTTTTCCCCGGCGGCTGATGTCTTCAATCCACCCTGCTGCCCGGTCTTTAAAATCTGCTGCAGTATATGCCTCATGAATCGTTTTTATATCGATTCCATGGTGCGGCACGGCTTTTCTTTCTGCAGGAGAAGCTTTGGCAGTGCCGATATCAAGGCCCTGATAGGCCTGCATCGAATCGCCGCTGATAATTTCTCCGCCTAGCTGCTCGGCTATCATCATACCTGCTTCTGTTTTTCCCGACGCAGTGGGGCCGACAATAATAATTACTTCTTGTTTCGTCATCGTTTAAACGTCCTTTTCCAATATGCCATAAGCGAACGCTGCATGGCTTTTTTTCCTGACCGCTTCCGGAAAGGTATTCCAAACCGGACTTCTGGCGTGCTCTTTAAACACGACTCTCTTCCGGCAGACCCGGAGCGCCTCCCGGACGTCCGCTGCCTGAAGCCCACCATAGCTTGCAGCCTCTCTCAGCGGCTCCATAGAGGACGATTCAGCTAAGGCTTCATGAAACATCGGATCGAAGTATACAACGTCCCACGAAGCATCAGAAGCTTCCCGGAGCCACTCTGAATAGTCTGCATGCATCGTGCGTACGCGCTCCATCGCTTCGTTTAATAACAGATCCGGCTGCTTCCATTGCTGCAGCCCCTTTTTCACTACTTCTTCGATCTCTTTAGTTTTCTCCAGTGCCTGCACCTGACCTGTCTTTCCTGATGCAGCACTCAGAACAATGCTGTCCGAGCCGAGACCGAGCGTACAGTCCAGCACGCTCATTCCCTCTGAAATGCCGGCAGCTTCGATCAGCGGATCCCTGCCTCCATCCATAACACGCTTCGCCCGGAGTTTTGCCATGCTCGGATGAAAAAAGAAGCCGTTTCTGCTGTTGGGAGGATAAAAGATGTCCGCCTCATCACCCGCTACATAAATAGCTTCCCCTGTTTCAAGAAGCCATTTTTTTATCGAGCGTTTATTCCTCTGCTGGTAGGAGGCGTCCCAGCGGACCGCAAGCGCTTCGGCCTTTTGTGCAGTGATCGCCCCGGCGGATTTTGTTGTCGTTATAATCATACTGTATGTCGCCTGCCTGTCTATTTAAACGTGAAAAAAGCGCCGTTTCGGCGCTATTAGTTATCGGACTGTGACCGTTTCAAAAAGTAATACGCCATGATGACACTTACTACAATAACAAAAAAAGAAATACCGCCGATAGCTACGACATCTAGTGCTGACATGAGCTGATTCCCCCCGCTATGTAATATTTGTTTTTATTATAGCATACATAAGCGGGGGAACAGGGAAAAATGAGAGCGCTTTTTTACTGGATTCGTTTAAACATTTTCTCCATATCGTACGAGGAAAAATGGATCACGATCGGGCGCCCGTGCGGACACGTATATGGTTCTCGGCACGTACCGAGTTTTTCGATAAGAGCAGCTATCTCATCTCTGCGAAGGTGGCGGTTGGCTTTGATCGCTGCCTTGCAGGACATTAAGATCGCTGCTTCTTCCCGGACTTTATGCGTGCTGATATTTTTTTCCTGCTGCAGCTGCTCGAGCAGTTCCCGTATAACCGATTCTGCTTCCTGAGCCGGGAACCAGGTAGGCTGCGACCGGATCCGGAACGTGTTTTCCCCGAATTCCTCCAAATATACGCCTGCCTGTTCCAGTTCTTCACGGGAGTTTCGTAATCACCATCTTTTCCTGGCTGGTCACTTCAAACGTCAGCGGAAATCAACAGATCCTGCATTTCTCCATTCACGCTGCCGATTTTTTCGCGGAAAAACTCATAAAATATCCGCTCCTGGGCAGCATGCTGATCAATAATATACATGCCGTCCCGGCTCTGCGTCAGCAGATATGTCCCGTGCAGCTGGCCGATCGGCTCCAGCTCAAGCAGTTCTCTGTGCTGATATAACCCCGCTTCGTTCTCAGGCTCTGTCCTGTAGTTTTCTTCCGCTGCAGGCGGTTCTTCTACAGAAGCAGGGATTTCCTGAATGGAGGGCTCCGTAAGTGATTCCGGTTCCGCTACTGCCTCTGCACGCTGCCAGTCCTGCTGCTCCTGACGAAATTCCGGCGGCGCGGTTTTCTCCACTTTAGGAGGTATTTCCCGCTTTTCCTGCTGCAGGGGAAGTTCCAGCGCTTCCGACTGCATACGTCTGCCCCGTGCCATATCTGCTTCCGGAATGAGGGACAGCTGCTGCAGAGCCTGTTTGATCGTATGCTCCACGTCATGAAGCATTTCTTTTTCTTTACTAAGACGCACTTCCATTTTTGATGGATGAACGTTGACGTCCATTAACGTCGGGTTCAGCCTAATATGAAGCACGGCCATTGGATGACGGCCAATCGGAAGCAGCGTATGATATGCCTGCTCTATTGCTTTTGTAAGTGGATAATGGCGGATAAACCGTTCATTTAAAAAGGTAGACATATAATGACGGGAGGCCCGGTTGATTTCCGGCTTGGCTATATAACCGGTTACCGTATAATCGTTTGATTCATGATGAATCGGAAGAAAAGATTTTGCGGTCTGCCTGCCGTAAATGGATGCAATAACTGTCTGCAGTCTGCCGTCCCCGTTGGTGTGCAGGATTTGTTTCCCATTATGGGCCAGCCGGAACGAAATATCGGGCCTCGACATGGCAAGACGGTTAATAATATCACTAACTTTGCCTACTTCCGTATGAACGGTTTTCATGTATTTCAACCGTGCCGGCGTATTAAAAAATAAATCGCGGACGCTGATTTCCGTTCCCTTCCGGCTTTTGGACGAAGTCAGCGTAATCCGTCTTCCCCCCTGATAGCGGAGAAGCGTCCCTGCATCGCGTCCATTACCGGTTTCCATTTCCAGCTGCGACACGGCGGCGATACTCGGCAGTGCTTCCCCGCGGAATCCAAGCGTGTGGATATCAAATAAATCTTTTTCAGAGGTGATTTTACTCGTCGCATGGCGGTAAAAGGCAAGGTCTGCGTCTTCACGGTCCATGCCGCTTCCATTATCTACAACCCGGATTAAAGACAGACCCCCTTCCTCGAGGTCGACCTGGATGCGGGTGCCGCCTGCATCAATCGCATTTTCCACTAATTCTTTTACTACGGAACTCGGGCGCTCCACAACTTCGCCTGCCGCTATTTTATTGGATAAATCGTCCGGCAGTTTCGTGATTTTAGCCATTGTTTTCTCCCTTCCTCATCAGCGGAGTCTCTGCTGCATCCGGTAAAGCTTCTCAAGTGCTTCCATCGGCGATAAATGAAGTACGTCTGTTTTACGGATATCCTCCAGGATTGGATGAAGCTTTCCGTTTTTTGCTTTCGCTGCTTCGGCCTGTTCTTCTTCCTGAAACAGCGTCAGCTGGGTCGGCTCATCGTTTGCAGGGGCTGCTTCCCGGATGGAGACAGGTTCAACCGTTCCCCTGCTTTTTTCTTTCTGCTCAAGCTGCTTTAACAGCTCATCTGCTCTGCTCAGCAGGGGATCCGGAAGATCGGCAAGCTTCGCTACGTGAATGCCGTAGCTTTCATCCGCGCTTCCTTCCTCCACTTTATGCAGAAAGACAATCTGCCCTTCCTCTTCAATCGCCCGTACATGAACATTCTGCAGATTGGGAAGAGAATCAGCGATGGTCGTTAATTCATGGTAATGCGTTGAAAACATTGTCTTCGCGCCGATGCTTTCATGTATATGTTCAATAATGGCCTGGGCAAGCGCCATACCGTCATAGGTGGACGTTCCTCTGCCAATCTCATCAAGCAGTATCAGACTATTTTTGGACGCATGGGAGAGCGCATAGTTGGTTTCAAGCATCTCTACCATAAAGGTGCTTTGTCCGGATGCCAGATCATCAGCGGCTCCAATTCTCGTGAATACTTGATCAAAAATAGGCAGCTCTGCTTCCTCTGCCGGTACAAAGCAGCCGGTCTGGGACATGATTGAAATCAAAGCAGCTTGTCTCATAAAGGTGCTTTTACCAGACATATTCGGCCCGGTGATAAGCAGCATATTGCGGCCCTGGTCCATATAAACATCGTTTGCCACGTATTCTCCCGGGCCTACAATTTTTTCCACGACCGGATGCCGGCCGTTTTTAATATGGACGCTGCCATCCCTGCTCATCTGCGGCCGGACGTAGCCCTGGCGGTCGCTTAGTTCGGCAAATCCCTGCAGCACATCAAGCTGGCTTATTACAAGCGCTGCTTCCTGCAGAGGACGAAGATACGTTTTCACCTTTTCTCTTAGTTCTAAAAAGAGCGTATGTTCAAGTTCTATACTTTTTTCCTGGGCGCCGAGAATCAACGCTTCTTTCTCTTTCAGCTCGGGGGTTGTAAAACGCTCAGCGTTCGTCAACGTCTGCTTCCGGTCATATCTTCCCTCAGGCAGAAGCGGAATGTTCGCTTTTGTCACTTCGATATAATATCCAAACACACGATTAAAGCCTACCTTAAGGGATTTTATGCCCGTGGCCTGCTTTTCATCACGCTCCAGCTCGGAGATCCACTGCCGGCCGTTTGTGCTCGCTTCACGGTATTCGTCCAGCGTCTCGTGAAAGCCCATGCGGAACATCCCGCCTTCTGTAATAAGAGCGGGAGGTTCTTCCACCAGTCCGTCTTCCAACAGTTCCAGCAGTCCATGAAACTGATCAAGCGGAGTAATCCATTCCTGAAGCAGGCCATTATCCACCTGCTTTAAAATCGAAATAATTTCGGGCAGCTCCTGAAGCGTGCGGCGCATCTGTACAAGCTCCCGCGCGTTCACGTTTCCAAAGGCCGCCTTACCGGCAAGCCGCTCCAGGTCATAAACAAACTTAAGACGGTCCCTCAGGTCTCCTCTTTCAAAGAAATGGTCGAGCAGGGACTGCACAATACTCTGGCGGTCCGTTATTTCTTTTTCCTGAAGCAGAGGCTCTTCCATCCAGCTTTTTACCCGGCGTGCACCCATCGCTGTCATCGTCTGGTCCATCAGCCAGAGCAGGGAGCCTTTTTTCTTATGGTCCCGGATCGTTTCGGTAAGTTCCAGATTCCGCCGTGAATTCCGGTCCAGCTGCATTTTTTGACGGGGTTCGTACAGATGAATCGGCTGCAGATGATCAAGCGAACGCTTCTGCGTCCGCGACAAGTAGCTGCTTAATAAACCGAAAGCACGCAGGATGGCTGCACTGCTTATATGGGTACAGAGAGAGGAGAATTCTTCTGGAATCTCAGCTGATTTCTGAACCGAAAACGTGCCGGCAAACGTTTTCCACTCCCCGTCTTCAGGTTCTTCCTGCAGAATAAGTTCTTTCACGTTAGCTTTAGAAGCCTCCTGCTCCCAGGCGGGCCGGTCGGCTTCCAGCCGGGCACCGTAAATTTCGCCGGTTGTTAAATCGGCTTTTACAAAACCGGCTGTGCCATCCTCCTGCTGGTAATGGGCAGCAATAAAATTATTTTCTTTTTCATGAATGGCCCGGCCTTCCATAACGGTTCCCGGCGTTATCAGGTTAACGACTTCTCTTTTTACGACACCTTTGGCCGTTTTCGGATCTTCCACCTGCTCACAGACCGCAATTTTGTACCCTTTTTCAATCAACGTGGAAATATACCCTTCTGCCGAATGATGCGGCACCCCGCACATAGGAATATCCTGATCCCCTTTGCTTCCGCGCTTCGTCAGCGTAATCTCCAATTCCTGCGCAGCTTTTACTGCGTCTTCGAAAAACAATTCATAAAAATCACCTAAACGGTAAAATAAAAAAGCATCGGTATATTCTGCTTTAATTCGTTTATATTGCTGCATCATTGGCGTTTCCTGAGTCACAAAAATCATTCCTCCAGCTTTTCAATCGCTTTATATCTGTTTTATTATAGCATAGCTGATTCCTTCCCCTAAACGAAGGAAGCCTCTTGTTTAAAAATTACTATGGTTTGTGAAATTATATAATAATGTTTTATTTTGATCTATAATGAAAAAGCAGCCGGCGTTTAGGTTAATAAACGCCGGCCGGCCCTTTGAACAAAATGCAGCTTACTTTTTTGTGATATTCATAAATGGATTATGGTTTGTCGTACCCTGCAGCTTGTCTCCACCCGTTGACTCAATAATTGTATCTGTCACCGTATTGGAAATAGACGTGGAGACGAGCTGCAGCAGATGATTTACTTCTGTCTGGCTCTGCTGGAACTCCACGACGAGCGGAATACTTTCAATTTCTGCATTCAGCTCATCAATTTCACGCTCTGTTTCTTTCAGCGCCTCGTGCTTTTGGTAGTGCTGCAGGTTTACCGCTTCTTTTTGTTTGGCTTTTATTTTTCCGATCAGTTCCTGCACACGCAGGTTTTTATTGATCTGCGCTTCTGCGCGCTTGAAAAAATCGACTTCTTCGGTCTCTGCGATCATAGATCCCAGTTCTTTGGCTTTCGCCAGCACGTCTGCTTTTGTTGCATACTGCTGTTCCATCGTTACACCTCCGCCATTTCTACAAGCTCTCCGTTTAGGGACCATGTTTTTGCTTCTGTAATTCTCGTATAAATGACCTGGCCGATGCAGCTTGACGGCGCGGCTACGTTGACCATTTTATTTGTTCTCGTACGACCGGATAGGACGTTTTCGTTTTTCTTGCTGACGCCTTCAATCAGCACTTCGACCACTTTACCTTCGAGTTCAGCATTGCGGCGTGCAGAAATATCGTTGACGAGCTTATTCAGGCGGGCAAGCCGCTCTTTTTTTACTTCCATTGGGACGTTGTCTTCCATTTTTGCAGCCGGTGTATTATCCCTTGGGGAATAAATATACGTATAGGCAATATCGTAATCCATTTCCTCTACGAGCGACATCGTTTCTTCAAACTGGGCGTCCGTTTCGTTTGGAAAGCCGACGATAATATCCGTTGTAAACGAGGCGTGCGGAATAGCTGCTTTAATTTTGCCGGCAAGCTCGACGTACTGCTCTCTCGTATACTTACGGGCCATCAGCTTCAGCACTTCACTGCTTCCGGACTGTACGGGCAGATGAATGTGTTCGACGAGGTTGCCGCCTTTGGCGAGCACTTCGATCAGATGATCATCAAAATCACGAGGATGACTTGTCGTAAAGCGAATCCTCGGAATATCAATTTTGTGCAGGTCATCCATTAAATGCCCCAGCCGGTAGTTGCCTTCGAGATCTTTGCCGTAGGCGTTTACGTTCTGGCCCAAAAGCGTAATCTCTTTATAGCCCTGTCTGGCCAGATCCCGGACTTCGTGAATAATATCTTCCGGCATCCGGCTTCGTTCTTTTCCTCTTGTATAAGGCACAATACAGTATGTACAGAACTTGTCACAGCCGTACATAATGTTTACCCATGCCTGTGTTTTTCCAGCGCGTTTGCGGGGCATGTTTTCGACAACATCGCCTTCTTTGGACCATACTTCAACGACCATTTCTTTTCCTAAAATAGCATCCTGAAGCAGTTCAGGCACCCGGTGAATATTGTGTGTACCAAAGATAAGATCCACATGGTTATGCTTTTGAAGGATACGATTTACGACGGTTTCTTCCTGGGACATACAGCCGCATACGCCGATAATAAGCTCCGGTTTTTCCAGTTTAAGCGGTTTTAAATGGCCGAGTTCTCCAAACACTTTATTTTCGGCATTTTCGCGGATCGCGCACGTATTTAAAAAGATAACGTCTGCTTCTGTCGTTTCCGATGTTTCTGTAAAGCCCATTTCTTCGAGGATACCTGACATATTTTCGGTATCATGTACATTCATCTGGCAGCCATACGTGCGGATTAAATATTTTTCCCACGGCCCATCTGGCGCATTTCTTCGGGGACGTTGAAGCCATACTGAACTTCCACTTCTTCTTTGCCGCGCTTTTTCCCCTTTTTAAAATCGGGCTGTTCGTTAATTTGAATGCTGCGGCCGCCGATTTTCATATACTGGCGACCTTCTTTTTCCTCTATGGAAGCGCTCGAAAAGTCAAAATAGGCGCTGTAGTCTTTCTGTGGTGTATCCTTTTTGTCATGATTATATGAGGGTGATTCGTTGAGCTGTTGTTTTCTCTGGTCTTCGTTCATTACGCCCTCTCCTTTCTCTCTGTTCCTTCAAGGAAGGCTTATAGCTTTCTTCTTTATACATTGTAGTATATTAACGCCGCGCTGTATAGAAGCTCCGACTACTCGGTGCGGAGCCTGCGGTAGCGATTGGCGGCAGCAGCGATTTCCACCGTCCGAGGAAGGGCCATTTCTCCCGGATGAACGCCTTCATGAATGGAAAAGCCGTCGAGTCCTTTTTCTTTATAGATTTTATCAATATAGCGGAACGCTTCCTCAAACGACACCGCGCGGGAAGCAAAATGCTTTTCAAGTGCCTGGATTATCCGGGCCACTGCTTCTGTCTGGCTCGTGTTGACAATCTGCTCCACGCTGGAAATATCAATTGTTTCTTTTCCATACATAATCGTGCTGCGCCCTTTTGCGCCTGCCTTCGTTTTCCTGCCCCGGCTTGCATCAAAACTGTTCCACTGTATTTTCCGGCCGGCAGGGAGCGGAGCAGCGCTTTCTTCGGGTTCTTCTCTTAGATCTTTTTCAGCAATCCGGTGGGCTTTTTCTGTTACATCATACGGAATGTACTCATCCATCATCAGAACCGTATCCGCTTTACTGAAATAATCCCCGGTGCCGCCGACAACTAATATCGTAGAAACACCGTGTTCTTTGTACAAAGGACGAACCCTTGATACAAATGGCGTTATCGGTTCCTTTCTGCTGTGAACGAGCTCCTGCATGCGGCTGTCACGGATCATAAAATTCGTGGCACTTGTATCCTCATCAATCAGCAGGCAGCGGCTCCCTGCTTCCAGGCTTTCCATAATATTTGCGGCCTGGGATGTACTGCCACTTGCATTTTCTGTTGTAAATTGAGCCGTGTTTTTTTTATTTGGCAGGTTGGATATAAACATGGAAATATCCGTCCGGGTCACACTGCGTCCGTCTTCAGCCCTTATTTTTGCTGCATCGGCCAACGTGATCACATATTCGCGTCCGTCTCCCCGGCGGTGATTATATACGCCGCTTTCGATTGCTTCGAGCAGGGTGCTTTTGCCGTGATAGCCGCCTCCGGTAATAAGCGTTACGCCTTCCTTTATCAGCATTCCGGAAATTGGGCTGCGGTGGGGAAGCGGGATCGTCACTTCCATGGAGGGCGGAGATTGAAACGTGCGGGCTTCTGCGCTTTTCATTGGACGGCTGCTGATGCCGCTCTCCCGGGGAAGAACGGACCCGTTTGCAATAAATCCGGCTGCTTTGTTTTCTGTTAGATAACGGCGGATTTCATCCTGCTGATCAGCAAGTTCCAGCGCTTCTTTCAGGCTTTTCTGTTCAAATTGATGAACCGCTTTTTTCACGGCAGCCGGAAGCCTTCCGGTTAACCGTTCTTCCGCCTGTTTCCCCATTATAGTGCGTCCTTTTGCCGGCAGGTGTACCGAAAGCCTTACTTCCAGTTCGCCGGCGCTGATTTTTACAGCGGTACGATCCATGACCTCCTGTCCCGGGCCATCAATTAAAATTCCTCCCTGGTCTTTTCCGCTGCGGAGCTCTTTCATCATCCGCTCAGCGAAATAGTCAATCACTGCTGTTTTACGGGAAGGAGTCGTTTGTTCATCTTTCCCAATACCGAGATCTTTCAGGGAGATGACCACCCGTACTTTGGATGGTGAAGCATAAGGATCCGCCTGCACATGATCCACTTTGAGTGTAAATCCTTCAAATGTATAAGATCCTTTTATATCGTTATAGGCTTTATAGCCTTTTTTATCAATCCGCTGTAGCTGCTTTTTTAATTGCTGCATCTATATCGTTTCCTCCTTAAAATAATAACAGGCACAGAAAAGGCACCTGATTTTCAGGTGCCTGCCTTTTATATACGGCTCCGTAACTAATGTTGTCTATTCCTCCATGATAGAGCCCGGGACAGAAAAAATCAAGGCTGCCTGCTTTTACGAACCTGCACTGGAAATAGGAAGCACGAAGGACGTAAAAAACAGGACGCCAGCGCCCTGTTTTCCAGTTACCTTGGTTCTACTATGAGTTTGATAGCCGTCCGCTCTTCCCCGTCAATAACAATATCTGTAAAAGCGGGGATACATACTAAATCAATACCGCTCGGTGCAACAAATCCACGGGCTATAGCAATGGCTTTTACAGACTGGTTAATGGCGCCTGCACCTATCGCCTGAATTTCTGCTGCTCCTTTTTCTCTAATTACACCGGCTAAGGCACCTGCTACAGAGTTTGGGGTTGACTTGGCTGATACTTTTAATACTTCCATTAATAGTACCTCCTTGTGTGGGTTAAAGCCTGGACCATTGTTTTAATAGTATTCAAGAGAAGAACGGAAAAATCCTCCTTTTTCTGGTAACTGTTTTTTAAAAAATCAAAGGATTTTGACAATTAAATATAGAGGGGAAAAACCCTCCGGTGCTTCATTCAAAGAATGGATGATCCTCGTCTATTTGGATGCGTTTAATGGAAACGGCACGTCCGGTTTTATCGTCTGCATCAATAAGGACTGCACTTAATTGTTCCCGTCCCTGCGCCACTTCAAACCTAGCCGGCAGGCCGGTCTTGAATTTATAAAGAACGCTTTCCCGTTCCATTCCAAGTATGCCGTCACGCGGGCCGGTCATTCCTACATCACTTAAATAAGCTGTTCCTTCCGGCAGAATTCTTTCATCCGCGGTCTGGACGTGGGTATGCGTGCCGACAACAGCTGTTGCTCTTCCGTCGAGCGTCCAGCCCATCGCCTGCTTTTCACTCGTTGCTTCTGCATGAAAATCAACAAAAACAAAAGGGGTTCTCGCTCTGGCTTCCTCGATCAGCTCTTCTGCTTTTTGAAAAGGATCATCGCTTGCCTGCATAAACGTACGTCCAATCAAATTGATCACGGCGACTTCGAGCGTATTTATTTTCACATACGTACAGCCGACTCCCGGTACGCCTGCAGGAAGGTTAGCGGGTCTCACCAGCCGCGGGGCATTCCCGATGAATTCAAAAATTTCCCGATTATCCCACGTATGGTTCCCCATCGTAATAGCCTGGGCTCCGCTTTCCAAAAAGCCTTTGTATATCTTCTCTGTAATACCGCGTCCACCGGCAGCATTTTCCCCATTTACGATCGTCACGGCGGGCTTGTATTTTTTCTTTAATTTCGGCAGATACTCCGTAATCATTTTGCGGCCGGGAGAGCCGACCACATCCCCTACAAATAATAATTTCATTCTACACGTCCTCTTTTCTTTCAAACTTTCAGCGTATTATTTAACGAAAAAAATAAAGCGGCGCTGCCGCCGCTTTATTTAGCATACTCTACTGCTCTTGTTTCACGGATAACGGTTACCCGGATATGTCCCGGATAATCCAGTTCATTTTCAATCCGTTTTGTGATATCACGTGCCAGACGGTGGGCTACCACATCATCTACAATTTCTGGTTTTACCATGATGCGGACTTCACGTCCGGCCTGAATAGCATAGGTTTTCTCCACGCCCTCAAAAGACTCTGAAATTTCTTCGAGCTTTTCCAGACGGCGGATATACGTTTCAAGCGTCTCACGTCTTGCCCGGGACGCGCTGCTGACAGCGCATCCGCTGCGGCTACAAGTGTCGCAATAACAGAAGTTGCTTCCGTATCACCGTGGTGGGAAGCGATACTATTAATAACCACACTATTTTCCCTGTACTTCTGACCAAGTTCTACGCCGATTTCAACGTGGCTTCCTTCCACTTCATGGTCAATCGCTTTACCGATGTCATGAAGCAGGCCGGCGCGGCGTGCCAGATGTTCGTCTTCTCCAAGCTCTGCAGCCATCATAGCCGTTAAATGGGCTACTTCCATAGAGTGCTTCAGGACGTTTTGTCCATAGCTTGTACGATAGCGCAGACGTCCGAGAATTTTTATTAAATCCGGGTGCAGGTTGTGAATACCCATTTCAAAGGTAGCCTGTTCCCCGTATTCCCGGATCATTTCATCGATTTCACGGCGGGATTTCTCTACCGTTTCTTCAATGCGGGCCGGGTGAATGCGCCCGTCCTGTACAAGCTTATCTAAAGCTGTACGGGCAATTTCTCTTCGAATAGGGTCAAAACCGGATAAAATAACAGCTTCAGGCGTATCATCAATAATAAGATCAATTCCCGTCAATGTCTCAAGAGCACGGATATTACGGCCTTCACGACCGATAATACGTCCCTTCATTTCATCATTTGGAAGGTTTACTACCGACACGGTTGTTTCCGCGACGTGATCTGCTGCACAGCGCTGAATGGCAAGCGAAAGTATTTCTTTGGATTTTTTGTTTGCTTCCTCTTTCGCACGGGCCGTTTCTTCTTTGACGAGTACGGCCAGATCATGCTGCAGTTCCTTCTCGACATCGCGGCGTATGATATCCTGCGCTTCTTCGCGGGTCAAGCCGGAAATTCTATTTAATTCTTCCTGCTGTTGAGATAAAATCTCCTCCACTTTGCTGTTTTTATCGTCCACCTGTCGTTGTTTATCAGCGAGAGTTTCCTCTCTTCTTTCCAACGATTCTTCTTTTTTATCCAGGGTTTCACTTTTACGGTCCAGAGTTTCTTCTTTATGCAACAGACGCGATTCTTGTTTCTGCACTTCATTCCGTCGGTCTCTTACATCCTGTTCCGCCTCAGCGCGAAGCTGATGAGCCTTGTCCTTCGCTTCTAATACAGCCTCTTTCTTGCTGGCTTCTGCTTTTCGCTCTGCATCTTCCACGATATTTTTAGCTGCCTGTTCTGCACTAGAAATCTTCGCTTCTGCAATAGAACGACGTACAAAATAGCCTGCAAATCCACTTAAAGCTGCAACGACAATAAGCAAAATGGAGATGAGTAAGATATTATCCATACTTGTCACCTCCTCTTGCTATCTAGTTTTGCCTCCTGTTACCTCCAGGAGAATGCCCTTTTCTTCATTTCAATCTTCACATGCCTGACGGGCATGCTTTTACTGTTTTTTTATCCAGAAAAGAAAAAAGCGTTTCATTGTACTTTTATGCATGAAACGGTAAGATACCAAAAACCTTCCAAAAGACGTATACCAGACATCTTCCGGACGCTTTATTCGGTATCTGCTACTTAATTGTATCCTTATGAAAGATACATGTCAAGATATTGTAATCGTTGAAACCCTTATCTTATAAGGATTTCAGACGGTTTCTTCGATACCCGGGGCTTTATGTATGCCATTTCATTCTTTAAGGCATGAAAGGAAAAAAAGATCATACGTTCTCTTCAGGCAGGCAGAAAAGGATGCTTCCTTTGCACGGAGGCATCCTTCATTAAAAATAATAAAGCGGTTATTCGGGACTGACTAAAATTTTTATCTGGCTTTTATCATGAGCGAGCTGTTCAAATCCCTGTACCACGACTTCAGCAAGCGTAATTTTGTTTGTAACCATGGTTTCACCTTTAAAGTACCCTTGTTTCATTAATTCCATCACAGCTGGGTACACATGGCGGTAGGCAATAATTCCTTTTACTGTTTTTTCTTTTATGACAAGATCGTTCGGGGAAATCGACGCCTCTGATTCCCAAATACTTACAATTACCGTTTCTCCTCCACTGTGGCTGCTGTTAATACATTGATTCAGCACTTTCGGTATTCCGGTTACTTCAAAAGAAACATCCACTCCTCCATTTGTGAGCCGCTGAATTTCGGCCGCCGGATCTGTTTCAGTCGGATCAATAACGTGAGCGCCAAGGCTTCCTGCCATTTTTTTACGAGAGTCGGACACCTCAACAGCGAATACTTTGGAAGCTCCTGCAGCCCGCAGCGCTTCCAGCACAAGCAGGCCGATAGGTCCAGTGCCATATACAGCGGCCGTGTCGCCGGCTTTTAAACTGCTCCGTCGCACCGCGTGCAACGCTACTGCCGCCGGTTCGACAAGCGCTCCCTGCTCATAGGAGAGTTCTTCAGGCAGTTTATGCACCATGTGTTCTCCTACTACCGTATATTCCGAAAAACCTCCGCCTCCTCCTGACAGACCGTGAAACCCTAATAATGGAGATAAATTATACTTTTCATCTATATAGGAGCCTTTTTCATGAGGAGCCAGAATCGGTTCAACCGCTATCCGATCGCCCGGCACTACTTTCGTTACACCCTCGCCAACTTCAACCACTTCTCCTGCGAATTCATGTCCCATAATAATAGGTGCTTTGTCCCCGCTGATAGGATGCGGTGCTTCTACAGGTATAAAAATAGGTCCTGCCAGATATTCATGCAGGTCGCTTCCGCAGATTCCGCACCATTTCACTTTAATTTTAACTTCATACGCACCTGCCGCCGGCTCCTCTACATCTTCCACGGTAACATGTTTGGCTTTATGCCATAACGCTGCCTTCATTTTATTCCTCCTTGTCGAAATAAAAATAGTGGTTCTTTTATTAGTGTAGCCGATACGGCGGATGCTGCCTGTGAGCCATGTCACATTCATGAAAAAAACACCGTCCATTGTGGACAGTGCTTTCTGAGCGTATCGTTATTCGTCTTCGAGAGAAAGAGCCGGTTCTGTTTCCTGTTTCACATCTTCTTCAGGTGTGATGGTTAAATTGTGGTGTTCACGGACACGCCGCTCGATTGCATTCAATATTTCCGGATGCTCTTTTAAATACTGCTTGGAATTTTCGCGTCCCTGGCCGAGGCGTTCGCCTTCATAGGAATACCAGGCACCACTTTTCAGAACGATATCCAGTTCGGCTGCAATATCAAGCACCGAGCCTTCACGGGAAATTCCTTCGCCGTACATAATGTCCACCTCTGCTACTTTAAACGGAGGTGCCACTTTATTTTTTACGACTTTAATTCTCGTTTTGTTACCGATCATTTCATTTCCCTGTTTCAGCGTTTCCGCGCGTCTTACGTCAAGGCGTACGGAAGAGTAGAACTTAAGCGCTCGTCCGCCTGGAGTTGTTTCCGGGCTTCCGAACATAACGCCGACTTTTTCACGGATCTGGTTAATAAATACGCAGATCGAGTTTGACTTGCTGATCGCACCGGATAGTTTACGAAGCGCCTGAGACATTAGGCGGGCCTGAAGACCAACGTGGGTATCGCCCATTTCTCCTTCAATCTCTGCTTTTGGTACAAGCGCTGCTACGGAGTCAACAACGATCATTTCGACCGCGCCGCTTCGTACAAGTGCTTCTGCTATTTCAAGCGCCTGTTCCCCTGTGTCCGGCTGGGACAGAAGAAGTTCATCAATGTTGACGCCAAGCTTGGCTGCATATGCCGGATCGAGCGCGTGCTCTGCATCGATAAATGCCGCCTGGCCGCCGCCGCGCTGCACTTCTGCAATCGCATGAAGGGCAACTGTTGTTTTACCTGAAGATTCCGGTCCGTAAATTTCAATAACACGGCCGCGCGGGTACCCGCCTACTCCAAGGGCAATATCAACTGCCAGTGTACCACTTGAAATAGTGGATACGCGGCGGTCGGTCTGCTCCCCCATTTTCATTATGGATCCTTTTCCAAACTGCTTTTCAATATTTTTCAACGCCTGGTCGAGCGCGGCTTTTCTATCATTCATATGATCTCTCCTTTTTATTAAATGCTGTTTTTTTCCAATGCCTCCCCCGATTTATTGGAAAAAAGAAGGAACGCTGGTGAATCGCTGCTGCACTTTATCGCTAAATACATCATACCCTTTTTTGTTCCGTTTGCCAACTAATTTGCGAACATCCATTCGCTTTTTTTATTATTTTTTCCAGAGGGGCAGTAACGGCGGCTAATGGAAAAGCTGCCTGCTTCGATGCAGGCAGCCCGGTACTATTTTGTCTGTCGCGCAGCAGGACGGGGAGACGTATTTGCACGTTTCGGCCGTGGTTTTGCCGGCTCAAGGTTTACCCTCGCTCCATTAATTCTGGAATAGCGCAGAGATTCATATACGAACGGCGCAACGTCATCCGGCACTTCTACGAACGTAAAGTTTTCAAAAATATCGATGCGGCCCACTGCTTTGCCGGCAATGCCAACCGCTTCGGAGATTTCCTCAATCAGAATTTTAGGACTCATATTAACGTTTCTTCCTACGTTAATAAAGAAACGCGTCATCCCTTTAGCTCCACCGGTTTCCCCGAAGTTATACGCATCGTCATTTCCGCCGAGCGAGCCCGAAAAATTCATTTTCATTAACGCACGGATAATATCTTTTGGATCGGATTCTTTTAATAATTCATCGGTAAGGTCATCAAATAAATTCAGGTGCTCTTCTTCGCTGAACTGATCCGTAATCATTTTTTTCCACGATTCCTGCTGCTTTTCGACCACTTCTTCAATAGAAGGCACTTCACTGGAGGGAATAGTCATTTTGATTTCTGCTTCAATAGATCGAAGGTGCTTCATCTCCCTCGGGGTTACAATCGTAAGCGCCTGACCATTCTTACCGGCGCGTCCCGTCCGGCCGATACGATGCACATAGCTTTCCGGATCCTGGGGAATATCATAGTTAATTACGTGGCTGACGTTCTGTACGTCGATCCCGCGAGCTGCTACATCTGTTGCCACAAGAATTCGATCGACGCATCACGGAATTTTTTCATGACCGCATCGCGCTGGGCCTGGTTTAAATCTCCGTGCAGGCCGTCCGCCAGGTATCCCCGCGCCTGCAGCGCTTCTGTTAGTTCCGCTACGCCTTTTTTTGTGCGGCAGAAAATTATTCCGAGCTCAGGGTCCTGGCTGTCGAGAATTCGGCACAAGGAATCCTGTTTATTCTTTTCCAGCACTTTATAATATACCTGGGCGATGGAAGGAGCCGTTACTTCTCCTTTATTAATGGATACAACCTGCGGCTTTACCATGTATTTCTGGGAAAGCTTCTTAATAGCAGGAGGCATTGTGGCGGAGAAAAGCAGGGTCTGCCTGTCTTTATTTACTCTTTTTAATATCGTCTCAATATCTTCAACAAATCCCATATCGAGCATTTCGTCTGCTTCGTCAAGGACAACTGTTTTCACTTGATTCAGTTCAAGCGTGCCCCGGCGGAGGTGATCCTGGACACGGCCCGGTGTGCCTATCACAATCTGGACTCCTTCTTTTAAAGCCCGGATCTGATGGCCGATCGACTGGCCGCCGTATATAGGCATCGTACGAACACCTACATGGCGGGACAGCTTTTGAATTTCTCCAGACACCTGGATAGCAAGCTCTCTTGTAGGGGTCAGAATAATAGCCTGAACGTGTTTTTCTGTCGTTACGCTGTTAATAATCGGAATGCCAAAAGCGGCTGTTTTTCCCGTGCCTGTCTGGGCCTGCCCGATTAAATCAATTTTTTCCAGAATTTTCGGGATGGCTTTTTCCTGAATAGGGGAAGGTTCTTCAAATCCCATTTCTTTTACAGCCTGTTTTATTTCACTGCGAATTGAAAAATCATCAAAAAACGTCATTATTTATCACCTTTTCTTTCCATAACAGTCGATAGCCGTGAAACACGGCAGAATGCCTGATTAATTTTCTGCTTCCTCTTAGTTCAAGCGGAAAGGCTTTTACTTCATTATCTACAGCCAGTCCGATCCAGACGGTACCCGGCGGATGCCCTTCAAGCGGATCCGGCCCGGCCACTCCTGTAAAACTTATACCTACATCAGCCTGCATGTAATCTTTAACGTTCACGGCCATTTCTTCAGCGCACTCCCGGCTTACCGTACCATAGGAAGCAATTGTTTCAGCTTTGACACCGAGCAGCTTCTCCTTGGCAGAAGCCGAATAGGCTACGGCTCCCCCCGCAAATACGGCTGAAGCACCCTCTATATCTATCGCTTTTTTGGCAAACCATCCGCCGGTCAGGCTTTCCGCCGCTGCAATGGTTTTGCCGGATTCTCTCAACCGGTCGAGCGTCAGCTCGATCAACGGCTTCTCCCCAACAGCATAACAGTACTCTCCGGCGCGTTCGAGAATCTGCTGTTCGGTCGCAGCGATCAGCGTATCAGCTTCCTCTGCTGTGGAAGCGGCCGCTGTTACGCGGATAATGACCTCTCCTTCTGAAGCAAGCGGTGCAATGGTTGGATTGGATTGAAATCCTATAATGTCTTTAAGTTTTGCTTCAAGCGTCGATTCTCCAATTTCCGTAAAGCGGAAAATTTTTGATTCGATCACTTTATTTTCCTTTCTGTTTTTCAGCAGATAAGGCTTTCCTTCTTTTTCAAACATCATTTTCATTTCATGAGGCGGTCCGGGAAGAAGCATATAATGCGTATCGTTCTGTTCAAATGCTACCCCGCAGGCAAGCCCGTTATGATTTTCCAGCACACAGCTGTCTTCTAAGTATAGAGCCTGACGCTTATTGGCCTCTGTCAGCGCCATTCCCGCTCTTCAAAAAATTGCGTGAGACTTTTCATTGAAGGGGGATGCTCTATTAATTTACGTCCTGCATGCTCTGCTGCCACATCTTTAGTAAGGTCATCTTCTGTCGGTCCCAGCCCTCCGGTCAGTACTACCAGATCCGCCCGCTTTTCAGCTTCGGTAATTGCTTCGTGAAGCCGTGCGGTATTATCTCCAATCACCGTATGCCTGAAAATGCTGATACCAAGAGCTGCCAGTTCTTTTGACAAATGCTGGCCGTTCGTGTTTGCTATTTGGCCTAGAAGCAGCTCTGATCCTACCGCGATTATTTCTGCATTCATAAAGACAGTCCTTCTTTCTGTTAGGTGGATTTCAGCATCACATGTCTGTTTTTCATAAAATAATCAACGCCGGAGACAATAGTCAGGATTACAGCAATCCACATCAGTCCCATGCCAAGCGGAAGTCCAATCAAACTAAACGGAAGGTTATGGAAAAGCAGCACGGTGATGGCCGCCATCTGAAAAACGGTTTTCCATTTGCCAAGTCCGCTTGCGGCAATGACATCCCCTTCGGCAGCCGCTACAAGCCGGATGCCGGTTACGGCAAACTCCCGGCTTAAAATCACGATCGCCATCCAGGAAGGCAGAAGCTGTAAATCAATTAATGCAAGCAGCGCAGCTGTAACAAGCAGCTTGTCTGCAAGCGGATCAAGAAATTTTCCGAAGCTTGTTATCAACTGGTGCTTCCTGGCAATATATCCATCAAGCCAGTCGGTGGCAGCGGCCACAATAAAAATAACACCGCCTATTACATGAGACACAGGGATACTGGACGTGCCGGATCCAATCATGCCAAACCAGGGAGGAATTAACATGAAAAACACAAACAGTGGAATTAATGCTATTCGTGCCAATGTAATTTTATTAGGAAGGTTCATCAGGCGCTTACCTCTCTTCTTTTTCTTTCTAAACAGCGCTCATCTAAAAAAATGATGTCAGTTGTTATTGTACCATAATTCCTCCACCCAGCGGCAGATGCGTATACATTTCCCGCTGGTCTGACGGGCTTTTTTCAGTTTTCGTTTAACCGGCAGATCGTATCTGTAAATAATGGATGAAAAAAAGCGCCGGAGCTGCGGCGCTTTTTACTCCATTCTTTCAAACACAATGTTCTGGTGAATAGAATCATTCGGCCATTCAAACGCTTCGCCGTTAATGGTTATTTCTACACCCGAGGTATTTCCAATATTCAAGAGAACATAATCCAGATCACTATAATCCAGAGTGACAGGGTCCATATCAGCGGTTCCATCATACTGGTCAATAATACTGCCGCTCTCATCCTTTGTATCGATATACGATTCACCGGTGAACGTCAGCTCCATTTCCAGCGTTTCCATACCAGAGACGTCAAATGTAGTTACCATGCCTTCACTTGATACTTCTTCCGGCTGGCTGCCGTTTTCTTCGTCTTCTTCTGCCGGAGCATCCTCTTCTTGTTCATTCTCCTGAGGAGCAGGCGGTTCTCCGGGATCTTCGTTTGATTCTACCTGCACTCCAGGATCGTCCCCGGGAGAGGAGGACTGGTCGCCGCTGTCGCTCAGACCCTGAATAGCCAGAAACAGCCCAAAACCGACAATTCCCAGAAACAAGATACCCGCAAATACAGGCAGAAGCGTTGGTCTGCCCTGGGACTTTCCGGACGCTTTCCTGCGGCGCTGAAGACGATCCATGCGGGATCTCCGCCTGTTTTCAGGATGATGGACTTCCGGAAGCTCTCCTCCGTACTGCTCTATTACCGCATCCGGATCGAGGCCGAGCGCTTCGGAATAGCTTTTTACAAAAGCTTTTGCATAAAAGGCGCCCGGAAGAGCTTCATACTGTCCGTTTTCAATGGCAAGCAGATAACGTTTTTGAATTTTCGTCGCTTCCTGGAGATAATCAAGGGACATGTTCTGATCCAACCGTTTGTTTCGCAGAAAAGCTCCTAATTCTGACATGCTGTACCACCTATCATTTAACTAATATCAAACGAAGAAAAGCCGGAATCCACTACGTCATACGTAATGACCTGGCTTTCATCATTGCGCAGTTCTATAATACAATCAAAATCCTGGATCGTGTAGTGGGACTCACGGATAAATATATCCGGGTGCTCGACTACTTTAACAGAGGGAAGCTTCATCACCTGGTCTACAAGATCCCTGTGCTTCTGGGGCGCCCGCATCATGCTGACGATGCCGTCAATAATATAAATATGCCCTTCTCCTTTTTCATCTTCCCCAGATGGCTTCTTACCGTCTGGCGTAGAAGAGTGGACGATATAAATGTCCAGCGCTTGTTGGCGCATACGCTTGCTTGCGACAAGCGATTCGGTCTTTCCGACACGAGGCATACCGCGGATACCAACTAAATAATGCCGGTCTTTTTTGAAAAGCTCGGCAATAAAATCAACGAGCAGGCCTAATTCATCCCGTACAAACCGAAACGTTTTTTTATCATCAGCATCCCGCTCAATATAGCGCCCATGCATAACGGCCAGCCGGTCGCGGAGCCTCGGTTCCCGGATTTTCCGAAGGGTAATGGTGTCAATCGTTTCCATAATGCTGCGAAGTCTTACGACCGAATCATCCTGCCGGCTGCGGATCAGCATGCCGCGGCGGCTGTTTTCCACACCATTGATCGTTACGATGTTAATAGAGAGCATACCGAGCAGGGAAGAAATGTCCCCGAGAAGGCCGGGTCTATTCTCATGAATTTCATACTCCATATACCATTCTTTGGGTTCCATTGTCTCCGCCTGCCTTTCTGTACTGAACTATATATAGATTGGTTACTGTTATTGTAACGTTTGTCTAAATACGGTACAAAGCTTTTTTATGAAAAGCCTCCGTCTATTTGCAGAATGTGGCCATTCATGTACGACGAGCTGCTCGAGAATAAAAAAGCGACGGCTTCTGCCACTTCATCAGGCCGGCCCATTCTCCCTGCCGGAATCTGCGCGACGAGATCTTCACGCTCTTCGCCGGTAAAAATAACGTTCATGGGAGTATCAATTACTCCGGGAGCTACTGCATTAACTTTCACGCCGCTCGGAGCAGCTTCTTTCGCAAGAGAACGAACAAATGCCTCCATTCCCCCTTTAGCAGCGGAATAAATTGTTTCCATGGCCGTCCGCTGCTTGCCCAGATAGAAGAAATAAACACCATCGTTCCCTTTTTTCCTGAATCATATAAGGAAGCAGCTTTTGGGACGTGAATACTGCCTGAATCAAATGGAATGGAACTGGTTCATGATTTCTTCCGGCTCTGCATCCTGCAGGAGCCCGTACAAAGAAGCCCCTGCTGCGTAAAACCAGACCGCTGACCGGGGAATGCACACTGCTGAAGCAAGGTTTCCGCTCCATTTTCTTTTGATAAATCGGCACGACTACATATGCTTCCGCCCATAGAAGCGGCACGCTTCGGCAAGTTCATCCAATATGGTTTTCCGAAGCGCTGTGGCAGTGCAGAAACAATGAATGCCCTTCCCCGGCAAGTTTAACGGCAGCGGCGCTTCCGATCGCACCGCTTGCCCCGGTAACTAATACAAAAGGCTTTCTGCTACTCATTTTTCTTTTTTATGACTTGAGATACGGAGCGTTCCGGTCCGTGGAAGTGCTGCTTCCATAACTCCAGGCATTCCTCTGCCGTAATAGAGTCCAGCATAGCTGCTGTATCAAACATATCCATTCCCGCAAAGGCATAGCTCGTATACTGACTTGCCATAAATTCGAGACTGTTAAGCTGGCGCAGAAATGTACCAATGTTGCGGCGCTTAATACGCTCAAACATGTCTGAATCAAAAGCAGCCGGGTCTTTCGTTTCGAGCAGGCTTGTAATACGATTTTGCAGCTCGTCCGGCTGCGCTGTGTCCCCGCCGGCTACAAAAAAGGTGAACGAACGGTCTACCTGAAACTCACCGGAAAACGAGTCATCTATCAGACCTTCCTCGTACAAAGACTCGTAAAAGGTTGTGCCGGGGCCGATCAGCGTATCCATAAGCAGATCCATGGCAAGCTCATAACGCATTAAATCTTCGCCTGTTCTTTCTTGAAGCACTTTATAGCCGACGAGCACTTTTGGCGTATTAACGCTCATTTCCAGAACCTTCTTTTCAGATGCCGCTTCGGCCGGCTCTTCCGGAAGAATTCGTTTCAGCTCCGGTGCAGGAGGAAACTCCTTGCCTGCCTGGTTCTCTTTAATTAAAGCCATCAGCGCCTCCGGATCGGCGTCACCTGCAATGAACAGCGCCATATTGGATGGATGGTAAAACGTTTCATAACACGTATATAAATCTTCTTTCGTAATGTCGTAAATGGATTCTACCGTGCCGGCGATATCGATTTTTGCCGGATGCTCATGATACATGCCTCCAAGAAGCTGGAAAAAGGCAAGCCAGTCCGCCTGATCTTCGTACATGCGGATTTCCTGTTCAATAATGCCCTTTTCTTTTTCTACGCTGTCCTCTGTAAAATAAGGATGCTGTACAAAATCCAGCAGCGTGCTGATATTTTTTTCTGTCTGCGCGGTGCTTGAAAACAAGTAGGCCGTTTTCGTAAAGCTGGTAAACGCATTAGACGATGCCCCCTGTTTACCAAACGTCTGGAACACGTCCCCTTCTTCATCTTCAAACATTTTATGCTCCAGAAAATGAGCAATGCCGTCCGGTACTTTTACCGGCTCACTGCCTCCAATCGGCGTAAAATGATTGTCGATTGAGCCGTAGTTCGTCGTAAATGTGGCAAATGTTTTATGAAAGCCTTTCTTCGGCAGAATATACACCTGCAGGCCGTTATCGAGTACTTCGTAGTAAAGCTTTTCATCAATGGTGCTTTTTTCGAGCGTGTTCATTTATTGGTCCTCCTTCTCTCCGTGAAGAAAAAATACAGTATCTATTACAATATCTGCTGCGCAGTCGGCTACTTCTTCAAGCGTAACGGCTTGCACCTGGCTGATCCATTCATCCATGGATATCTGGCGTTCTCCGACAATGCCCTGATACAGCAGGTCAGCGGTGCCCTTTGCGGAATCGGCAGTTTCAAGCAGCTGATTGACGAGCATGCCTTTAGTCTGTTCTACTTCGTCTTCAGTAAAACGGCCGATTTTCATATCTTCAATCTGCTCTGTAATAATAGCGAGTGCTTTATCATACTGGGACGTTTCGATACCGGCCATAATTGTCACAAAGCCTTTTAGGCTGTCGTACCTGGATGCTGCATAATAAGCGAGGCTTTCTTTTTCCCTGACGTTTAAAAACAGCTTCGAATGAGGAAATCCGCCGAGCAGCGCATTGGCTACCTGCATGGCAGCAAACGAAGAATCTTTAAAATAGACCGGCACCCGGCAGCCAATATGCAGTTTACCCTGCTGAATATCATCGGTTTCTTTTATATGATTAGGAGTCTCCCTGACGGAATAATCGGTTCCTGCAGCTTTTTTAACGTGACGGTTTTCTTCAAATACGGAAAAGGCAGAAGCAGCTTTCGCGGCCTGGGTTTCTTCTACGTCCCCGATAATATACATATCCACTTTATCTTCTTTCAGCATGGATTCATATACTGTCATCAGGCGCTCGGCTGATACAGCCTCCAGACGTTCGAGCTCTCCCTGGGCCTGTAATCTATAAGGATCCTCCGGAAACATATGCTGGAGCATGCGGTTGTTGGCATAGCGGATTTTATCATCGTATACGGCTTCCATACGCTGCTGGAGGTTGCGTTTTTCCTCTGCAATAATTTTCTCAGAAAAGATGCCATTTTCCAGATAAGGGGACAGAACAGCTCCTTTTAGAAAAGCGAGTCCTTCTTCCAAAAGTGGTTCTGCATGTTCAATATACCGCTCGTTGGCAATATCGAGCCGGAAAGTCAGCAGATGATAGTCCCCTTTTTTGGCTACGTCCGTCGTAAAAACGGCCCCATATAAATAATCCAGGTGGGATCGGATGCTTTTTCGTGAAGGATAGTCGGCTGTTGCGCTTTTTAATACCTGGGAAAGCAGGGAACGTTCTGTTGCGGTTTCCGCCTCAAGCGGTGCAAGCATCTGCAGAAGAATCGTTGTCGTTTTGAATTTTTTTGTCGGAAGCAGATGGAGTGCGGCTCCCGTATTAATCTGTTCTTTCTCTACCATTGGCTTTGAGCCCCTTTCTTAATAGCGCGGTGCTTCTTCTTCGGCTGCCGGAGGGGCGGAGATCACATCTCTTGGTTTGCTCCCGCCGTAAGGTCCTACAATACCCCGTTCTTCCATGGCGTCAATCAGGCGTGCGGCTCTCGTATAGCCTACCCTGAACTTACGCTGCAGCATGGAAACAGAGGCGCTTTGTCTTTCTACAACAAAGGCGACCGCTTCGTCATATAAAGAATCATCTATTTCTTCTACTTGTTCTACCTTGTCATCAGGAATCATTTCTTCCTGGTAATTTGCTTTCTGCTGGGCAATTACGGAGGCGACGATCGCTTCAACTTCCCCGTCGGAAATAAATGCACCCTGAATACGGGTGGATTTGTTTGAGCCTACTGGAGAAAACAGCATATCCCCTTTTCCGAGAAGTTTCTCAGCGCCCCCGCTGTCAAGGATCGTACGGGAGTCGATCTGGCTCGTTACTCCAAACGCGATCCGCGATGGAATATTCGCTTTAATCACTCCTGTTATTACATTAACAGACGGGCGCTGGGTTGCGATAATCATATGAATCCCTGCAGCTCTTGCCATTTGTGCCAGTCTTGTAATCGCATCTTCTACGTCGCTTGAAGCGACCATCATTAAATCGGCCAGCTCATCCACAATCACAACAATGTAAGGCAGTTCCAACTGTTTTTCCGTATTTTTCTCATTTTCTTTCTTTACATACTGATTATAGCCCTCCATGTTTCGCGTACCTGTGTGGGAAAACAGATCATAGCGGCGTTCCATTTCGGCTACTACTTTTTTCAGTGCCTGTGCGGCACGTTTCGGCTCTGTTACCACCGGTGCCAGCAGATGGGGAATACCGTTATACACGTTAAGCTCTACCATTTTAGGGTCAATCATCATCAGCTTTACTTCGTGCGGCCTTGCTTTCATAAGAATACTCGTAATGATTCCATTAATACACACACTTTTTCCGCTTCCTGTAGCACCTGCTACGAGAAGATGCGGCATTTTATTCAGGGCAGCCAGCACTGGTTCTCCTGATATGTCACGGCCAAGAGCAACGGCAAGCGGATGATTGTCTTTTTTCATTCCGGTCTCCAGCACTTCACGGACCGTCACCATTGCCACTTCCTGATTCGGTATTTCAATGCCAACGGCTGACTTGCCTGGAATAGGTGCTTCGATACGGATATCACGAGCTGCCAGTGCCAGTGCCAGATCATCGGTTAAATTGACAATTCTGCTTACTTTCACTCCGGTATCCGGCTGTACTTCATACTTTGTTACGGCCGGTCCCAGGTGAACTTCGTTAACCTTTGCTTTCACTCCAAAGCTTAACAAAGTCTCTTCCAGTTTTCTTGCATTTGAACTCAGCATGCGTTTTTCTACATGCTGGGTATTCCGCTCCGGGGCGTTTAATAAATCAAGTGAAGGCAGTATATAATTTTTATTCTCTTCTTCCGCCGACGAGGCCAGTACAGCTTCCCCAATCACTTCAGCGTCCCCGCCTGTTTCAGCAGGCTTTTCTGCTGCTTTTTCCTTTACCGGCACGGCGGCTGGTTTTTCCGGCTCCTCCTGCTTTTCGTAGGCGTTTTCTGCAAAATTGTAAATAAGCGGGGTTTCCGGCTCCTGTTCCACCAGCTCCTGCTGTTCGTACTCCGGCTCTTTAGCTTTTGGTGTCTGCTTCTTTTTTGCAGGTTTTGGTTTTGGTTCAGCTTCCGCGAGCCTGCTTTTTCTGCTCCCGCTGGTCTTTGGAAGCCTGGTATTTTTCACTCAGCACGGCCTGTGTCTTTTTTACAGCCGGTCCTGCTTTGGTTTTTGTCCCATTAGCCAGATCCTGTATCGTTACGCCGGTGATAATCATTAACGCCACGACAGCAAGCAGAACAGCAATTAGATAAGAGCCCGGCACCCCGAAAAGGGTGTATGTACCCGTATACAGCAGCGCTCCTGTCATGCCTCCTCCAATTGATGCATTGGCCGCTCCTGACGCCTGCTCTGTAAATGCATTCCACGTGACGGCCAGGCTGCTTTCCCCATTTCCTGCCCGGTTCATAAAAGAAATGTGGCTGAAAATCAGTACGGAGAGAGCGCCCAGCAGCACGCCTGCTCCAATACGTTTATTTATCCGCGGCCATTTCTTCTTGAAAATGAAAGCAGCTGCTACTGCCATTACAGCAAGGTTCAGTACGATATGAAAGTCCCCTGCAAAAAAGCGTAGAAAAGAAACGAGCAGCTCTCCTACCAGCCCGAATTGAAACAGCGCTGTTAAAGCAAGGGTAAGCAGAACCAGTCCCGTCCACTCTATTTTCATTTCGCTTTTTCGTTTTTTAGACCATTTTTTTGTTCGTTTACGTGTTTTTGCCACTTATTGTCCACCTCATTATCTGTTCTCACCTGTTGTTTTAAAACCATTCTATGTCCGGATATGCCTGTTGTTATTATAGCATATGCCTTTGCTGCTAAGACGCTGCGGCTTGTATTTTTTAGTTCTTCATATGCAAAGAGCCTGCTGGAGAATCATAGATTCCAATCAGCAGGGCTCTTCTTCTTTTTTAGATTAAACTTCCATAATAATAGGCAGAATCATAGGACGGCGCTTCGTTTTTTCATAAAGAAAACGGCTCAGCACGTCGCGGACGCTGCTTTTTAACGTAGACCATTCTTTTTCTTTTTCGGCAATGCATTTCTCGAGCGTAGCTGTTACTTTTTTATTGGCTTCTTCAAGCAGTTCCTCCGATTCGCGTACATACACGAACCCTCTGGAAATAATATCCGGACCGGAAGCAATCGTTCCCGTTTTCTTATGCAGGGTCACGACCACAACGAGAATTCCGTCTTCGGATAGAAGGCGTCTGTCGCGGAGAACGATGTTTCCGACATCTCCTACGCCGAGTCCGTCAATTAATACGTTGCCGGAGGATACTTTGCCGGCGCGGCGGGCTTTGCGTTTCGTAAATTCAACCACTTCGCCTTTATCGACTAAAAAGATATTTGCCGGATTAACGCCGGCTTTCTCAGCAAGTTCACCGTGGGCGGACTGCATCCGGTATTCCCCGTGAATCGGGATAAAATACTTTGGTTTAACAATATTAAGCATTGTCATTAATTCCTGCTGGCTGGCGTGCCCGGACGTATGGATGCTGTTTTTTCCGTAAACCACTTCCGCGCCTACTTGATAAATAGCATCAATTGTACGGCTGACGGTTTTTTCATGTCCCGGTATCGGATTGGCAGCAATAAGCACTTTGTCGCCTTCCTGAATGGAAAGCTGGCGGTTCGCCCCTTTCACAAGACGGGTCAGCGCAGACATCGGCTCTCCCTGGCTTCCGGCACACAATATGGTTATTTGATGAGGCGAATAGCTTTCCACCTCATTTGTCTCAATAAAGGTATCTTCATGATGCTGAAGGTAGCCGAGCTTGTGTGAAATTTCAATTGCTTTGAGCATACTGTGGCCCACTACCGCAATTTTACGTCCTTCTTTTTCTGATGCATTAATCACCTGCTGAATACGGTGAATATTGGATGCAAACGTTGTTACGACAATACGGCCTTTGGTTTCAATAAAGGCATCCATCATCTGCTCACCTGCTACCGCTTCAGAAGGAGTCGTTCCCGGTACTTCCGCGTTAATACTGTCGGAAAGCAGGCAGAGAACGCCTTTTTTGCCGTAATTGGTCAGTTTGCCGATTTCAGTAAGCTGGCCGTCTATCGGCGTCTGGTCGAATTTGAAATCCCCTGTATGCACGATCAGTCCCTGCGGAGTGTCGATGCATACGCCGATGGAATCCGGCAGGCTGTGCGTCGTTCTGAAAAAGCTCACAGGCAGGCTGCCGATTGTCAGACGGGATTTAGGATCAAACGTGCGCAGATCCGATTTTTTACGGAGTCCGTTTTCTTTAATATGATCTTCCACAATCGCAATCGTAAGCTTTGTGCCGTAAACCGGCGCGTTAATCTTACGAAGAATGTAGGGAAGCGCTCCTATGTGATCTTCGTGTCCGTGTGTCACGATGATACCGCGGATTTTTTCTTTATTCTGCACGAGGTACGAGATGTCCGGAATAACGATGTCTACGCCGAGCATATCATCTTCCGGGAACATCAACCCCGCTTCAATAATGAGAATATCTTCTTCTGTTTCCACAACATACATATTTTTACCAATTTCGCCTACGCCGCCCAAGGCAAAAATACGAATGCTGTCTGTATTTTGATTTGACAATGTGTTTCCTCCTATATAGTCTATATTCTTCTGTAGTAGTGTGATCGTAGCAGTCATCTATTTTCTTTGCATACCCGGTCCAGCACTTGATTGTAGTATAACGCAATTAGAAATAAGAATACAAGGTTCTTTGCTATCGGAAAAGGGGCCGGGTTGTCTTTTCCATATGTAATCAGGCCTTTTCATCCTGTCATTGTGCAAATAAAAAGCCCGGCCGTCAGGCCAGGCTGAACCACTGTTCCAGCTGCTTAATTTCCGCGTCCGTCAGCGGCAGCATCGGCAGTCTTGTATCGCGCGATATAATTCCCTGCTGCTCGAGCATCGCTTTAACCGGCGACGGATTTGGAGCAATAAAGCATGCTTTCATTTTAGGAAGCAGCGACCGGTGGATAGCCGATGCATGCTCCACAGACCCTTCAGAGAAGGCCTGAACCATTTCTCTAAGTTCATGTCCTGCAATGTGGGCGGCAACGGACACTACTCCATGTCCGCCTACACTCATAATCGGAAGCGTCATCGAATCATCCCCGCTGTACACTGCGAAATGTTCCGGAGTCGAAGCAATGATATGCGAAATCTGATCGAGGCTTCCACTTGCTTCTTTCACCGACGTAATGTTAGGTATGCCGGCCAGCTTAATCATCGTTTCCGCCTGCAGGTTAATAATGCAGCGTCCTGGTATGTTATACACCATAACAGGAAGAGTTGTAGCTGAAGCGATCGCTTTAAAATGTTCATACATGCCTTCCTGGCTCGGTTTATTGTAATATGGCGTCACAGCCATTATTCCATCTATGCCGAGCTTCGAGGCTTTTTCCGTCAGTGCGGTGGAATAACCGGTATCATTTGTACCCGTACCGGCAATAACCGGAACACGTCGTCCGCTGATTTCCGCGGTCCGTTGAAAAAGCTTTAGTTTTTCTTCGGTGGTGAGTGTCGGTGATTCTCCAGTGGTACCAGCTATAACCAGACCTTCACTTCCAGTCAATATTAGATGTTCAACTACTTTTTCCACGCCCTGCCAGTCAATCTTCCCTCGCTGTCGAAGGGAGTGACCATGGCGGTTAATATTCGGCCAAATTCCAAGCTCTCCCTCCCCCTTTCCTTTTTTACTTTGGTTTTTTATATAGGAAAATGGAGAATGCTTTACTTTATTACTGTTTCACCTGCCGGCCTAATTCAAACATCTGGTGAAGCGCCAGCACGGCTTTATTCATATCTTCTCCGTGAACAAGCGTCCAGATCGTCGTATGTGAATCGGCTGACTGCAGAATGGATATATCTTTTTCAGCGAGCGCTCCTACAATTTTGGATACGACGCCGGGAACTCCGGTCATGCCCGCGCCCACTGCAGATATCTTGGCGCAGTTATGAATAAAAGTACCTTCGAGCTGCTTTGTGTCGAGCAGAATTTTAACTTCCGGGCTTCTTTCGTCCGGTACCGTAAAGACCAGGCGCTGCGGCTGAATCGTAATAAAGTCGACGGAAATATCATTGTCAGCCAGTTCTCTGAATATGGCCGCCTGCTGCTCTACTCCTTCGGTATGCTCCACGGTAACCTGCGTGACACCGGAAATATGGGCAATTCCGGTCACCTGGCGTTCTATCCGGTCCGAGCCGGCTGCCCCTCCGATAACAGATGAAATCAGCGTTCCGGCAGCTTCCGATGCCGTCGAACGGATACGGATGGGAACTTTTCCCTGCATTGCTATCTCTACTGCCCGGGATGAATAACCTTGGCCCCCTGATAGGCCATATTACAGATTTCCTGATAGGTCGCAGACGGAAGAATTTCCGCTTCGCCGACCACGCGCGGGTCAGCGGTCATAATGCCTTCTACATCGGTAAAAATATCCACATACTCTGCCTGAAGGGCTGCGCCGATTGCTGTTGCCGACGTATCACTGCCTCCCCGGCCGAGCGTAGTAAGCTCTCCATCACCGGATACGCCTTGAAATCCGGCTACGACTACCACATCAACTTCTTCCAGCCGATGTACGAGCGCTTCGGTCTGCATGTCCACAATACGTGCTGACCCATACTGCCCGTCCGTGCGGAAGCCGGCCTGTGCACCGGTCATGGCTGACGCTTTTAATTTTTTCGATTGCAGCAGCTCCGTGAAAATAACGGAAGAAATTGTTTCTCCTACGCTTACGAGCATATCTTTTTCCCTGGTGCTGATCTGGGAACCGTTTTGATTCAGCAGGCCGAGCAGCGTATCTGTTGCATAAGGGTCTCCCTGCCGTCCCATTGCCGAAACAACGGCCACGACTTTGTACCCTTCTTCTACTGCACGCTCTACGTGAGCAGCTGCAAGTTCTCTTGTTTCTTTATTTTTAACGGATGTTCCGCCGAATTTTTGTACTATGACTTTCATGCTGCACCTCGTTTATTATTTTACGATGGCTTTACAAGACCAAGTTTTAGTAAGCTTTCTGCAATTTGTACGGAGTTGTAGGCAGCACCTTTTAAAAGGTTGTCTGAAACAACCCAGAAATGATAGGCGTTCGCACGATCCAGGTCTTTTCTGATCCGGCCGACAAATACGTCCGGCAGGCCGACACTGTCCAGCGCCATTGGATACTCCTGATTGGCAGGATCATCTTTAAGCGTTACTCCAGCGGAATCTTTTAAAAGCGTCTTTAACTCGTCTACGCCGGGGTTTCCGTTCTCCGTTTCAATATAGACTGATTCAGAGTGGCCGGTTTCAACCGGTAGACGCACGCAGGTAGCCGCTACTTCAAGCTCGTCCTGATGCAGAATCTTTTTTGTTTCGTTCATCATTTTAATTTCTTCAAACGTATAGCCGTTTTCCTGAAATTTATCAATCTGTGGAATCGCGTTAAACGCAATAGGGAAATGCTTTTTGTCACCGCCGACAGGAAGAATCTCCGGAGCGGCTTCTTTGCCGTCCAGCATATCACGGGACTGGTTTTTCATCTCTTCCACAGCGGCCCAGCCTGCACCTGAAACGGCCTGATACGTAGAAACGATTACTTTTTTCAGACCGTGCTTTTTACGAATCGGTTCTAATGCCACAACCATTTGAATCGTCGAGCAGTTTGGATTTGCGATGATGCCGTTATGATTATGAAGATCCGCCTCATTTACTTCCGGTACAACAAGCGGAACATCTTTATCCATCCGGTAGGCGCTCGTATTGTCAATACATACAGCTCCGCGCTTGACCGCTTCCGGCGCTAATTCTTTTGATACAGAACCGCCCGCTGAAAACAAGGCAATCTGCACGCCTTCAAATGATTCCGGTTTTGCTTCTTCCAGCGTATATTCGTTACCTTGAAATTCTACTTTTTTGCCTGCTGACCTGCTTGAGGAAAGAAGCTTTAATTCCTTAATAGGGAAATTCTTTTCATCGAGCGTCTTCAGCATCTGCTGTCCGACTGCTCCTGTTGCTCCTACTACTGCTACCGTGAATCCTGTTTTATTTGACATTGAGTTATACTCCCTTTCAAAATAACAAATTCATTTAATCTCTACCTATATTAACATAAATGATCCTGAATCGCCTGCAGATATTTCAATGGAAATGCCTAACGGCGGGAAATTTCTGTTTTTTTCGTATGATTTTCCGGCAGCCTGCCTTCCGGGCTGATAAGAGAGACCGAGTAATCCTGTCCTAACAGAGCATCTGCAACACGTGCTGTATCCTCAAGCGTAACCGCTTCTATTTTTTCAACAATATCGTCCAGACTCTGGTGATAGCCGAGAAGCAGCTCATTGCGGCCGTTACGGTTCATCCGGCTGCTGGTGCTTTCCAGTCCGAGCATAACGCTTCCTTTCAGCTGCTCTTTCCCATTTTCCCATTCTTTCCGATGGATGCCGTTCTGGGAAAGCTCTTTAATAATCGTCTGCATGGATTCAAACATTTCATCCAGATGTTCGGCTCCGGTTCCTCCATAAATGGTAAGCATTCCGCTGTCGCGGTAGGCAGATTGATAGGAATAGACGGAGTAGGCAAGCCCGCGTGTTTCCCTGATATCCTGGAAAAGCCTGCTGCTCATGCTTCCTCCAAGCACATTATTCAATAGAACGAGAGCAAAGGAATCAGCGTGTCCGGCTTCCAGGCCGGGGAATCCAAGACAGAGATGAGCCTGTTCCGCCTGTTTGGCGTGCACGCTTTCACCCGGTAAAAATACAGGGCTTTCCGACTTATTCTCCGTTCCTCTGCGGCCCAGGACAGAAAATGTTTCTTCTACTTTATCCAAAAAGGGTTCATTCGTATTTCCTGCAACAGAAATGACAACATTGCTTCCTGTATAATATTTCTCTAAATATGCTTTCAAAGAAGCCGCAGTGAATGAGCCGACGGTGCCGGTAGTACCGAGTATCGGGCGTCCCAGAGAATGGGAACCGTAGGAAACCGAGTCTAAGTAATCATGTACAATATCATCAGGCGTATCGTCCACCATTTTTATTTCTTCAAAAATAACGCTTCGTTCTTTTTCCAGTTCCTCTTCATCAAACGTCGAATGAAAAAACATATCGGACAGAATATCAAGCGCCTGGCCGGCATGTTCGTCAAGCACTTTCGCATAAAAGCAGGTATACTCTTTTGCCGTAAAAGCATTTACCTGCCCGCCGATGCGGTCGAAGTTTTCCGCGATATCTGCGGGTGTTCTTGTGTTCGTGCCTTTAAAAAACATATGCTCCAGGAAGTGCGAGATCCCGTTTTCTTCTGCTTTTTCATAGCGCGATCCGGTGCCGACCCAAATACCGATCGTAATGGAGCGGACAAAGGGAATGTGTTCGGTAACGATCCGCACCCCATTGGCCAGTTCTTTTTTATTTATCAACAGCTTCCTCCTTTTTGCTTTTTTTATCCCGTGATATAAGAAAAACTTGGCCTAAGCCAAGCTTTTCGGGTTCGTGCCTATTCAATTTGACTGGCCAGGCCAGAACCCGATTTTATTTTCTTATTTATTGCTGCTTTCTTCTTTCAACAAAACTTTTCTTGATAAGTTAACCCGGCCCTGGTTATCAATTTCTGTAACTTTGACCATGATTTCATCATCAAGCTTAACCACGTCTTCCACTTTGTTCACGCGCTCTTCTGCAAGCTGTGAAATGTGGACCAGTCCGTCTTTGCCTTTGAACAGCTCAACAAACGCGCCGAACTTTTCGATACGTTTTACTTTACCAAGATACGTTTCGCCGACCTGTACTTCACGCACAAGATCTTCGATACGTTTTTTGGCAGCCGCATTGGCACTCGAATCCGTAGAAGAAATATACACGGTTCCATCCTGCTCAATATCAATTTTCACGCCGGTGTCATCAATAATCTGGTTGATGGTTTTTCCGCTCGGTCCGATAACGTCGCGGATTTTCTCCGGTTTAATATGAAGCGTCAGGATTTTCGGAGCATACGTAGACAGCTCTTCTCTTGATCCGCCGATAGCAGAGAGCATATTGTCGAGTACGTGCAGACGTGCCTGCCTTGCCTGTTCTAATGCAAATTTTAATATCTCACGGTCAATGCCGTCAATTTTAATATCCATCTGCAGCGCGGTTACTCCTTTTTCAGAGCCCGCTACTTTAAAGTCCATATCGCCAAGCGCGTCTTCCATACCCTGAATATCGGTAAGAACCGTCACATCTTCGTCCTCTTTTACAAGCCCCATTGCAATACCGGCTACCGGTGCTTTAATAGGTACACCTGCATCCATCATAGCGAGGGCGCTTGCGCAGATACTGGCCTGTGAAGTCGAACCGTTGGATTCAAGCACTTCCGAGACAAGACGAATCGTATATGGAAAATCCTTTTCGTCGGGAATGATAGCTTCCAATGCCCGTTCGCCAAGGGCGCCGTGGCCGATTTCTCTTCTGCCGGTGCGCGGATAGGTCCGGTTTCTCCTACGCTGAACGATGGGAAATTATAGTGATGCATAAAGCGTTTGGATTCTTCTTCGCCGATGCCGTCCAGAATCTGAACGTCGCCGAGCGGTCCGAGCGTACATACGCTGAGCGCCTGTGTCTGACCGCGTGTAAATAGTCCGGATCCGTGCGTTCTCGACAACAGCTTTACTTCTGAAGTCAAAGGACGGATTTCATCGGATGTACGGCCGTCCGGCGGATTTTATCTTTAGTGATTAGTTTTCGGAACTCTTTTTTAACAAGGCTCTGGATGATTTCTTTTACTTCCCCGTGCTCTTCTTCTGTGAAAGACTCCATAATCCGATCGGAGACTTCTTTTGTAGCTACATCGCGGCCTGTTTTTCTCTTACCATTACAGCTTCGCGCAGATCCGTTCCTGCTGCTTCTTTTACCCGCTCTGTCAGCGCTTCGTCTGGAGTGCGCAGCTCGATGTCGCGTTTTACTACATTCATTTCGGAAACGATCTTTTCCTGGAACGTGACAAGTTTTTTAATTTCTTCGTGACCGAACATAATTGCTTCAAGCATAATATCTTCAGTAACCTGTTTTGCTCCTGCTTCTACCATGTTGATCGCATTTTTCGTGCCGGCAACCGTAAGGTCAATGTCGCTTTCTTCAAGCTGCTTCATTGAAGGATTAATAACAAACTCTTCATTCACACGACCTACGCGGACTCCTGCAATCGGTCCGTCAAATGGAATATCAGACACGCTGAGCGCCATCGAAGAGCCAATCATTGCGGCCATTTCGGGCGAGCAGTCTTTATCAATGCTCATGACGATGCTGATAACCTGAAGATCGTTACGAAAGCCGTCCGGAAATAATGGACGGATCGGACGGTCAATTAAGCGGCTCGTTAAAATAGCGTTCTCGCTTGGACGTCCTTCGCGTTTAATAAACCCGCCCGGGATTTTACCGGCGGCATAAAGGCGCTCTTCATAGTTTACCGTCAGTGGGAAAAACGGCAGATCTTTTGGTTCTTTCGATGCCGTAGCCGTTGATAATACAACCGTATCGCCGTAACGAACCATTACCGCCCGTTAGCCTGCTTTGCATATTTCCCTGTTTCAATCGTTAATTCCCGTCCTGCCCAATCTATACTAAACGATCTGCTTTCTTGTTCTGTGCTCAATAGGGTATCCTCCTGTTTCTATAGTGCGCACTTCCAGAGTGCTGCCTGTGTTCTATGTTCACGTAAAACAATTATATAGAACAGTCCGCAGACTGAAATAATTTCTTAAAAATGGCAAAAAAAGCGGGAGTTGCCCTCCCGCTTTTCTTACATTTATCTACGCAATCCAAGACTTTTGATTAGTTCACGATAACGCATAACATCTTTGTTACGAAGGTACGTAAGCAGGTTACGACGCTTACCAACCATTTTTAACAAGCCGCGGCGGGAATGATGATCTTTCTTGTGTGTGCGCAAATGCTCGTTAAGTGTGTTGATCTGCTCCGTTAAAATTGCTACCTGTACTTCTGGTGAACCCGTATCATTTTCGTGCGTTTTGTACTGCTCAACAATTTCAGTTTTTCTTTCCAATGTTAAAGCCATCCAAAGCACCTCCTTCAATTAGTTAACGCCAATTCCCTAGCAGGACGTCGGAGGAACGTGCATGCCAAGCAACGGCTTGATTACATTCAATAGAATACGCTTTTTTTCAGGAAAATGCAAGGCATTAACTCTTTCTTTTCACAAATCCTGCGTCCGGATTTCCCGGTGCTGTCCGGAAAGCACTTCCTCTGCCTGCTTTTTATCGAGATGCAGCTGTTCAATGAGATTTTCCACCGAAGAAAATTTCTTTTCCCCGCGCAGACGCTGTACCCATTCTACGTCTACTTTGGCTCCGTAAATCGACTCATCCATATCAAATACGTGCACTTCCACCTCCGGACGTTCTGCCCTGATGTCATGGAAAGTCGGCTTGTAGCCGATATTGCAGACCCCTTTCCAGCGTCTGCCCTGCACAGTAAACCAAACCGCATAAACGCCGGTATCGGGTACGATATAAGGATCTTCTATCTGCACATTGGCCGTTGGAAATCCAATCGTCCGGCCGCGCTGTTCTCCCTTAACGACCAATCCTCTGATCGCGTATAGTCTCCCGAGCAGTACGGAAGCCTTTTCCACATTGCCTGCCAAAATACACTGCTTGATTAACGTCGAGCTGATCTTTTCGTTTTCCCATTCTTTTTTTCCAACCGTTGTGTAGTCCAGCTTGCCCCGCGCATGAAAAGGAAGAGTTTCCATCGTCCCTTTACCGAGACGTCCGTAGGAAAAATCGAATCCTGCTACAACGTGAATCGTTCGCGATCCGATCAAATAGGAATCGACAAATTCCTGAGGCTCGAGCTCTGCAAACTGCTGGTCAAAATGAACGACGAACAGGTAATCAACCTCCAGCTTTTTCATTTCTTCTTCCTTAACCGGAAGCGGCGTAATATAACGCATCGTTTCCTCGGAATAATCGGGAGATAAAACCGTTTTAGGATGGGGGCTGAACGTCATCACTGCAAGCTTTGCCTGTTTTTGGCCGGCAATCTGCCCGGCTGTGCGGATGACCTCCTGATGCCCACGGTGAACCCCGTCAAAATAACCCAGAGCCATAACCAAAGGCGGAAAATCTTCAGCTTTTGGTATGTTGTCATGGTATACATAAATAGTTTTCATTATCTCACCTTTCCAATCGCCCGGGCTTCTGCTATGACCTGGCTTCGATATACAGCATAGTTTTCGGTTTTATTTTATCAGGTTTCGTCGGATGCTTCTCATACACAGCCAGCGGCGTTTGACCGGCCATAAATATAAATGGGGATGGCATGCCTTCCTGGTACGGAAGCACAGCTCCATTTTTAATTAACGCTGTTTCTTCTTCAGCGGCCTCCCGCCGCTCTATATGAGCCAGTGCTCCGGCAATGGGAATTACAGCGGCTTCCAGCCTGTTTTCTGCCTGAAGCTGTGCCAGCTGTTCCAGCGTCCAGCTGTCTTTTTCCCTGAAGGGACCCGATCCTGTCCGGATAAGGCTTTTCATATGAGCCGGCACGGAAAGGGCTTTTCCTATATCAACGGCAAGCGTCCGTATGTATGTGCCTTTACTGCAGACAATATCACATTCAAATGTAAATTCGCCGCCGCTGTAGGACAAACTCTCTGCGTTCAACGTAATCGAATAGATCGTTATTTTCTTGGAAGGCCTTTCTATTTCTTTTCCTTCCCGGGCGTATTCATATAACTTTCTACCGTTTACTTTTACTGCTGAATACATAGGTGGAACCTGCACGAGCTCCCCGGTAAACTGTTGCAGCGTGTTTTCAATATCTTTTGGGAAACGGTTCCCGGGTCGAGCGTATCGACCAGTCCGCCTTCTGCGTCTTCGGTTGTAGTACTGCTTCCAAGAGCTACTACACAACGGTAGCTTTTAGGAAGATCCATCATGTAATCGGAGATCTTTGTGGCACGTTCGATACAAATCGGCAGTATACCTTCGACAGCCGGATCAAGTGTGCCGGTATGGCCGACTTTTTTGGTGCCGGCAATTTTTCTTATTTTATATACACAGTCATGTGACGTGATTCCTGCAGGTTTCCAAACGGGAATAATCCCTTCAATACTCATAACGACGGCTCCTCTTATCTATCAATTCACTCTTGTTATCTATACTAGCGCAAAACAAAAAGAACTGTCCATAAATGAAGTTCTATTTTCTTGAGAAAATAACCCTTCGTATGGACAGCTCCTGCTTTGTTTACCTTCTATTTATCATCTTCATGATGGATTTCTTTAAGAAGGGATTCAATTCTATTACCATAGTCGATCGACTCATCAAATTCAAACATAATTTCCGGCGTTTTACGAAGCTGGATCCGTTTGCCGATTTCGCTGCGGATATATCCTTTTGCTTTCGTTAAAGCCTGAAGTGCATCATTTTTCTTTTCATCATCGCCAAGTACGGTAATAAATACTTTGGCCTGCTGCAGGTCTCCGGTCACGTCTACACCGGTTACCGTAATAAATTCTATTCTTGGGTCTTTTAGATCCCGGGTAAACATGGAAGCCAGTTCTTTTTTCATCTGTTCTCCAACCCGGTTGGCACGGATATTACTCATTGTTCTTCTGCCTCCTTCTTACAGCCACTCATACGTTGTGATTGTTCGTTCTATTTCCATTTCCCTGTCTGCCCATTCTAAAACGTGTGCCAGCTCTTTTTCAGCTGCTTTCTTTGAATTGGCTACGGTGACGGCAGAGAGGGCTGTGAGGTTCCATGTGTCGTGATAGTCCATTTCCGCAATAGATACATTACAGTGCTTCCGGATTTTATTTTTCAGCCGTAAAAGCACAGAGCGCTTATCCTTTAAGGAATAAGCGCTGTGTATCAGGCATTCAAAATGAACGGCTCCGATCATGTGCGTTTGATTTCTTCCATAACGTACGCTTCAATTACGTCGCCTTCTCGCAGATCATTAAACTTGGTAAGCGTTACACCGCACTCATAGCCGGCGCTTACTTCTTTCACGTCATCTTTAAAGCGTTTCAGCGCGTTAATTGCACCTTCATAAATAACGATGCCATCACGGATAAGGCGGACGTAGAGTCTCTGGTGATTTTACCTTCCGTTACGTAGCTTCCTGCAATGGTACCAATTTTCGATACTTTAAACAGCTGGCGGATTTCCACCTGACCGATAACTTTTTCTTCAAATATCGGGTCAAGCATACCTTTCATCGCTGCTTCAATCTCTTCAATTGCATCGTATATAACACGGTGCTGGCGGATATCTACTTTTTCTACATCAGCCGTACGCTTAGCGTTCACGTCAGGTCTTACGTTGAATCCAATAATAATGGCATTGGAAGCGGAAGCCAGAATAACGTCTGATTCTGCAATAGCACCTGCTCCTGCATGAATGATATTAATCTTAACGCCTTCTACATCAATTTTTCCAGTGAGCCTTTTACTGCTTCTACAGAACCCTGTACGTCTGCTTTTACAATAACATTGATCTCTTTCATGTTGCCGTCCTGAATCTGGCTGAACAGATCATCAATGCTGACGCGGTTTGTTAAGTTACGCTCTTCGTCTTTCGCTCTGGCGGCTCTCTGCTCCCCAACGCTGCGGGCTTTTTTCTCGTCTTCGAATACAACAAACTGATCGCCTGCCTGCGGTACGTCACTCAAACCAGTAATTTCAACCGGAGTGGATGGCGCTGCTGACTTCACGCGGCGGCCGAGATCATTGACCATGGCGCGGATTCGACCGAATGTGTTTCCAACTACGATCGGATCGCCGACATGCATGGTGCCGTCCTGAACAAGAAGGGTCGCAACTGGTCCTTTTCCTTTATCAAGCTCTGCTTCAATAACCGTACCCGTCGCACGTTTATCCGGGTTTGCTTTGTATTCTTCTACTTCGGATACAAGAAGGATCATTTCAACGAGCTCATCAATGCCTTCTCCCTTAATAGCAGATACGTTAACAAAAATCGTTTCGCCGCCCCATGCTTCTGGAACCAATTCAAATTCTGTCAGTTCCTGCATTACGCGGTCCGGGTTGGCGCCCTCTTTGTCCATTTTGTTTACCGCTACAATAATCGGTACTTCCGCGGCTTTCGCATGGGCAATTGCCTCTTTTGTCTGCGGCATAACACCGTCGTCTGCGGCTACTACAAGGATCGTAATATCTGTTACCTGGGCACCGCGGGCTCTCATTGTAGTAAATGCAGCGTGTCCGGGAGTATCAAGGAACGTAATTTTTTTATTGTTTTCTTCAATCTGGTAGGCACCAATGTGCTGCGTAATGCCGCCTGCTTCGCCTGCCGTTACTTTTGTATGACGGATTGAATCAAGAAGCGTCGTTTTACCGTGGTCAACGTGCCCCATGATAGTAACTACCGGCGGACGTTCCGTACGGTTTTCTTCGCTGTCGTTTTCGTCTGTGTAGATATCAATATCGAGCTTGTCGATTACTTCTTCTTCTTCAACTTCCACGCCGTAATCAGCCGTGATCAGTTCAATGGTTTCTTTATCAAGTGATTCGTTTTTTGTTGCCATTACGCCGAGTTTCATCAGCTTTTTAATGACTTCGGAAGAATCTCTGTGCAGCTTTTCAGCCAGTTCTCCTACGGTTAAAGATTCGATAAAAGTAATCTTTTTAGGCAGGGCCAGAATCTGGTGAGGTGACTTGCTCTGCTGACGTGAGCTTCCTCTTCTTTTTCCTCTGCCTCTTGGATTGGATTGACTGCCGCGGTTGTTTGGTTTCGAGTTATTTTTAGTATTATTCATATTTGTATTTTTCTTTCCCTCATTTTCTGTTTTTTTATTAGTAGAAGCTTTTGGAGCTTCTGCCGCCGGCTTTGCCGGTGTCTGGATTTTTTTATATCCTCATCGCTAATAACCGACATATGGTTGGAAACTTCCACGCCTTTGCTTTTTAGAGCCTGGACAATATCCTTACTGGACTTGTCCACCTGTTTGGCATATTCGTACACCCTCATTTTGCTCATAAGCCTAACCTCCACCTTCTAATTATCCAGCAATGAGATTAGCTTTTTCGCGAATCCTTCATCGGTAATCCCTACGGTCACCCTTTCCCCTTTTCCAAGCGCTTGTCCCAGCGTCTGACGGGTTCCGGCAATTCTGTACGGTACGCGATAATAGCTGGATTTGTCGTTAAATTTCTTCTGCGTATTTTCCGACGCATCTCCGGCTACAATAACGAGCCGGAGCGTCTGGCTGCGGATATCTTTCAGGACTGCTGTGTCACCGGTTTTTACTTTACCGGCTCTGGATGCCAGTCCGAGCAGCGAATAAAATTTATCATTCATGGTTTTTTTCCTTTGTTTCTTTCCTGCAGCAAGCGGTCATAGTCGTCCGGGCTGAGGGATACTTTCAGGTGACGGGAAAGCGCATCCCGTTTCTTTGCTTCCAGAAAAACGGATTCCTCATTTGTCAAATAAGCGCCGCGGCCGTTTTTTTTGCCGCTGAAGTCTACGCTTACATACCCCTCGGTATCACGCACGATACGGACAAGCTCTTTTTTAGTACCTGATTCTCCGCTTACAATGCATTTTCTAATAGGAGGTTTGCGTTTCAACTCTTTTCGCTCCTTTTAACTCGCTGTTATGACTCCTCGAAGCTGTCGTCCCAGATTTCTTCTTCTGTTTCTTCTTTTGGAACATAAAGACCGAGCTCTTCGGCTTCCGTCTGGCTTTTTATATCTATTTTCCAGCCGGTAAGCTTTGCAGCCAGACGTGCATTCTGGCCTCTTTTTCCGATAGCCAGGGATAATTGTAATCCGGCACGATAACGAGCGTGCTTTTATTGTCATCATCCACCTGCACATCGAGAACTTTAGAAGGACTCAGCGCATTTGCTACGTATTCAAACGGGTCTGTAGACCACTGTACAATATCAATTTTTTCGCCTTTTAATTCATCGACGATTGCCTGAACGCGCTGACCGCGCTGGCCTACACAGGATCCTACCGGATCACTTCCGGGTCTTCTGCGTGAACGGATATTTTTGAACGGTCTCCCGCTTCTCTTGCAACAGAAATAATCTCCACAGTTCCATCATATATTTCCGGCACTTCTAATTCAAATAGTCTTTTCAGCAGACCGGGTGGGTTCTGGAAATAACGATCTGCGGACCTTTTGTCGTTTTTTCCACTTTCGTAATATACGCTTTAATCCGGTCATTGTGCTTATAGTTTTCATTGGGCATCTGCTCTCCCTGCGGAAGAAGCGCCTCTACTTTTCCAAGATCGACGTAAATAAACCGGTGATCCTGGCGCTGAACGATCCCTGTCATGATATCTTCTTCACGGTCTATGAAGTCAGAAATAATGCCTCTTTCTGCCTCGCGTACGCGCTGGGTAACGACCTGCTTTGCCGTCTGGGCCGCGATACGTCCGAAGTTTTTCGGCGTAACTTCCAGTTCCACTACATCATCAAGCTCATATTCGGAGTACATTTCCCGTGCCTCTGCAAGCGAAATTTCAAGCCTCGGATCAAATACCTCTTCGACTATTTCTTTACGTGCGAACACGCGGATGCTTCCATTATCACGGCTTACATCCACCCGTACATTCTGAGCCTGGTTAAAATTGCGCTTATACGCTGATATTAAAGCAGCTTCAATCGCTTCCAGAATAATTTCTTTTTCAATGCCTTTATCTTTTTCCAGTGAATTTAGTGCATCCATAAATCTGTATTCACGGATTATCCTCCCCCTTGTTATCGGTACCTCTTAAAATTCGATGGCCAGTCTGGCTTTTGCTACTTTTTATAAGGAATTTCCATTCTGACTTTTTCTGCTTTTCTTTTGGCTGATTTCCAATATGCCATCTTGAAAAGAGAGCAGCGTTCCTTCGAAGACTTTATCGCCGTTTAAAGGCTTATAGGTCGTAATGTTAATATATTTGCCTACAGCGCGCTTAATGTCTTCCTCCGATTTGAGCGGCCGCTCTGCACCTGGTGAGGATACTTCGAGGTAATAATTTTCATTTACCGGATCCTGTTCATCAAGTTTTTCGCTTAGTCTCTCACTTACGGTTCCACAGTCTTCAATAGCTATTCCTTTTGGACTATCTATATATACACGCAGAAACCAATTTTTTCCTTCTTTTTTATATTCCACTTCAACTAGTTCTAGCCCTAAATCTTCCAAGATGGGCTGAACAAGTCGTCTGGCGGTATCTTTGACCCGCTCGCTCATAACCATCCTCCTTGATTATATGATAAGCTGTTTTCTTTACGCTACGCCTGTTCATGTATGAAATAAGTGCAAAATACCCTTTTTTACAAACGAAAGAGTGGGTATTTACCCACTCTTCTCCCGACGCTTCATATCCATTGCTTTCGCTTAATAGATTACCATAAATCGACTGAAAGTGCAACCAGGGCTTGTTTTCATGCGCCTTACAGGCTCCTGTTGTTCGTTTTACCATCCAGCTTCTGCTTCATCGTGTCTGTTTTTAAATAAAGACAGCTGATTGGAATCCGGCAGACCCTGCAGGCAGCCGTGCAGATCAAGGTTTTCAATAACCGTTTTTGTCGCTTTACTGCGCTGCTGCAGATCTTCTTTGGATAGAAATTCGCCGCCTTCTCTTGCTTTTACAATACTGAGCGCCGCATTTGTGCCGACTCCGTCAAGCGCGTTAAAAGGTGGTATAAGCGAATCTCCTTCTACGATGAATTCTGATGCCTTGGAGCGGTACAGGTCTGCTTTCTGGAAGGAATAGCCCCGTTCTACCATTTCAAGAGCAAGTTCGAGTACGGTCACAATGTTTTTTTCTTTCGGTGTGGCATCAAAGCCTTTTGCCTGTATTTCCTGAATCCGGCTCTTAATGGAAGTACCGCCTTTGATCATCGTATTTAAATCAAAGTCATCGGCCCGGACCGTGAAATAAGCGGCGTAGAAAAACATTGGATGATGCACTTTAAAATAGGCAATCCGCACTGCCATTAACACATACGCAGAAGCGTGGGCTTTTGGAAACATATACTTGATTTTTAAGCAGGATTCCACATACCAGTCCGGTACGCCGTGCTTCTTCATTTCTTCAACCCATTCTTCCTGAAGACCCTTTCCTTTACGGACGAATTCCATAATTTTAAATGCCAGGGCGTCGTCCACCCCTTTATAGATAAGGTAAACCATAATATCGTCACGACAGCCTATTACATCTTTGAGCTGGCATGTGCCGCTCTGGATCAGCTCCTGGGCATTTCCAAGCCATACGTCTGCGCCGTGGGAAAGTCCGGAAATCTGCAGCAGCTCTGAAAATGTGGTCGGGTTCGTTTCCTCAAGCATCTGCCGGACGAACCGCGTACCAAATTCAGGAATGCCATAGGTGCCCGTTTTACACATAATCTGCTCCGGCGTTACGCCGAGTACTTCGGGTGAGCTGAATATTTTCATTACTTCTTTATCATCTACGGGAATAGTCTTTGGATCAATACCGCTTAAATCCTGCAGCATACGAATGACAGTCGGGTCATCGTGTCCGAGAATATCGAGCTTCAGCAGGTTATCATGAATGGAATGAAAGTCAAAATGGGTCGTCCGCCATTCCGAACTTTTATCATCGGCCGGAAACTGAACCGGGCTGAAATCGTGGATATCATACTCCTCGGGTACAACGATTATACCCCCCGGGTGCTGGCCGGTTGTCCGCTTTACACCTGTACAGCCTGACACAAGCCGGTCAATTTCCGCACCGCGCAGATGCATATCATGATCACTTTGATATCCCTTGACGTACCCGTAGGCTGTTTTATCAGCCACGGTACCTATCGTTCCGGCCCGGTAGACGTTTTTTTCGCCAAATAACTCTTTTGTATAATGATGCGCTCTCGGCTGATAGTCACCGGAAAAGTTTAAATCGATATCAGGCACTTTATCCCTTTAAATCCAAGGAACGTTTCAAACGGGATATCCTGACCTTCTTTAATATATTTGCTTCCGCACTTTTCACACGCTTTGTCAGGCAGGTCATAGCCCGACATTACGGAACCGTCGTTAAAGAAGTAGGAATGCTTACAGGACGGACACACATAGTGGGGCGGTAGCGGATTTACTTCCGTTATTTCAGTCATCGTGGCTACAAATGAAGATCCGACCGACCCTCTGGAGCCGACCAGATAGCCATCGTCCAGTGATTTTTTTACAAGCTTCTGTGAAATAAGATAAATAACATCAAATCCATGGCCGATGATGCTGGCAAGCTCTTTTTCCAGCCTGCTTTCAACGATCTCGGGAAGCGGGGAGCCGTAAAGCTCCTCCGCTTTCGTATAGCACATATCCCTGATTTCTTTATCCGAGCCTTCAATGGTAGGCGTATAAAGCTGGTCGGGGATGGGATGAATCTCCTCGACTGAATCGGCCAGCGCCCTCGATTCGGTCACTACAACTTTCTTTGCAAGATCATCTCCAAGAAACGAAAACTCCTCCAGCATTTCATCTGTTGTCCGAAAATGTACGGCGGGCAGCGTCTGACGGTTCAAAGGGTTCGCTCCGCCCTGTGAAGCTACCAGTATTTTACGATAGACGCTGTCTTCCGGTTCAATATAATGGGCATTACCCGTAGCGATAACAGGCATGCCGAGCTCTTCACCCAGAGCGGCTATTTTTTTAGTAATGTCATAAACAGCATCCTGGTCTTTGAGCAGCTCTTTTTCAACCAGATGGGCGTAGTTGCCGGGCGGCTGGATTTCCAGATAATCATAGAATTCCGCGGCTGCCTTGGCTTCTTCCGCCGACTTCTGCATCATCGTTTCAAACACTTCTCCCTTGTCACATCCGGAGCCGACTATAAGTCCGGCCCGGTGCTTCTGCAGAACCGACCTTGGAATACGGGGGGTCCGGAAGAAATACTCCAGATGGGATTTGGAAATAAGCGTATAAAGATTTTTCAGGCCTTCCTGAGTCTGGGCAATCAGCGTGCAGTGGGAAGGGCGGAGTCTGTAGAAATCGCCCTGACCCATGTTCTGATTCAGCTGATTATGATTGGCAATTTCTTTGTTCATTGCGTCTTTAAGCATTTTCCAGAGCAGGTATCCTGTTGCTTCCGCATCATAAATAGCCCGGTGGTGACTGACGAGTTCAATATCAAACGCTTTACATAAAGAATTCAGGCGGTGGTTTTTTAAATGCGGGTATAAAAACGTCCCAGCTCCAATGTGTCAATCACAGGATTTTTTACTTTATCCTGATCCATTTTCCGGTAGCCTTCATTTAGAAATCCCATATCAAAGCTGGCATTATGGGCAACGAGAATACCATCCTCCATAAAAGTTTCAAAATCAGTAAGCACGTCGTTAAGTTCCGGTGCCCCTTCGAGCATATCATCGGTAATACCAGTCAGATCAATAATCGTATCCGACAGCTTCTGATGCGGGTTGGAAAATCGTTCAAACCGGTCTACGATTTCTCCATCTCTTATTTTCACAGCTGCCAGCTCAATAATGGTGTCGTACACAACGCTCAGTCCCGTCGTTTCTACGTCAAACACAATATAAGTGCCGGTCGCCAGATCCCTGTCCGCTTCGTTATACGCAATCGGCACCCGTCATCTACAAGGTTGGCCTCCAGCCCGTACAGGATTTTCACGCCGTGCTTCTTCGATGCGCTGTACGCATCCGGGAAAGACTGGGCTACACCATGGTCGGTGATGGCAACTGCCTGGTGTCCCCATTCTGCTGCTTTTGCTACGTATTCGGAAGCCGTCGTCGTCGCATCCATCTGACTCATATTTGTATGAGCATGAAGCTCTACTCTTGTTTCCTCAGGATCTGCTTTATCCGTTCTAACCGCAGGCTGAATCTGTGTGACATCATTTCCGATCATCACCAGGTCACGCACAAATGTATCGTTCTGTACGCCGCCCCTCACTTTCACCCACATGCCCTTTTTCAGGGCCAGGTACATCGGCAGATCTTCTTTATCCCTGGAGAACATTTTCACGCTGATGGAATCGGTATAATCCGTAATTTTAAATGTTAGAAGCGTACGTCCGCTTCGCAGCTCTCTTGTTTCCGCCTCAAAAATACCCCTGTATAGCAATCCGGCGTTCGTCCTGGATCGTTTCAATCGGAACCGGTTCCTCTTTAATAGGATAACCGATACGAAGCGAACCGGAATCGCCGGCTTTTTTGGACCGGTCTTCCTGCTTTTTACGCTCCATCATAGCTTCGACTACTTTGGAGTGGTCTTCTTCTTTCTTCTTTTCTTCAAACGCCTCCCGCTCTTCCTGGGAGTTCTTGACATCCGCTTTAACGATGCACTTGCCGAATCCAAGCCCCGGCATAATCTCCTGAAGGGAATCCGCGAGCTTTCTCTCCATCATCGAAGCTTCTGCCTCATTTTTGCAGGAAAGAGTGATCACGTTATTTTCGATAGCAGGCAGACCTCCGTTAAGACGCTGCCTCAATGAGGCGCCATGCGTCAATCCGCTTAATTACGGCCGGCCAGTAAGATGTCAGACGGTCAAACGGCTGTTCTTCTTGATATTGTATTGAAAAAGCGGTAGACGCAACGTGCGTAAACGCTGTGTTCATCTTATTTTCAATCAGCTCGAATATTTCATAGGGAAGCGGAACCGGAAGGTAGAAATAAAAGTGCCACTTTTTCTCCTGCTTACTGATTTCCAGTTTTTCTATCCGCCCCTCCTGCAGGTATCTCTCTTTTATGTCAGCGGGGACATCCAGCTGCTCCATCAGCAGCTGAAATCTTTCTTCTCTGATACGGTTGTCTGAACTCACTGCAGAGCACCCCTTTCGTTACTTTCTTCATAAAATTATCCCATGGTTTTCTTCGATTAGAAAGTGTCATTTCTAATAAAGGGCCATGGGATAATAGCTTGATTCTTCGATTATGCGTGCTGTTTTAAATAGTCCATAAGGCCGGATACCGCAACTTCCACCGCTTCTCCGCCTTCTCTTAGTTTCACTTCCACAACATCTTCCGCCGCTTTTTTGCCGCAGGCTACTCTAACCGGAATACCGTATAAATCAGCGTCTTTAAATTTCACTCCGGCGCGTTCTTTCCGGTCATCGTATAACACATCAAAACCGGCTTCGCGGAGCTTCTTGTACAAGGATTCGCCAAGGGCAGCCTGGTCTTCCTGCTTTACGTTCATCGTCAGCAGGTGGATATCGAAAGGAGCGACATTCTTCGGCCAGATGATGCCGGATTCATCATGATGCTGTTCGACAATTGCCGCAATGGTACGGCTCACGCCGATACCGTAACACCCCATGATTAACGGTTGTGCTTTCCCCTGCTCGTCCAGAAAATCAGCTTTTAACGCTTTAGAATACTTGGTGCCCAGCTTAAATACCTGGCCGACTTCAATCCCTTTGGCGAAGCGGATCGTTCCTTTGCCGTCCGGAGCCGGATCTCCTTCTTTAATAAAGCGCAGATCTTCATAGGAGCTGACGTTAATATCGCGGTCCGGATGAACGTTCATAAAATGCTTATCTAATTCGTTAGCTCCTGTTACCGCTTCCGCTATGCCTCGCACAGCATAATCAGCCAGTATTTTCACGTTTTCCGGTGCACGGACCGGCCCGATAAAACCTGTCCGGCATCCCATTACCTGCTCGACCTCAGCATCTTCTGCCAGCCTGACTTCTGAAGAGTCCAGCAGATTGGCAACTTTAATCTCATTTACTTCATGATCTCCCCTGACTAAAACAAGCACGGGTTCTTCATCTGCTATAAATAGCACAGATTTAATAATGGAAGTACTTTCTATCGAAAGACCCTTCATCAAATCGTCAATCGTTTTCATCGACGGGGTATCCACCGGCGCCATGGACGTTTCCGGCCTGGCCGGCTTTTCATAACCGTCTGCAATCTTTGCCACTTCAATATTGGCCGCAAAATCGAAGCGTCTGAATAGGCAATCGTGTCTTCACCTACATCGGAAAGGGCCATAAATTCATGGGTGCCGCCTTTGCCGCCGATCGCTCCGGCATCCGCTTCCACTGCACGGAAATCGAGGCCGCATCTTTTAAATACAGACTGATAGGCACGGAACATGTTCCAGTAGCTTTCTTCAAGTCCTTCTTCACTGCTGTCAAAAGAATAGGCATCTTTCATGACAAACTCACGGGAACGAAGCACCCCAAAACGCGGTCTCTTCTTTCATCCCTATATTTGTTTTGAATCTGGTACAGGTTGACCGGCAGTTTTTTTGTAGGAATTCAACTCATCGCGCACGAGTGAGGTAATCACTTCTTCATGCGTGGCACCGAGTACGAAATCGCGGTTGTGCCTGTCTTTCAAGCGCATCAGCTCCGGGCCGTAATCGTGAATACGGCCGGATTCCTCCCATATTTCAGCAGGCTGCACGGCCGGCATAAGAATTTCCTGAGCTCCGGCATTGTTCATTTCTTCTCTAACGATATTTTCAATTTTTCTAAGTACTTTATAGCCGAGCGGAAGATAGCCTGTAAATTCCGGAAGCCGTCTGACGGATAAGTCCGGCTTGAGCATCAGCTGGTGGCTCGTTATGTCTGCGCCCTGCGGCACATCACGCATCGTGGGACTGAAAAATGATTGTTGTCTCATAGTAGTAGGAACCCTCTTCTTCAAGTTAAACAGACAGAAATATTCCTGCCGGTATCGTATTTAGATAAAACAAAGGCGCAGTACCCGCTCCCGACAAAAGGCTTCACCTTTTGAGTCGTTATTCCTTAGAGAAAGCTCGGGCACTGAAGCCTTGCAGCATTATTATAAAAAGAAACGGTTGATATCATTCCATGTTACTTGCCAGCATCAGCAGAATCAGCAGGGCAAATCCGAGTAAATGGACCATTCCCTCTTTCTGCGGATCAATCGGCTTGCGGCGGATCGCTTCAAGCGTAATAAAGATAAGCCTTCCGCCATCCAATGCCGGAAGCGGCAGCAGGTTCACAATACCAAGATTCACACTCAGCATTGCAGCCCACTGCACAAGCACCAGAATGCCTAGAGAGGCAACTTCGCCTGTAGCATTATAAATACCGACAGGCCCCGCCAGATCATCGAGTGAAAACTGACCGGTTAAAATCGTGCTCAGTACCTGAAAAATCAAAGTGGCTACTTCGACGACGCTGGTCGCACCGTATTCAATCGCTCCAAAGAAGGAATGCTCCGGAGCAGGCGCATTTACGCCGATCTGGCCGATTTCCTGCTCCGCCATTTCATCGTACACGCTGTCCGGCTCTACGGTAATAGTCTGTTCCTGTCCATCACGTACAATATCAAACGGAACAGCCTGACCCGGGTTCTGCTGAATGACTGACGTCATTTCCTGCCACGTATTTACCTGCTGGCCGTCCACGGCGTTTACTTCATCGCCCTGCATCAAGCCAGCCTCCTGGGCGGGACTTCCGTCCACCAGCTCTCCCATGGAAGCTTCGTCTGTCGGTACGCCGTTAATCAGCGCAAACGTCATAAACAGTATAAAGGCGAGAATAAAGTTCATGGCCGGACCCGCAAATATGGTCAAAAACTTGGGACCCGGTTTCTTGGAGCCGAACTGCCTGTGGTACGGCGCAATCTGCTCCGGCTTTTCATCGACAATCATATTGCAGGCATCATCTACATCAAAGCGCTGCAGCTCTTCTTCGTCATCGGTATATGCTTCAATAAACAGCTGTTTATCAAGATCTATACGTTCGACAGACACTACTTTTGCTTCAGGATGCTTTGATTTATTGTTTACGATGATTTCTTTTACCTTGCCGGCTTCATTCCAGACAAGACCTACTTCATAGCCGGGCTTAATCTGCACCTGCTCCGGCTCTTCACCGGCCATGCGAACATAGCCTCCAAGCGGAAGCAGCCTGACAGTATAGAGCGTTCATTGCGCTTTGTTGAAAATATTTTCGGGCCGAAGCCAATTGCAAATTCCCGGCATAATATACCGGCTTTTTTGGCAAAGTAAAGATGCCCCCATTCATGGACTGCCACCAGCACCCCAAAAATAATAATTATTGCAATTAATGTATCCAATTTTTTCCCACCTTTACCCTATTAAAGAAGCCACATATTTCCTTGTTTCTTTATCCACTTCAAGAATGGTCTGTAAATCAGGAGCACGCTGGGACGAATGCCGATGCATTGCTTTTTCTATATACTCTTCAATCGCCACAAAGGAAATACGGCCTGCGAGAAATTCCGCCACGCTATTTCATTTGCCGCATTTAAAACAGTTGTCATCGTACCCCGGTTTTCCTGCATCATACGCATACTGCAGACAGCGGTACGGTCAAAATCCGGCTTTGAAAAATGTAGCGCTCCTGCTTCCCATAAGTTTAACCTGTTTGTATCTTTTAATTCAAGCCTTTTAGGCTGGGACAGGGCAAACTGATAGGAACCCTCATATCAGGGGATCCAAGATGGGCTATCACGCTTTTGTCTTTATATTCCACGAGGGAATGCACAATACTCTCACGGTGGATAACGACTTCAATGTCATCATACGCCATATCAAAGAGCCAGTGGGCTTCGATAACTTCAAAGCCTTTGTTCATCATCGTTGCCGAATCGATCGTTATTTTTGCGCCCATTGACCAGTTTGGATGGTTCAGGGCATCCTCTTTCGTTACATTCTGCAGCTGATCCCGATTTAGATCACGGAAGCTTCCACCGGAAGCTGTAATAATTAACCGGTCTACGTCTTCTCTTCTATTGCCGAGCAGGCACTGATAAATAGCCGAATGCTCGCTGTCCACGGGCAGCAGCAGCGCCTCATGCTTTTTAGCTGCCTGCGTAACGATGTGACCGGCCGTCACAAGCGTTTCTTTATTGGCGATACCGATGTCCTTACCCGCTTCAATAGCTGCAAGCGTCGGTTCCAGTCCGACACTTCCCATCACTGCGTTCATTAGAAAATCAGCTTCCTTATACGACGCAGCTTCAATCAGCCCGTCTCTTCCAAAAAGAACCCGGATATTCGGAAATTCTTTTTGAAGCCGCTCTGCATCTTCTTTTCGTTCTACGCTGACCAGCGATGGCTTAAACAGCGCTATCTGTTCTGCCGCAAGCGTAATGTTTTTACCGGCTGTCATAGCCGCGAGCGAAAATTCTTCCGGGTGGCTTTTAATGACGTCCAGCGTTTGTGTGCCAATAGAGCCGGTGGATCCAAGCAGTGAGATTTTTTTCATAGTAGTCTCCTTTATTAATCAGCCTGTCTGTAGTATGTACGTTCTACGATAAAAAATAGAAAAAGTGCAGCAGAGGCATGACAAAAATCAAGCTGTCAAAGCGGTCGAGCACACCGCCGTGGCCCGGCAGCAGCGTCCCGGAATCTTTTACGGCATAATGGCGTTTTAACGCTGATTCTACCAGATCTCCGAGCTGTCCAAATATAGACGCCGTTAAAATAAATGCAGTGACGACCCATGCCGACGAATAGATAGGAAAGAACATGTGAAATACCCACCCTACAATAAGCGCGGCACCTATTCCTCCTATGAATCCTTCAATTGTTTTTTTCGGACTGATATCGGGCCAGAGCTTATGCTTTCCCCACTTCCGGCCGATAAAATAGGCACCGGAATCGGTCGCCCAAATAATAAATAAAGTAAAAAATACAATGAGCAGTCCAATATCATCGAGGTTGCGGGTAATAATCAGATGATAAAATCCGTAACCAACGTAGACCGCTGATAAAATAACAAAACCGGCTTCATCAAATGTAAATGAGTTTTTGGTTACTACGGTCCATGCAAGCAAAAACAAAATCATGACGAAGAAAAGCTCGGACTTGGACACATGATCCAGAAATACGACGTTCAGCCATTCAGCAGGAATGAGGAGCGTCCACATAAACAACATGCTTATCAGTCCCATAAACGACCTGGCTTTAATATGTTTCATTCGAATCAGTTCATACATAGCAGCTGAAGCAATAATAGCTACAAACGCTGTAAAAAACATTCCGCCTGCAATAACAGCGCCAAGTAATACGATGCCTCCAATTACTGCTGTTACTATTCGTTGTCTCATTGTGTCTCCCCCATCTAAACGCCCCCGTACCGCCGCTTCCTTTCCTGAAACACCTTAACTGCTTCTTCCAGGTGCTCCCCGTTAAAGTCCGGCCAGAGAACATCTGTAAACCAAAACTCGCTGTAAGCCAGCTGCCACAGCATAAAGTTGCTCAGGCGTATCTCTCCGCTCGTTCGTATGAGCAGATCCGGATCCGGAAGATTGCTGCTGAAAAGTTTTGCCTTTATATCTTTTTCCGAAATATCTTCAGCTTTAATAGAACCGCTCTCCACTTCTTCTCCAAGTGCTTTCACGGCGCGGACCAGCTCATCCCGTCCGCCGTAATTCATCGCAATATTCATAACAATACCTGTGTTGCCGGCCGTATCATCGATTGCTTTTTTAACAGCTTTCAACGTATGGGCCGGAAGCAGATCCGTGCTCCCCATCATTTGAACTTTAACGTTGTTTTCCATCAGGGAGGGAAGCTCTTTCGTAATAAATTTTTCCGGCATCCTCATGAGAAATTCCACTTCTGACTTGGGACGTTTCCAGTTTTCCGTTGAAAATGCATAGAGCGTTATATATTTAATTCCCATTAAATGGGCTTTTTCTACAATGCGATTAATGGTTTTCATGCCTTCACGATGTCCAGCGACGCGCGGCATGCCTCGTTCCTTTGCCCAGCGCCCATTTCCATCCATTATGATAGCAACGTGAGCCGGTATGTTACTGATTTAGCAGTGTCGGCCTTTTGATGCGGGCGTTTTCTGGATTTTTTAAAAATCTATCAATCATGGTTGGGGCACCAGCCTTCTTTTAATATGTAACCCATTATTTTTTTCTGCCTGTTTTCTATACCGGCAGAGTTATGCAGTCCTTTTTCATCTTAAAGCATTAGTGCTCTCAAACACAAGAGATGAGGGAAACTTTTCCTGTTAGGCGGCAGCCCTTTTCTTTATTTCTTTATAAAAGGAAAAACCCTCCTGCAAGAAGAGGGTTTTACATTCTTTCTATGTATCGTCTGTGAGCTTAAACTTCCATAATTTCTTTTTCTTTATCTGCTGCTGCTTTATCATTTCTGCAATGTGCTGATCTGTTACTTTTTGAATATCATCCTGCTGGCGACGAGATCATCTTCTGTAATATCTCCATCTTTTGCTGCTTTTTAAGAGATTCGTTAGCGTCGCGGCGGAGATTGCGGATCGCCACTTTTGCCTCTTCTGCATATTTGCCTACCAGTTTTGATAAGTCTTTGCGGCGTTCCTCTGTAAGAGCCGGTATGGAGATACGGATCACTTCGCCGTCGTTGCTCGGAGTAAGACCAAGGTTGGCTTTTTGGATTCCTTTTTCCATATCGTTGATAGAGGATTTGTCATAAGGTGCTACAACCAGAAGCCGTGCTTCCGGCACAGAAATGGAAGCCAGCTGGTTAAGAGGTGTTTCCGCCCCGTAATAGCTCACGATTACTTTATCAAGCATAGAAGGGTTAGCCCTTCCTGCTCTTAATGTTGCAAGCTCCCGTTGAAAGGAGTCGATGGATTTTTCATTTTAGCGGATGTTTCCTGCTTTGCGTTCTCTGCCACGTTTATTTCCCCCTAATTACTGTACCAATTTTTTCTTGAGTACAGCCTTTTTAATGTTGCCCTCTTCCATAATGGAAAACACGAGAAGAGGATGTCGTTGTCCATGCAAAGAGTAGAGGCCGTTGAATCCATGACGCCAAGGTTTCCGTTCAGCAGATCAAGGTAAGTAAGCTCCTGATACTTTTTGGCTTCCGGATGAACGAATGGATCCGCATCATATACGCCGTCTACTTTATTTTTGGCCATAAGAATCACTTCGGCTTCAATTTCAGCAGCGCGAAGGGCAGCTGTCGTATCTGTAGAAAAATACGGATTGCCTGTACCGGCTGCAAAAATAACAACACGTTTTTTCTCCAAGTGCCTGATCGCCTTGCGTCTTATGTATGGTTCAGCAACCTGTCTCATTTCAATGGATGTCTGCACTCTGGACTGAACGCCGTTATCTTCCAGGCTGTCCTGAAGTGCCAGTGAGTTCATGACGGTTGCAAGCATTCCCATATAATCAGCTGTTGCGCGGTCCATTCCTTTTGCGCTGCCAGCCATTCCGCGCCAGATATTTCCGCCGCCGACTACGATAGCTATTTCAATATCATAAGCCACAATCTCTTTAATCTGGGTGGCTATGGACTGAATAACTTCCGGGTCAATTCCATATCCTAATTTTCCGGCAAGAGCTTCACCGCTTAATTTCAATACTACTCTATTGTACTTTTCCATCATTTACCTCCGCTTGTCAGGTATTATTGTGAAACCCTTCTATAACATGGAAAGAGGGCCTGCCCCACTGGATATATCCAGGGAGCATACCCGCTGCACCATTATTTTTTCACTTGGGACATAACTTCTTCAGCAAAGTTATCTTCACGTTTTTCCATACCTTCTCCAACTTCATAGCGGACAAAGCCTTTTACTTCAGCGCCGAAGCTTTTCACATACTTGCCGACTTTCTGGTCCGGATCTTTTACGAATTCCTGATCCAATAGGCAGATCTGCTCGAAGTATTTGTTAATACGGCCTTCTACCATCTTTTCAACGATGTTTTCCGGCTTGCCTTCGTTAAGAGCCTGCTGCTTAAGAACTTCTCTTTCACGATCTGCTTCTTCCTGAGGTACCTGATCACGGGACGTGTAGCTCGGGTTGATAGCAGCGATGTGCATTGCTACGTCTTTAGCTGCCTGATCATCGGTTGTGCCTTCAAGAAGCGTAAGAACACCAATGCGTCCTCCCATATGAAGATACGAGCCGAACGAATCATTGTCGCTTTCTTTACAATTTCAAAACGGCGGAGGGAAATTTTCTCCCCGATCTTAGCGATCTGGTCGTTCAGGTAATCCTGAAGCGTTACTCCTTCTTTAAACGAAGCAGCAAGTGCTGTGTCAACATCTGCCGGCTCTTCTGAAAGAAGATAGGAAGTACATCTTTGACCAGTGCCTGGAAGTTTTCGTTTTTAGCTACGAAATCTGTCTCTGCATTAATTTCAAGAATAACTGCTTTGTTTCCTTCGATTAATACGGAGGAAAGACCTTCTGCTGCCACACGATCTGCTTTCTTTGCGCTTTGGAATACCTTTTTCACGAAGATAATCAACTGCCTGATCCATATCTCCGTCTGTTTCCGTAGTGCCTTTTTGCAGTCCATCATTCCGGCTCCTGTTTTTGCGCGGAGCTCTTTTACCATACCAGCTGTAATTGCCATTGTTATATTCCTCCTCAGAATAAATGCCTGTTTCTTTTCTATAGCAAAAGGATGATAAAGGGCAATCCCCTTATACCACCCTTTTGTGTACAGCATCGTTATGATGCTGTGATTATGAAATTGTTTCCTGTTTTCAGCAGCTTCTTCTTCTGTTTCTTTCTCAAGTTCAGCCTGCTCATTAGCTCTATTTGCTTCAATAACAGCGTCTGCCATTTTTGAAGTTAAAAGGCGTACAGCGCGGATCGCGTCATCATTACCAGGAATTACTTTGTCAATTTCATCCGGGTCGCAGTTTGTATCTACAATAGAAACGATTGGGATATTAAGCTTGTGCGCTTCTGCGACAGCAATTCTTTCCTTGCGCGGGTCAATAATGAAAATGGCTGCAGGCAGCTTCTTCATTTCTTTGATTCCGCCAAGGAATTTTCCAAACGGTCCATTTCTTTAACTAGGAGCATTACTTCTTTTTTAGGCAGGACTTCAAAAGTTCCATTTTCCTGCATTTTTTCGATATCCTTTAGGGCGGCAATACGCTTACGGATCGTTGCAAAGTTTGTAAGAGTTCCCCGAGCCAGCGCTGTTGATATAAACTGGCCTGAACGGATAGCTTCGTCACGGACTGAATCCTGTGCCTGCTTTTCGTTCCAACGAAAAGAATTTTTCCTCCGTCTGCAGCAATGTCGCGTACGTAGTTTATGCTTCTTCTACTTTTTTAACCGTCTTCTGAAGGTCAATGATATAAATACCATTTCTTTCAGTAAAATATAACGGCTCATTTTCGGGTTCCAGCGTCTAGTCTGATGACCAAAGTGTACCCCTGCTTCTAGTAATTGTTTCATGGAAATAACTGCCATGATTGATTCCTCCTTAGGTTTTTTCCTCCGCCTGCATCTTCTCTGCAATTGAGCTGCGCTGTGCAGCCACCTTGTTACAGATCAGCCGGGCGTGTGTATTTAACACCGTCAATTAATATATCATATGCTTATAGGCAAATCAAGATAATGAGCTTTATTTATTTGTAAAAATATTTCATTTCTAAAACCGATTTTATCCGTTGTTCTGCAGTTTTCTTTTTTCCAGGCCTGTTTTAATTTAAAGGCTTTGGAATGGATCTGGGAAATCGGGAAGTGGAAGGCTCATAATTTCCCCAATTTCCGTAAGCGTCATCTCTCTGTATAAAACAGACTGACGACCATTTTTCTTTTCAGTGAGGGATTGAATCACTTCGGCAAGTTCCTGAATGGAAGCATCTTTCATCATTAGATCTTCAGGGCTCAGGGTTTTTTCATCACGTATAGCTACTTTAAATGATTCTGATTTATCGCCTTCCGCGCTCTCTTCGTCCATTGAAAGGACATTAGCGAAAAAGCTTTCTGCACTTACCTTCCGAACTTCCGCAGTCGTTACGTTCATCTGCATGGCCACTTCCTCTTCCGTCACATACCTGCCGTGCTTTTGTTCAAGCATTTCCGTCGTTTCTTCCAGTTTTTTCGACTTTTCCCTTAATGACCTGGGCATCCAATCCTCCTGCCGAGACCGTCCAGAATAGAGCCTTTAATACGAAAAGAGGCGTAGGTATCAAATTTCAGGTCACGGCTGAAATCAAATTTTTTCATTGCGTCATACAGGCCTGCCATTGCATGGCTCCACAGATCGTCCCGACGTACACTTTTTGGCAGCCCTGCCCCAATACGCTGCACGTGATAATGAACAAGCGGCTGGTACTCATGCATGAGCTGATTGCACGCCTCCATGTCTCTATGCTCTATCCATTTTTCCCAAAGCTCCTGATGCTCATGAAAAGTTGTTCTTGCCATTGTAGTTCCCCTTTTCCATCATTTTAAATTGCGTTTTCTTCTCCATAGGCTTTTCGTATGTAAAGGTTGGCTGACCCAGGATCAAATGTAATCGTTCTGCCTTTATCGCCCCCGGTATCCTCAGCAAGCAGCGGTACGGAGTAGAGCTGCAGCGCTTCTTTTACCGCTTCTGCATTCCTGAAACCGATGCTTTTGTTTTCTTTTGCAGAAGATACAGCAAACATCTGTGCTCCCCTGCATTTTGGCGGCAAGTTTTCGGGAGGGGATATTTTGTTTATGAAAAAAATGAATAATATCTTCTATAGAAGTATCAGCAAATTTAGCTCTCAGCTGCGTGTTTTCCAACTGGTTCTCCGGGCACGCAGGAAGCAGAATATGAGCCATGACTTGCCAGAGGGCCGCTCCGCTGGTAAATGATACGCCGATGCAGGAGCCGAGCCCGGAAGTGCGAAGCTGCTCTTTTTTCTGTAGAGGCCTTTCCAGTCGGACATTCCCACCCTTATATATAACCCAGCTGAAATACTAGTCATTTATTTTTTCCTCCAGCCTGCGCAGCAGCACTTGAAAAGAGGGTGCATCAGGCAGAAATAAGAAACGTCCCGAGGCTGTCCCGCCCGGAAGGGAAACACTCTTCCATTCTGATTCCAGAAAAAGCACTTCGTTCTGCGTTTCCTGGGTGTATGTCAGCCCCTCATTCCACAGAGAAACAGCCATATCCACGGCTGCGGAGGGAGCAGCCGTCTGCATGTTTAAAGAGGTAAAGTCAGCCAGCGCGGAAATGTAGGCTCCTGATAGAATATTGCCAAGCTCCATCAGCATAGAGTTCATATACGGATCCGTTTCCAGTTCTTTCATTGTTACAGTTCTTCCTATTAAGGAGCCGGCTAATGCGTTTATATCGTCCTGTGAAAAAAGCAGGTATACAATGCCTTCTAAATCACCGTAGAAAGGAAGCAGAGAAGCTGCCATCACTTCCTCTTTATCACCATATTCAGACATAAGTTCTTGAAAAGAGACTATTTTCAATTGAACAGGCTTCATTGTTACGGGCTCGTCCAGCAGCAGGGACAGCGAATTAACAGCACGGCCGGAACCAATATTGGCCGCCTCCTTAAGCATATCCTCAAATCTGGCATCTATCGTCAGGTTCATTTCTCTGCGTCCTTTCTATTATCATTTTCAGCCGGAAAATTCCCGGGTAAGAAAAGCCGTTATATGCTCCAGTGCTATATTTTCCACTCCGGCAATCCGGGCTGCCGCTTTTGGCATTCCGTATATAACTGCAGTCGTTTCCGACTCCGCTGCAATGCGGCTGGAATTCTGTTCAAGCAGCTGCCTTACTCCCTCCGCTCCGTCCCTTCCCATTCCGGTAAGCACTGCCGCTGTCACACGGACGTGATTTAAGGCGGATAATGATTTAAATAAAACGTCTACTGAAGGCCGGTGCCCTTCGTTAGCTTCTTCCTGTGTCACGGAAAGAAACAGCCTTCCCTCTTTTTTACCGACACGCATCTGGCTGCCCCCCGGCGCTATATAAACGACACCGTTTTCGGCCGTTTCATTATGCTCCGCCTCTTTCACACGCACTCCGGAAATCTGGTTAAGTCGTCTGGCAAGAGAGCCTGTAAAGGAGGGAGGCATATGCTGAACTACAAAAACAGGGGCCGGCAGTGATGCCGGAAGTTTTGGTATAACAACCTGAAGAGCTTTCGGCCCTCCCGTTGATGTACCGATGGCAATAACGTTCCTGCACCCTGAATGGATAACTGCTTTAGGTGGAACCGTCGGTGCAGATGCTCTGGATAGGCTTCGATCCACCACCGGCTTTCCCGTACCTGCCGCTGCCGCTATTCTTATTTTAGAAAGAAATTCTTCTTTAACTTTTTCTATATCAAGGGATATAGATCCCGAAGGCTTGGCCACTACTTCTACTGCTCCCAGTTCCAGGGCCTCAACGGCCATATCGGAACCGCGCTGGGTTTTTGAGCTGACCATAATAACGGCCGGCCCGCCTGCCGGGATTTTCTTTAATACGTCTATGCCGTTCATAACAGGCATTTCCACATCCAGCGTCATTACGTCAAAATGTTCCGCCTGAACTTTTTTCAAAGCATCGCTGCCGTTTCTTGCTGCTGCTTTTACGGTCATATCCGTCTGACTGTTTATAAATTCCGAAAGCATTTTTCTCATAAACGCTGAATCATCAACTATCAGCACATCGATCACTTTCCAGTCCTCCTATTCCTATAGCTGAACGATGCCAATACTCTGGACTTCCTGGCTTGGCTCGAGTTCATTGTAAGAAAGAACCGGCACCTGCGGCAGATAGCGTTCCACAAGCTGACGCAGATGCATACGCACAGCCGGTGAACAAAGGAGAATGGCCGGCTGTCCGTTTCCGGCAGCCCGTTCCGTTTCCCTGCTTATCGATTCCAATATCTGCTGGCTTACGCCTGGATCCATCGCCAGATAATTCCCATGTTCTGTCTGCTGGATATTGTCAGCTATCTGCTTTTCAATTCCTCCACTGATCGTAATGACCTGCATCGCGCTTCCTTCCTGCGCGAACTGTTTGGTGATCTGTCTGGAAAGCCCCTGCCGCACATATTCTGTAATTAAATCCATATCTTTTGTCATCTGGCCGTATTCTGCAAGAATTTCAAAAATAGTAGGCAGGTTGCGGATCGATATTTTTTCTTTCAGCAGATTGGAAAGCACTTTCTGAATTTCTCCAAGCTGCAGCGGAGAAGGTGTTACTTCCTCCACAAGCGTTGGATATGTTTCTTTCAGATGATCCACCAGCTGTTTGTTTCTTCCCTTCCAAGCAGCTCGTGCGCGTGGGCTTTTACAACTTCTGTTAAATGCGTGGACACAACGGAAGGCGGATCAACAACCGTATAGCCGGAGCCTTCAGCGGTGTCTTTCATGTCCTCGGTTATCCAGAGGGCCGCCAGACCAAATGCCGGCTCCACTGTTTCGATCCCCTGTACGGCCGGATCTTCGACTCCCGGGCTCATAGCCAGATAGTGATCGAGCAGCATTTCCCCTCCTGCTACTTCATTGCCTTTCATTTTTATCACGTATTCATTGGGCTGCAGCTGGATATTATCCCGGATGCGGATGACCGGAACAATCATTCCCATTTCCAGAGCGAGCTGACGGCGGATCATCACAATCCGGTCGAGCAGGTCGCCCCCCTGATTGGTATCAGCTAATGGAATCAGCCCGTACCCGAACTCAAATTCAATAGGGTCAACCGTTAACAGATGAACCACATTTTCCGGAGACTTCATGTCCACTTCTTCTTCCTGGCCTGCCGCTGCTGCCGTTTCGGCTTCGAGAGCTTCCGATTTGAGCGTTTTGTTGGCAAACCAGGCTAAAACAAAGAGCAGCGAAGCAATGGAAAATGTTAAAAAGAAGTTAATCGGCGTAAAAACGCCGAGAGCAAAAATGGATCCTGCCGCAATATAGAGCATGGTAGGAAAAGCCAGCAGCTGCCGGGTTACATCCGAGCCCAGATTGCCTTCCGATACGGCTCTTGTAACGATAATACCGGTAGCAGTCGAGATAAGCAGCGCAGGTATTTGGCTGACAAGTCCGTCTCCTACGGTAAGAAGCGTAAAAGTATTCGCTGCGGTGCCGACATCCATACTGTGTTCGGTCATGCCGATCACGATACCAAAGATCATGTTAATAATGACGATAACAATACCTGCAATCGCGTCCCCTTTTACAAATTTACTTGCCCCGTCCATGGATCCGTAAAAGTCAGCTTCCCGTTCAATTTTTTCACGGCGCTGCTTGGCTTCGAGGTCGGAGATCATACCCGCATTCAAATCTGCATCAATACTCATCTGCTTACCAGGCATAGCATCAAGCGTAAATCGGGCGCCGACTTCCGAAACCCGCTCAGCCCCTTTTACGATCACGACGAATTGAATAATAATTAAGATAAGAAAAACAACAAAGCCGACTAATGCACTTCCCGATATAACGAAATTACCAAATGTTTCAATGACGTTCCCCGCATCGGCATTGCTTAATATTGAACGGGTCGTGGAGACGTTGAGACCCAGCCTGAAAAGGGTGACGAGTAGAAGAAGGGTCGGAAATATAGAAAATTCCAGTGGTTCTTTCGTATTCATTGCGACAAGAATAATTAAAAGCGCCAGCGAGATATTTAAAATGATTAATAAATCCAGTATTAGGGTGGGAAGAGGAATAATCAGCATAACTACAATCATGATGACGCCGAACAATACGGAAAACTCTCTAATTTTCATTTACTTCCTCCTCTCCTTTTCATATTTTGTGCTTGAGCCGGTAAATATACGCGAGTACTTCTGCGACGGCTTTGAACAAATCCTCCGGCACTTCGTCGCCGATATCCGCCTGGCTGAACAAGGCTCTTGCAAGCGGCTTGTTTTCCACCATCGGAATATGATTTTCGCGGGCCAGCTCTTTAATTTTTTTTTGCAACGAAATCCGCGCCTTTGGCAGTGACTACCGGAGCAGCCATCGAACCATCTTCATATTTGAGCACGACAGCAAAATGGGTAGGGTTGGTTATGACAACATCCGCTTTTGGGACTTCCTGCATCATCCGGTTCATCGCCATATCCATCTGTTTCTGGCGCCTTTTTGATTTGATGCGCGGATCCCCTTCCATTTTTTTATGTTCTTCTTTCACGTCATGCTTGGACATTCTCATCTGTTTTTCATGGTCATAGCGCTGATAGATATAATCCGGAACCGCCAGGATAACGAGCAGGATGGCGCTTGCCACCCCGATCAGGCCGGTAAGCCTCGCAATCAGGTAGAACCCGTCCAGCGGATGCTTCTGGTACATCATCAGCAGGTCATCCAGATGAATATAAATAATCGTAAAAACAACGGCTCCAACGAGCGTGATCTTGAATAATGATTTGAACAGCTCCACAATCGCCCGGGCGGAGAATATTCGTTTAAAGCCTTTTAAAGGATCGATTTTCTCCAATTTCATTTTGATGGCTTCCGGAGTATACTTCAGCCCCACCTGCATAGCAGCCGCGGCAGTACCGATTATGACGGCTACGGCCATCAGCGGCAGCAGAACGATGGAGGATTCCACCGTTATTTCAAACATGATGTCTTCCACGCTTGCAATTGTAATGTCACGAAGCAGGTATTCGGTGAACACATGGCTCATCATGTCCATGAGATATTCTCCGACTGTCCCGGCATAAAAAAACAAAACAGGAAAAAACCAAGCATCATCAGCGCTGTATTCACATCGTTACTTTTTGCCACCTGGCCTTTATTTCTTGATTCTTCTTTTTTCTTCGGGTGGCTTTTTCTGTTTTTTCACCCGAAAAAACTGCAGATCCAGACGAAGCTTCATATTATGCACTCCCCAGCAAAGTCATTAACACACGCATCGCCTCATATGTTTGATCGAATAGATTTTCCACTACTAAGTAAAAGCTGGGCAGGCCTATAGCCAAAAGCGGCATCCTGCAAATATTTTAAGCGGCAGTCCAACTACAAATACGTTCATCTGCGGAACCGCCCGCGCCATCATGCCAAGCGCGATATCTACTAAAAACAACGCACCCATAACCGGAAAGGCCATTTGGAAGGCAATCATAAACATCAGCGCAAAAGACCTGCAATATGCCGCACGACTTCTCATCTCCAAGGCAGCGTTACCTGTTCCATCGGAATAAAGTTGTAGCTGTAAAACATTCCATCGAGCATCATGTGATGACCGTCCAGCGCGAGAAGCAGCAGAAGCGTAAACGTATAAAGATACCCACCTGTCAGCGGCGTCTGAGCACCGTCTGCGGATCAATCACGTTGGCCATTAGAAACCCGAGTGACGTATCCAGAAACATACCCCGTCTGCACCGCGTATAAAAGCATCCCAGCCAGCAGGCCGATGCTAAGGCCTACCAGATCTCTTTAAATAGAATAAGCACGAACGTGCTGTCTACCTCCATCGCCGGGCATCAATGCTGAATAGTAATAAAAAAAGCAAAGAAAATACCAGTCCAACTTTAAAATAGGAGGAACATTCCGATAAGAGAATAGAGGCATCGTTGTAAAAAAAGCCAGGACTCTCGCCAGGACCAATAAGTATGCAGGCAGCTGCTCTATCCATTCCATAATGTTCTCCCTATCCAATAAAGTCGTTTAAATTACTAGCAGCTGGTATGTAAAATGCACCATCTGTGGAGCATCCAGGCCCGAATAAATCAGGCAGATCAATACTCCAAAATTTTCGGTATAAACGCCAGTGTCTGTTCCTGAATCTGTGTGTTGCCTGGAAAATCGCTACGCCAAATCCCAGGACTAAAGCACAACCAGCAGCGGACCGCATAATGAATACCATCCAACGCCGCTTTCTGCTATATTAATGACCGTTTCCGGCGTCATATCATCCACCCTCTAATAACTTAATAAAAGCGATTCTACAATCAAATACCAGCCATCCACGAGTACGAATAACAAATTTTAAACGGCAGGGAAATCATGACCGGCGGAAGCATCATCATACCCATGGACATAAGGAACTCGCCACAATCATGTCAATAACCAGAAACGGAACAAAAATCAGAAACCCGATTTGAAACGCTGTTTTCAGTTCACTTATTGCAAAAGCGGGAATCAGTGCTGTTAGAGGAACATCTTCCAGCGTTTCCGGCCTCTCGAGTCCGGCATATCCCATAAATAAAGCCAGATCCTTTTCCCTCGTATGCTGGGACATAAATTCTTTGAGCGGCTCGGTGCCTTCCGTAAAGGCTTCTTCCTGCGTCATCTCCCCATCAAGCATCGGCGTCAGCGCGGACTCATTAATGTCCGAAAATACCGGGGCCATAATGAAAAAAGTCATAAATAATGCCAGGCTGATAAGAACCTGGTTCGGAGGCATCTGCTGGGTAGCTAGTCCCATTCGTACAAAACTTAGTACAATAACAATTCGGGTAAAACTGGTCATTAAAATAAGAATAGCTGGAGCTAGTGATAAGACCGTCATAAGCGCTACAAGCTGCAGTGTCGTTGCCATGTTTTCCGGGTCGTCGCTTGTAAAGGCCCCAAAATCAATACTTGGAAACATCAGTATCATGAACCTTCATCCCTCCCGCTTCCCGGTTTGCGGTTTTTTTCTATTTCTTCAAGTCTTTTATCCAAAATCGACTTGAATTGAAATCCGGCGTGGTCTTCTTTTTTTTGTTTTTTCTTGAAAAAGAATGATGGTTCAGGTTCAGGCTGTTCCAATAATGTCTCCCTTTCCTCCTCATCTTCTATTTCTTTTAAAAGCTGAATCGATTCGCCTACGCCTACAACTAAAAGTCTTTCACCGACTTTGACGAGCTGAACCGATTTGTTCTGCCCAAGCGGCACCCCTCCCAGATTCTGCATCGTCTGGTTGGAAGAATATTTTTTGGTTCGTTTGTTTATGAATTTGAGAAGCAGGTACATAATCGTAATGACGGCTGCCAGGGCAAGAATCATCTGACGAAGATCATGACCGCGCTTCGTTCTTCTACAAGAGCGATTTCTTCTTCTGCAGCATCCGTTTCTTCTGCCGGCGGCGTTCCTTCTTCGAGCGCATCATTCAGCGTTCGGTTTTCTTCCGCCTGAACAGATGCAGCCATTCCAAGAAAAAACAATAAAGAGATAAGCCACATGCTGCATATTTTTTTAATCATTGCTTCGCCTCTTATCTTTATTAAGTAAAATACAGTGCAGTACTATGTAACAGTCAGAGCAGCTGAAAATAGAAGCATCCTCACCACATTTTTTGAAAATGTATTTATACCCAACTGCCTCCCTCCATCTGGGTACAAGGATCCTCTGTTTTCTAAAAATTAATAATAAACGTAAATATATTATGACTTTATAACAACTTTTATTCCAAATTATTACAAACTATCAGATCAACTATTAAAATTGTACAAAAAATTAGGACGTTTGTCTAACAGTCTTTTGGTTTTTGAATATGTTAGTAATAAATGCCCAGTTTATTTTTATAGTCCTTTGTATAAGACTGCAGCAGCAGTGATTGTAAATATCTTATGTTTAACCATCAAAGGTAGAATTCCGATAGGATGTTCCATCATTCAAGGAATAAAGGACTACTTTAAACTAGTTTCTTTCATCAAATCAAAAACACGCTATATCCGTTTAGAGATAGCGTGTTTTGAAAAAAATATTTTATTGAATATGGCGGATTCGGTCTTCCCGGCTTGCGATATCTGTCACACGCACTCCGAAATTTTCATCAATAACGACAACTTCCCCGCGTGCTACCAGCTTTTGGTTAACTAAAATATCAACCGGCTCGCCGGCAAGCTTATCCAATTCGATAATGGACCCCTGCGAAAAATGCAGAATATCTTTAATCGATTTCTTTGTCCTGCCCAGCTCAACCGTCACCTCTAATGAAATATCAAGAAGCATGTCGAGATTTTTCGGGTCTGATGTCCCTCGATCCATTTCTTCAAATGGAGAAAAAGCAGCATTTTCGACCCGGCTGGCAGCCGGCTGTTCTTTTGACTCCGAAACAGAAGCGTTCGTTTTTTCCTGCATGGGAGGAGCCGGAGGAACCGGCTCCTCGACGATATGTTCGTCAGCAGAGAGCTCTTCTTCCGGCGTGCCCATTAATTCTTCCACCATTTTTTTAGCAAAAGGAATCGTGACAATCTGCATTAAATAAGAATCAACCAGCGTACCGATTTTCATATGAAACGCAATTTTTACGAGCTTTTTATCTTTAGGTATATGGGATGTTCCTTCTTCATTTCCCACGTCCATTACTTCAATACCGGGCGGGGAAATATCTACTTTTTTGTTAAAAATAGTTGACATTGAAGTAGAAGCAGAGCCCATCATCTGGTTCATCGCTTCCTGCATGGCACTTAAATACATCTCACTTAATACAGCTTCCGGAGATGTTCCGTCATTGCCCATCATTAAATCTGCAATAATCGCCGCATCCGTTGAGTTAATTACCAGTAAGTTGGTTCCTTCAAATCCAGCGGTATAATCTACGTTTACTGCAACATGAGGGACCGGAAACTCCTCATTGAGCTCTGAGCTGTCAATAACGGAAATTTCAGGTGTAGTAATTTCCACTTTTTGGTTTAGCAGCGTAGAAAGAGCGGTCGCCGCACTTCCAAACGAAATGTTCCCTATTTCTCCAAGCGCATCTTTTTCAATGGAATCCAGCGCAGGCAGATCCTCTTCGGCTGGTCCCCCGCCGTTTTCTTCTTCTGCTACTCGTTTTAACAGATTGTTGATCTCGTCCTGGGAAAGCATATCATCACTCATTTGGTTCCTCCTTAATATCTTCTATAATCTGCACGCCGAGCTTTTTTCCACGTCTGCCGGGCTGTGCTTTATACTTGGGCACACCTTCTGTTAATACCGTTAACGGCTCGGTAATTTTCTGATCGAGTTCAATAACGTCTCCTTCATACAGCTGCAGAAATTCTTCAATCGTAATACTAGAATGACCGAGCACCGCCTGCAGCGTAAGAGGAGCGGTTTTTATCTGGTTGGACAGCTTCAGATACTCTTCCTGATTGGTTTCCTTTTTGGCTGTCTGCATCCAGTAATGACCCGAAATATCGGGAAGTATATCCTCCATTACAACGTGGGGAAGGCAGATATTGATCATGCCCGTCGTTTCACCGATAGTCGTCGATAACGAAATCACCACAACCGTTTCGTTGGGAGAGACCATCTGCAGAAACTGCGGATTTACTTCCATTTCTTCTGCTACCGGATCGATTTCCATCACCGATTCCCATGCTCCTTGAAAAGAATCAAGCATCGTCTGGAAAAGCCTCGTCATAATGATTGTTTCGATTTCTGTTAAATTGTCGATTTTATTTACACTGCTGCCATTACCGCCGAGTAGGCGGTCCATCATGGCATAAGCGATATTTGGATTCACTTCCATTAAAAGCCGGCCTGCCATAGGCTGTGCTTCAAATACGTTTAAAAGCGTCATTTTCGGTATGGAAATAATAAATTCATCGTACGGCAGCTGATCCACTGTGGAAACGGAAATCTGCACAAACGTCCGCAGCTGTGCGGAAAGGGTGGTAGTGAGCAGTCTGGCGAAATTTTCGTGAATTCTGGAAAGACTGCGGATCTGATCCTTGGAAAATCGGAGTGCCCGTTTGAAATCATACGTCCGTACTTTTTTTTCATGTTCTTCCTGCTTGAGTTGATCTGCATTCATTTCGCCTGTTGATAATGCAGACATCAGGGCGTCTATCTCTCCCTGGGATAATACATCAGCCACTTGCTCCCCCCTTTATTTCTATTGAATTAAGCGCTGGGTGATGTATACTTTAACCACTTTGCCTTTTGTCATTTCTTTATTTATCGTTTCCTGAAGCGCTTTTTCCATTTCTTTAAGGCCTTCTGTCGTCTGCAGTGATTCCGCAGAACGCGAAGACAAATCCATGATTATTGCGTTTTTCACCTGATAATCTCTTTTTTCCAGCTCTTCTCTTCCTTTTTCTGAATCCAGCTGGATTTTGAATGAGGCTTTAATAAAATGATCATCCGCCAGATTAGTTGTCAATTCTTCGAGTTCCCAGGAGTTTGCAGCCATTTCATCTGCCGATAATACTTCCGCCTCATCCGCCTCTGCCGTTGAACTGGTGTTTTGAATAAAATAAAACGCTCCAGCTCCGATAACGCCCACGGTTACTATAAAAATTAACAGCATACCCATTACTTTTTTGTTATTCACTCAGCTCTCCCTTTCCGGGTTTATAATTGATCCTACCAGCCCCATTTTGCGGTATGCTTCCTCACACAGTGCTTTCACTTCTGTCAGGGATTCTTTCACAAAAATCTTTTTTCCGCTCCACAGCGTAATCGTTGTATCGGGACGGGCTTCCATTTGTTCAATAAAAGGGACATTCAACAAAAACGTATCTCCTGTTAATCTGGTTAATGTAATCATATGTAATATAACAGGCCGGAACCCTGTTTTACCCGGCCTGCTCTCCTTTTCTTAGTATTAACGCTTCAGGCTCATCAGTTCCTGCAGGATTTCGTCTGCCGTTGTAATACCGCGGGTGTTCGCCTGGAAACCACGCTGCGCTACGATCATTTCCGTAAATTCATCCGCCAGGTCCACGTTGGACATTTCCAGCGTCCCGGAGATAACATCTCCCCTGCCGTCAACTCCAGGTATATCCTGAACGCCTGCTCCAGAGTTATCCGTTACTCTGTATGTGCTGCCTCCGGCTTTCTCCAATCCTTCCGGGTTATTGAACGTAGTAAGTACTATTTGGCCGACGTTCTCGTTATCTCCGGCAGCGTTTGTAATATTAACAGCTCCGTCTGTGCTGACGCTGAAGCTTTGTGCATCTGCCGGGATATTAATAGCTCCATCCTCTCCCTGGAGAATCATGCCTTCGGCGTTGACTACCGTGCCGGCTTCATCAAGATAGAAGTTACCTGATCTTGTATACAAATCTTCCTCGCCGTTATTGACCTGGAAAAATCCTTCTCCTGTAACACCAAGGTCAAGCTGGCGGCCTGTATTCTGCAGACTTCCCTGCGTATGAACCGTATCAATGCTTCCCATTTTGGAACCCATACCTATCTGCTTGCCATTAATGCCTCCCTGGCCGCCTGCTGCAGCCTGTGCTCCTCCACCCATCTGCTGGCTGATCATGTCCTGAAACGTCGCTCTTCCTTTTTTAAAACCGAACGTGTTGACGTTGGCGATGTTATTACTTGTTACGTCGAGCTTCTGCTGAAAGTTCTTCATTCCTGCAATACTTGAATACATGGATTTAATCATAATAGTTCCTCCTGGTTTTTTTATAAGTTATTTGACAGCATCAGAATCGTCGGCCTGATGCATGAAGCTTCCTCGTAAGGTCAGGCTTCTTCTTTTACGAACATCGTTCCGTTAATATTGGTGAATACGTGGTTGCTTGCTTCTTTATGGGTCATCGCTGTAATAACCGTATGATTTTCTGCGCTCACGACAAGCGCTGCACGGCTCGTCCATACTACTGAATCTTTGACTCCCTGACGCCGCGCTTCCGACATCTTTTCTTCAATCGCTTTCCATTCCCCTTCCGACACCCGGACGTCCCGCTGCGTGATTCTTTTTTCTGCATGTCTGCTGATTTTCAGCGGTTCGGCCTGCCGGGAATGAAGCAGGTCGGCAAAAGAGGCTTTCCGGCTGTTATCTGTGGGGTGCTTCACCGCCGCGCCTGGATGCGGAAGCCGGTTCCAGTCCTGCTTTCCAATATCCTGAATCATAGGTTGGGATCCTCTCTATAAGGTTGGGGGTTCCGCAGTTCCCTTATCTGCCCTTACCTGTACGAGCTGAGTACTGTCAATCCAGCTGTTGTTGTCAAGTAAATAGCGGATAGCTCCTTTGCTGTCTTTCTGAACGGATGTCACCGTATTTTGATGATCTTTTGTTTTAGCAAGCCCGTTTACTTCATCTTCTTTAGACTGCCATGTAATTTCTTTATTGATCAGCTGGCTGTGCTGAACAAGCGAGCCGCTTTCCTGTGCTTCTGTGAATTTCTGCAGTGACTGATTCATATTTGTCATTTGTTCAAGTGAGGAAAAAGAGGCCATCTGCGCAATGAATTCCTTATCTTCCATTGGATTCATCGGATCCTGATTCTGCAGCTGCGCGATTAGTATTTTTAAAAATTCATCTTTTCCGAGTGCACCGTCTTTTGCGTCTTTTACAGCAACTTTATTATCCTGGGGAAGCAGGTAATTCATATCTACACTATTCATTTTATCCCTACACTTTCTCGTTAAAGAGTATGTCTTCGAGAACATCTGAGAATGCTGATTCTTCAGAGTCCGGTTCAGGCTGGATATGTTTGAGCAGACGGCGCTTTTCTTCCTGCTCCTCTTTTTCTTTCAAGAGGCTCTCCTGCTGTTCCGTAATATCAATACGATCCACCTGCAGCTGCTGGGAAGCGAAACTCTGCCTTAACGAAGGAAGATTCTGCTCCATAATCTCTCTTGCTCCTTTGGAAGAAGCGGTGAGCTGGGCGGTCATGACCCCATCCTTCATTAAAATTTTCATATCAATCCTTCCTAAATGGGCAGGTCTTAATATAAGAGTGAGCTGCTGCGTTCCATTTTTAAATGCCTGAAGCGATGATCTGTTTAATATTTCCTGAAACTGCTTAATAAATTCCTGCTGCCGGCCATTAGCCGTTTTCGCTTCACCCAGCTGTATAAGAACCTGCTGCACCTGCGGGGTTGCTCCTGACTCTACTGCAGATTTTGTTAAAACCTGCTGCAGTTCAGCCCCGCCATCAGTTCTCGAAACTGCAGCTGGACTGATACTCGTTTCCGCCTGTGCCACACCTGGTTTTTCAGGCAGAACAGGTCCGGAACTGCCTGCTTCCGATAAAAGCTGCACGAAGCGGACAGGATCTGTAATCACTTTGTAGCCTTCTGTCGTTTTTCTGTTCGCCTCCACTCCCGGCTCTTTTACAAGAAGCACTGGTGCTTTTACTGTATCTGACAGTTTTTCACCGGCAGCGGTACCTGCGGGTAGACTGCCTTTTAATAACTCAGGCAATCGGCCAGAAATCGGAGATCCATTTTTTAACAGCTCCTGCCCGGATGGAGCGGCTGTTTTCATCGTTGCGTCGTTCAGGGCGGTTTTTAATACATCTAATTCTGAAGCCAGTCTGGATAATGCTTTTTTTACAACAGCAGGCTCTGCCCGGCTGCGACGGCTTTTTCCAGATTGGATACTGCTTTTTCCAATGCCGGTGTGATCAACGCAGCTTCTTTTAGGAGAGACTGGTTTTTGAGTGCAGGAAGCTCTTTGGCCATCTGCTCTACCATCTGCCGGCCTTGCGGTTCTGCCTTTGTTGTTTGATCTGCCGCTGCAGTTTCACTCTGTTGATGCAGAGTATGAATCTGTTGCAGAAGAGCGGCCTCCGGATGGGATGAAGCAGTTTCCACTGCACTGTTTCGAATCACAAGAGCAGTGACAGCTGAAATGACAAGTTCCGGCCTTACCTTACTGTTGTTTTCCAAAGCATCCGCCGCGTCGTATACGGCTGCTTCCTGCCTTTGCAGCGCTTCGACATCTGTTTGCTGCCAATCCACCTCAGCGCCCTGCTCCTGAACGTCCTGTTGTTCAAAAAAAACATGCAGTTCGTTTTCCAGAGAAAGAATCGTACGTTTGGAAAAGCTTGTTTACTTGTTCAGCAATTTCTTCGGGCGATAACCCGGACTGTGAAGAAGAGAGTTCTTCCAATTTCGCTTGCAGCTCCTCGGCGGCGGGTGATGAGGCCGATGCTTCTGTAGTTGCAGAAAAGGCTTTTTTCAGCGTCTTTATAATATGACCTAATGACGCTTCTGCTTCTATCCTGCTCTCCGGGGCATCTTTTCCCGGCTCGTTACCGCTCTCCTGCTGCATTTCATTATAATTTCTGCCCGCTTTACCTAGAACATCGAGGAAACCCGCATTGTTTCCTTTAGCCTGGTTCTGGGCCCCCGCCGGTTTAACCCCGGAAAGGCTTAATATCTGCTGAATAGCCTGCACTAGTTCACCTCCTTTCTTAGTAATACAGGAGTGTCATCCGGTTTCTGCGGCAGGTTCTGCAAATGCTCCCATAATTACCGCTGCTTTCTCCACTTCCATTTTTTCCAATATAGCGGACCGGTTTTCTGTATTCATTTCCTGCATGTGGCGGATGGCTTCGGCGTCGTCCAATTCATTTAGTATAGCTGCTGCATTTTTTGCGGACATTTCTTCATACATGGAAGCAAGTTCCGCCAGTTCAGGGTTGGGTTCGATTTCTTCTTCTTCCCGCATCTGCTTCTTGCCCCGCTGCGTCCACTTCCTCCTGCATCGAAAGCAGCTCTTCATCCTTTTCAACGAGTTCCTGCTCCATTGCCTGTATTTCCTCTTCAAGCAGGGCGATCGTCTCTTCATTTTCCGGTGATGCTCCAACTTCCTGCTCCGGTTCATCTTCCACGAGGGCGGAGATGCCCGGTATGCTGGCAGCCGCATTTTTACTCATTTCCGCAAGCGGTACGCCCATCATCGACAAAATGACGACGCCGATAATGATCGCAAAAGTGACCGGTACGAGTACAATCAACACAAACCACTGCACCATACCGCCTTTTTTTTCTTTCTCTTTTTCATCAATGGATGGTTTTTTCGTTTTCGCCATCGTTTAATTCCCGTTAAAAACAAAGGCCCGTGCAGAAAGTTCGTCCATTAATTTTGCATCGGTTTGTTTTGTAAGCTTTGTTTCTTCTTCTTTCTTTTTTTCCAGAAGTTTTTCATATTTTTTAAACTCCTGGAAGGAAACCGTCAGTTCTTCTTTAGCGGTATCCATTTTGGAACGCGCTTTGTTTGTTTCTACTGTTAATGTATGTATGTCCTGATGTATAAATTTCATTACTTTTCCATGGTGCTGTAAATGCAGAACCGGTACCCCTGCTCTTAGAGCTTCGGTGTCTTTACCTTCCTGCTCTTCTTTCTTTCGGAGAAGTTCGTACAATTTTGTAGCCGTTTCTTCAAAAAAAGTAAGCGCCTGCTGATATTCCTTCGTTTTTACCTGTTTTTCCTGTTCGTGCCACTTCAGCATTTTTTCAAAAACATCTCTTGTTTTACTCATGGCCGCTCTCCTTCACCAAAATCTTTTAATAACTGCTCCTCTGCTTCTAACAGGGTAAAGCGCTCTGTTTCTTCCTGCTGAACGAACTGTAATGTCAGCTCCCGCATGGAAACAGCTTCATCAATTTTCTGCGAAGAACCTCTTTTATAGGCACCGATCTGGATTAAATCTTCTGCTTCTGTATAGGTGGCCAGCATTTCCCTCAGCCTTCTGGCAGCTTTTGCATGATCCGTTGAAACGACTTCATTCATCACACGGCTGACGCTTTTTAAGACGTTAATAGATGGATAATGAGCTTTATCGGCAAGGCTGCGGTCCAGCACAAAGTGTCCATCCAGAATACCCCGCACCGCATCTGCTATCGGTTCATTAAAATCGTCCCCATCCACGAGCACTGTGTAAAAAGCGGTAATAGATCCGGCACTGCTTGTTCCCGATCGTTCCAAAAGACTGGGCAGCATAGCGAAAACAGAAGGAGTATATCCTTTCGTTGTAGGTGGTTCCCCGACGGCAAGTCCTATTTCACGCTGAGCCATGGCAAAGCGGGTAACAGAATCCATCATCAAGTTCACTTTTTTGCCCTGGTCCCTGAAATATTCGGCAACGGCGGTGGCTGTCATTGCACCTTTTATTCTCATTAGGGCGGTCTGGTCTGATGTAGCAGCCACTACAATAGATTTTTTCATTCCTTCTTCCCCAAGATCTCTTTCAATAAAATCCTTTACTTCGCGCCCCCGCTCCCCGATGAGCGCAATTACGTTAATATCAGCTTCGGAATAACGGGTAATCATGGACAGCAGGGTACTTTTTCCTACCCCGCTTCCGGCAAAAATCCCTACACGCTGGCCTTCTCCTACCGTAAGCAGCCCGTCTATTACTTTAATGCCAAGCGACATCGGCGCTTTTATCCGGGGTCTTGATAATGGATTAGGCGGTTCTTTGGACGTATTTACTTTAAGCAGCCCGGAAGGAAGAGGCCTGCCGTCCATAGGCTGTCCCATGCCGTCAATCACTCTGCCTATCAGGCCGGCGCCTGCCGATATCTGCAGCGGTTTTCGTGTTGTTTCCACCAGGCTGCCCGGGCTGATATCCGTTCCTTTTTTTAAGGGCATCAACAGCACATTTTCTTCTTTAAAACCAACAACTTCTGCTGTAATTGGCGTCGAGTGATCAGAATGGTGAATATAGCAGAGGTCTCCTATGGACGTTTTTGGCCCTTTTGACTCAATGGTTAATCCCACAACCTTCGTTACTTTTCCATAACGAATGTAAGGACTCACTTTCTCGATGCTAGGAAGCAGTTGAATGGCTTTCATCAGCAGTCCCTTCTTCCAGCAGGTGCTCGAGCTGCTGCTTTATTTCCGCAAATTGAGTGTCAAGAGACGCATTCACCCTTCCAAATGGCGTTTCTATGTAACACTGATTTTGTTCAAGCTGATGACTAGGTACAATCCAGAGCTGCTGATTTTGATACAGTACCGCTTCTATTTCATCTTTACGATCAACGGTAATATCATATTGATCGGGCGCCACATAAATAGTTATTTCTTTTTCTTCTTCACTTCATTAAGTGCCTGTTTTACCAGATCCACCCAGAGTGTTTCATCCTGAAGAACGGATTTTCCAAGCATTCGTTCTGCTACCGCCATAGCCAGTTTCAAAATCGTCCCTTCAGATGCTTCCAGGTAGGCTTCTTTTTCCACCCGGGAAGACTGTACTACCCGGCCTGCTTTGTTTATTTCCTCTGCCCAGCTTTTTCTTCCGGTCTCATAACCTTCTGCGAAGCCTTCCGCAGTACCGGCCTGTTTTGCGTCTTCATACGCCTGCTGAATTCCTGCTTTCGAATCCTCTTCTTCCCGGCTTATTTGAAAGCGGGCCTGTTCGAGCTCCCATTCTGCCTGCTCCAGCTTAGCGCGGGCATCCGCTTCAACCTGCCGCGCCCGGATTCTTGTCCGGTGAATTTCCGGAAGTACAGAAGAACCCTGGGTTGTTTGTTTTTCCGGAATAAAGGAGGCGTGAATAGCTATAGAGCGTTCAGAAGCCTCGTAAAGCGCATGTGTTTCTTTAATTACTCTAGACAACGATATCGTCCCCTCCCCCTCTTGTAATAACAATTTCCCCATTCTCTTCCAGGCGGCGCACGGTATTAACGATACGCGTCTGGGCTTCTTCCACACTTTTAACCCGTACAGGTCCCATATACTCCATCTCTTCTTTGAATGATTCGGCCATCCGATCGGACATATTCTGGAAAATAATAGCTTTTACTTCTTCACTGGCTACTTTCAGGCTGAGCTGCAGGTCTTCGTTTTCCACATCCCGGATTACGCGCTGAATCGAGCGTTTGTCCAGGGTAACAATATCTTCAAATACGAACATCCGCTTTTTGATCTCTTCAGCCAGTTCAGAATCCTCCGCTTCCAAGGCCTCCAATATGGTCCGCTCGGTGGCTCTGTCTACGCTGTTTAATACTTCAACAACCGACTCAATACCTCCGGCTTCGGTATAGTCCTGGGTCACCGTTGCCGAGAGCTTCTGTTCCAGAATATGCTCCACCTGGCTGACGATTTCTGGCGATGTGCTGTCCATGGTAGCGATGCGTTTTGCTACATCCGCCTGCAGTTTTTCAGGAAGAGCGGACAAAACCTGCCCTGCCTGCTCTGACTGCAGATACGAAAGAATAAGCGCAATCGTCTGAGGATGTTCATTTTGAATAAAGTTAAGAATTTGTCCCGCATCCGCTTTCCTGGCAAAATCAAATGGCTTTACATGCAGCGTGGACGTGAGTCTTTCAATCATTTTCATGGCATGGTCTTCTCCGAGTGCTTTTTCAAGCACATTCTTCGCATAGCCGATGCCGCCCTGGGTAATGTATTCCTGGGCCATGGCAATGTGATGAAATTCGTCCATAATCGTATCTTTCACATCATTTTCCACTCTGCGTACGTTGGCAATTTCCAATGTTAATTTTTCAATTTCCTGCTCCGTCAAATGTTTATATACTCCCGCGCTGACATCAGGGCCCATGGAGATAAGAAGAATAGCGGCTTTTTGTCTGCCGTTTAGTTTATCTTTTGTTTTTGCCACTGCTCTGCCCCCTCTCTTTTAGTCATCTGAAAGCCACGTTCTTAAAAGTTTTGTGAATTCATCCGGATTTTCCTTAGCCAGTTTTTCCAGCTGCTTTCTTTTAGCCGTTTCCGGCGACTCCTGCGGTTCTTGCAACGGCAGGACTGGATCAGGTACTGCTGACGCTTCCAGCTCATCAATATCTTCTTCTTCATCTGCTTTTCTGCGTCGGATAAGAATGATGACCAGAACAATTACTGCAGCGGCAAGAACGCCTCCTACTGCATAAGCCCACCATGGAAGACCGTTTCCGGCTTCTTCGGTTTCTACTTTTCCATTAAACGCCTGAGAAGAAACAAAAATTTTATCTTCAATGTCTCCGGCATTTTCTTCGTTTAAAAATTCTTCATCAATACTGGTGCTTACCGCCGTTGTAAGAATGTCTTCGATATCGGTAATGCTTTCAGCCGGCAGCGAGTTGGGATCTTCCGGATCCGGCGGCTCCACCATCACCTGAATGCCCAGATCTCTTATTTTATATGGACTTTCTGCAATTTCTTTGTGGATACGGTTTACTTCTGTATTAATTCTTTCTTCTGTCCGTTCGGAATCTCCGGCTGCACCGTAGGCTCCGGCAGGATAGTTAGCTATATCCTCTTCTCCGGCTCCAACAACACCGCCTTCTTCCACATCTGCTCCTTCAAAGGTTTCGGTTATTCGTTCTGCACTCACTTCCAGCCCTTCCATGTTTTCTTCATCTACAGGCTCTACAAGCGCTTCTTCCCGGTTCTCCTGAGTAAAGTCAATGTCTGTGGTAACAGAAACAACTACTTTATCATTGCCCATCATCGTGCCGAGCATTTGGTGCAGCTGCTGCTGAAGGTCTTTTTCTATTTGCTTTTGAATTTCATTTTGTTCTTCAAAAGCACTCATCGTGCCGCCTGATCCGCCGCCGTCGTAATCGAACTGCTCTGAATTCTGGTTCATGATAACGACGTTTTCGACCGGCAGGTTGGGTACACTTTTCGATACAAGGTGGTAGAGTGCTTTAATCTCGGACTCCTCGAGGGTTTCACTTCCCATTTCCACCACGATAGAAGCGGTTGCTGTACCGGCTTCGTCAGCAAGCCATGTTGATTCTTCCGGAAGGGTGATCATCACGCTTGCCGCCTGCACGCCGTTAATATTTTCAATAAGCCCCTGCAGCTCCGTCTGCATCGCAGCGCGCTCCATAACAGAGAACTCATTATCGGTCATGCCAAAACCCATCTGATCTTCGATAAACGTATAATCGATCGCTCCGCTTTCGGGGATGCCTTCTGATGCCAGCTCTACTTTAAGCGCATCCGCCTGTTCTTTCGGAACGCTTATACTTGTTCCATCATTTGTAATCTCTGACTTTACGCCCTTGCTGTCCAGACTTTCTTTAATCTGCCCTGCTTCCGCGGCTGGAAGATCCGAATACAAGGTCACGTAATTGGTTCTCATCGTGAAGAATAGCAGTAAAAAGAAAAATAGAATAATAGCAAGAAGTCCGCTTATTAACATCACATGCTGCTTTTTTGTTTTAGCAGACCAGTACTCTTTCCATTTCGCTCTTAATGTTGAAAATTGTTCCTTCATAGCTCCCCCAGCTCTCGCCCTGCTTTCTTACACCTGCATGCGCATAATTTCTTGATAAGCTTCAATCACTTTATTTCTTACTTCTACCGTGGTCTGCAGCATAACGCTTGATTTCTCCGCTGCCACCATAACTTCATGCAGGTTATCTGTTTCTCCTGTTGCAAGTTTTGTTGTCATTTCATCCGAATGAAGAGACGCTTTATTCACGTTTGTTACAGCATCATTTAAAACATCTTTAAACGAATTCATTGCTTCTGCCGGAGTATTTTCAGCCGGTTTCTGCTGAAGAGCGCCTGAAGCACTGTTAGGCATAACAGATTCTATATTCATTTTCTGCCTCTTTTCTATTAATTTCTGCCAATCTCAAGTGCTTTGAGCATCATATTCTTTGTGGCATTCATTGTTGTAACGTTTGCTTCATAAGACCTTGTTGCTCCCATCATATTAACCATCTCTTTTAATGGATCTACGTTTGGCAGCTGTACATAGCCTTCCTCATTGGCTTCCGGATGTTCAGGCTGGTACACTTCCCGAAAAGGCGTCGTGTCATCCTGGATCGTACGCACATTCACGCCGCCCTGATCGGTACTGCCTTTCTTCATCGCCTGTGAAAGATGGGAAGAAAAGTTTTCCTGTGGTTCGAAAGCCACCATCTTTCTTCTGTAAGGCTCCCATTCCCCATCCACCAGCGTACCTCTTGTGGAATCGGCATTTGCCACGTTAGCGGAAGTAACATCCATGCGGAGCCGCTGCGCAGTAAGAGCGCTTGCGGATGTATTAATACCGTCAAATAATGCCATTTATTAAGATCCCCCTCGTACAGCTGTTTTCAGGCTGCCCAATTTCCCGCTGAGACGGTCGGTCACAGCATTAAAGTAAAGCTGGTTTTTAGCCAGCTCGGACATTTCTTTATCAATATCAACGCCGTTCCCATTTGCATGATACATTTCCTGGGTCTTTTCGTTTATGTATGAATCTTTATTCCCACTACTAAAGTTTATGTGCTTTGCATTCGTTTTGGGCCTGAAGACCCTGCTCTGCAGATGCTTCTTCCAGACTCTGCTTAAAGGAAGCTCTTCTTTCTTTATACCCTGGTGTATCAGCATTTGCTATGTTTTGCGAAATGGCTTTTTGTTCGTTGGCTGCCCCTGATAATCCGCGTTCCAGCTGTTGAATAGTTGTGGAATCAAATAATCCCATACTTTTTCCTCCTATTTTATTTTATTAGTATGTTTATATACCAAGACATTTTGACAGTATTTATTCCAATAAATTACATTTAACTAGCTTAACTATTAAAATTGTATAAAAAAATAGGACGTTTGTCTAATAGAGTTTGTATAATTCATAAAGTCACTAATAAATACCCAGTTTAAATAAATAGTCCTATTCACCATCCTTTTGCACTGCTTTCTATATAAGCTGGTTTCTCATAAAAAAAACCCCGCCTTATTCAGGCGGGGAAGCATTGTATTAATTACTCGATTTAATTTTATCCAGCTCTACTAAAAATTTATCATTAAGCACTTTAATATATGTGCCTTTCATGCCAAGGGATCTTGATTCAATCACTCCTGCACTTTCCAGCTTTCTCAGTGCGTTCACGATTACAGATCTTGTAATGCCGACGCGGTCTGCAATTTTACTGGCTACGAGCAGTCCTTCTTTACCGTCCAGCTCTTCAAAAATATGCTCTACGGCTTCTAATTCACTGTATGACAAGGAGCTGATAGCCATCTGCACAACAGCTTTGCTTCTGGCTTCTTCTTCAATTTCCTGGGTTTTCTCATGAAGAATTTCCATTCCTACTACGGTTGCCCCGTATTCAGCAAGGATCAGGTCATCATCATTAAATGATTCATTCAGTCTCGCCAGCACGAGCGTGCCCAGGCGCTGTCCGCCTCCGGTAATTGGCACTACCGTCGTAAGACCGGATTTAAACAGGTCTTTATTCTCCACAGGAAAAGCGGTATATTCACTGTTCACATCAAGATTTGACGATGTTTCTTCAAGCTTGAAAAGGCCGGTCGTGTATTCTTCCGGGAATTGTCTTTCTTCGAGCATTTTTTTCATGCGTTCATTTTCAATTTCCTGCTTTATAGAAAAACCAAGCAGCTTTCCACGCCGGCTCACCACAAACACGTTGGCACCGATAACTTCCTGCAGGGTTTCTGCCATGTCTTTAAAATTCACATGGTCTCCTGTTGTTTTTTGCAGCATTTCATTAATTTTCCTGCTTTTTGATAGTAAATCCATTGATGCATCCTCCTTGTCCCCTATAAAATATATCGGCTCATATCTCTATTTTTAGCTATAGAAGCCAGTTTTTCTTCTACATATTCCGGGGTAATTGTTATTTTATCCATAGTAATACTTGATGCTTCAAACGAGAGGTCCTCCAGAAGCCGCTCCAGCAGCGTATGAAGCCTTCTTGCTCCTATATCCTCTGTCTGCTGGTTCACTTCCAGAGCGAGCTCTGCGATCTTTCTAATGGCCGCATCGCTGAACTCCACTTTAATATCTTCTGTAGCCAGCAGCGCCTGATACTGTTTTAAAAGAGCATGATCAGGCTCTTTTAGGATTTTCACAAAGTCTTCTATATTTAAACTGTCCAGTTCCACCCGAATCGGAAAACGTCCCTGCAGCTCCGGAATTAAATCGGAAGGCTTGGACATGTGAAAGGCTCCGGCTGCAATAAACAATATGTGGTCTGTTTTGACAGGTCCATATTTTGTTGTAACTGTTGATCCTTCTACAATAGGAAGAATATCGCGCTGCACGCCTTCCCGTGACACATCCGCGCTGCTGTTCTGCTGTTTGCCAGCTACTTTATCCATTTCATCTATAAATATGATGCCGAGCTGCTCTGCTTTAAACACAGCATCCTGGCCTATTTCATCCATATCCACAAGCTTTTGTGCTTCCTGTTCGGTTATTACTTTTCTAGCTTCTCTTACGGTCAGCTTCCGCGTTGTTTTTTTCTTCGGAAGCATACTGCTCATCATTTCCTGCATGTTCATACCCATTTGATCCATGCCGGCACCCTGGAACATATCCGCCATCGGAGAAGTCTGCTGTTCTACTTCCACCTGTACGATGTGGTCTTCGAGTTCGCCCATACGCAGCTGATGATCTATCTGCCGTCTCTGCTGGGCAATCGATTGATCTTCCTGCTCGGGCTCTTCTTCCTCTTCGTTCTGCTGCTGAAAAAGCATCTCAAATGGATTTTTTACAGAAGACTGCTTTTTCTTTTTCTCCGGAACGAGGAGCTTAACCAGCCTTTTGTTCGCTTCTCGTTCTGCTTCTCCCTGCACGCTGGCCATTTTTTCTTCTTTTACAAGCCGTACCGACGTTTCCACCAGGTCCCGGATCATTGATTCCACATCGCGGCCGACATAGCCGACTTCCGTGAACTTGGTCGCTTCTACTTTAGCAAACGGCGCCCCTGCCAGCTTAGCAAGTCTGCGGGCAATTTCTGTTTTACCCACACCGGTGGGGCCGATCATAAGAATATTTTTGGGAGTGATTTCCTCCTGTACCGATTCTGTCAGCCTGCTTCGGCGGTAGCGGTTACGAAGGGCTACTGCTACGGAGCGCTTGGCTGAATGCTGTCCTACGATATATTGGTCCAGTTTTTCAACTATTTCTTTTGGGGTAAGCGATATGCTCATGCTTTTATCTCCCTTCCAGCCGGAACTAATTGTTATTCCGATGCTTCGTTAATTTCTTCCATGGTCAGCTGGTCATTTGTAAAGATACAGATTTCTCCTGCTGTGCGGAGCGCTGCTTCCGCAATAGCTTTAGCTTCCATATCAGGCGCATAGTTTTTTAAAGCGCGTCCGGCTGCCAGGGCATAATTTCCGCCGGATCCGATAGCGATCATATCATCATCCGGTTCTATTACTTCACCGGTACCAGCTACGAGCAGCAGCGTGTCCTTATCCATTACGATAAGCATCGCTTCAAGTCTCCTGAGCGCTTTATCGCTGCGCCATTCTTTGGCCACCTCTACTGCAGCACGCTGCAGATTTCCTTTCCACTGCTCGAGCTTGCCTTCAAACATGTCGAACAACGTAAAAGCATCTGCCACTGAGCCTGCAAAACCTGCAAGAACCTGGCCATTATAGATTTTCCTTACTTTCTTTGCCGTATGCTTCATGACCACCGCCTGGCCGAACGTTACCTGCCCGTCCCCGGCCATAGCACTGCGGCCGTTATGCCTGACGGCGAAGATAGTTGTTGCATGAAAAGATTGATCCATATGTCAGTCCTCTCTTTTATCCGCCCGTGGATGGGCTTTGTCATATACCTGCTTTAAACGGTCTTTGGTTACATGGGTATAAATCTGTGTTGTCGACAAATGTTCATGTCCAAGCAGATCCTGGACGCTTCTCAAATCAGCCCCATTATCAAGCATATGCGTAGCAAATGTATGCCTGAGATCATGAGGGGAGAGCTTTAATGTGTGCGACATATCCTTTACCCTTTTTTCGACAATATAGCGGCAGCCTCTATCGGTTAAGGCTTTTCCACTATTGTTTAAGAACAGCGCCGGCTCTTGTACGTGGTTTTTGGAGGCGAGCTGCTTTCTGCCCTCTTCCCGGTAGCTCGTAACTGCTTCAAGTGCAAAGGAGCCGACAGGGATATAGCGCTGTTTCTGCCCTTTCCCCTCTACTAGAACCATCTGCGTACCGGCATCTACATCCGTTTCCATTAAGGACGTACATTCACTGATGCGCATGCCGGTGGAATACAGCAGTTCAAAGAGTGCGAGATCCCGCTGGCCCGTAGGAGTGGACGTATCAAAAGACTGGAACAGTTTTTCCAGTTCTTTCGTATACAAAAACCGCGGCAGTTTTTGCTGCTTTTTAGGCAGAACTGCTGCCTGAAAAGGATTAACCGCTACTTTTTCCTCCCGTTTCAGATATTTGTAAAACGTGCGGAGGGCCGAAATTTTCCGGGCAAGCGTTGCTCTTTGATAATTTTTGGAAAACAAATGCGTGTAATACTGCCTGACTACTGCCGTATCTATCTGTTCCCCGTAATCAAGGCCTTCTTCCTGTAAAAATACAAAAAAGGCCCCGATATCTTCTTTGTATGCTTTAATTGTTAATAAAGAAGCATTTTTTTCAATTTGCAAATATCGGATAAAAGACTGCACATCCTGGTGTGATGCTGACTGTGGCATTCACGTCACCTCATTGACAAAAGCTATTAAATCTTATCATAGGGAAGAATGTAACCGCAACCCAATATATTATTTTTTCATAAAATTCTGAATGGATTCCAATGCCCGTTCAGCCAGCTTTTCATTGCGCTCCTGCTTTTTTTTGATTCTCGGTTCGAGCGGGGACAACAAGCCGAAGTTGGCATTCATAGGCTGGAAATTGTTCGGATCAGCGGTCGTAATATAGTGGGCAAGCGCGCCGATAACCGTTTCATGCGGCAGAACTTCGGGTTCTTCACCTTTAACTATATTTGCTGCATTTCTGCCGGCTATCAGTCCAGCTGCCGCAGACTCTACATATCCTTCCACACCTGTAATCTGTCCGGCAAAGAACAAATCTTTTCTTGCTTTCGTCTGGTAAGTCGGCTCCATTAAATTCGGTGAATTAATAAATGTATTCCGGTGCATCACGCCATAGCGGACGACTTCTGCATTTTCGAGACCGGGTATCAGCCGAAGTACTTCCTTCTGCGGGCCCCATTTTAAATGAGTTTGAAAACCTACAATATTATAAAGCGTGCCTGATTGATTGTCCCGGCGCAGTTGAACTACCGCATACGGGCGCTTTCCGGTTTCCGGATGTTCAAGGCCTACCGGCTTCATCGGACCAAATAGCAGCGTTTTCTTTCCGCGGTTTGCCATGACTTCCACAGGCATGCATCCTTCAAAGAAAATTTCTTTTTCAAACTCTTTTAAAGGCACTGTTTCAGCTTCCGTTAACGCTTCATAAAACCGGTCGAATTCCTCTTCGGTCATCGGACAGTTAATGTAGGCGGCTTCCCCTTTGTCATACCGGGATTTCAAATATGCCTTATTCATGTCGATGCTGTCGGTTTCAATAATTGGAGCCGCCGCGTCGTAGAAATAAAGATGCTCCTGTCCGCTCAGTTCCTGAATCTGCTTCGACAGTTTTTCTGTCGTCAATGGTCCTGTGGCTATAATGACAGGTCCCTCCGGGATTTCGGTAATTTCTTCATGGCGGACTTCAACAAGCTCATGCTCTTTTACAAGCTCTGTTACTTTTGCTGCAAACTCATGACGATCCACTGCAAGAGCTCCGCCGGCAGGAACGGCACAGTGATCTGCTGCCTTGATAATAACAGAATCAAGCTGTCTCATTTCTTCTTTTAGTACGCCGACAGCATTTGCCAGGCTGTTTCCACGAAGGGAATTGCTGCAGACAAGTTCCGCAAATTTATCCGTATGATGAGCAGGCGTCTGCTTTACCGGCCTCATTTCATACAATTTTACGTTAATTCCTCTGTTGGCCAGCTGCCAGGCTGCTTCACTGCCCGCCAGACCTGCTCCTATTACTGTCACTGTGTGCTCTTTATTCATACGCCATAATCCTTTCTTCGTTTCATTTTTACTTCTATGGTCGTGTTTCTTCCATTGTACATACTGCATAGCAAAACCCCTTTTTTCAAAGGGGTATCTGCTCTTGTCTCGTTCTTCTTCAATCGGGATTTAGTTCGGCTCTTCTTTATAATCACATACGGTACATTCAACATGTACCCCTTTTTTCGTTTTCTTTTCAACAAGCAGATGATCGCCTTTCGGGCAGACTCTCGAAATTGGCTTGTCCCAGGAAACAAATTCACATTCAGGGTAGCGGTCGCATCCAAAAAACGTGCGCTGCTTTTTACTTTTTCTTTCCACAACATTTCCTGTTTTACATGTAGGACACTTCACGCCGATATCTTTAACGATTGCTTTTGTATTGCGGCAGTCCGGAAAATTGGAACAGGCCATAAACTTTCCGTAGCGTCCCATTTTATAAACCATCGCATTGCCGCAGAGTTCGCAGTCTTCTCCTGCCGGCTCGTCTTTGATCTCAACTTCGCGCATTTCTTCTTCTGCTACTTTTAACCGTTTATCAAATCCCTGGTAAAAGGCATCAATAATCTCAATCCAGTTTTCACTGCCTTCTTCAACAAAATCCAGGTCACTTTCCATTTTAGCGGTAAAGGCAACGTCAAGAATTTCCGGGAAGAATTCCACTACCAGCTCTAATACAATTTCCCCCAGTTCCGTTGGAATAAAACGTTTATCCTGCAGGGAAACATAGTTTCTGCGCTGAATCGTGTCAAGAGTCGGTGCATACGTAGATGGACGCCCAATTCCCAGTTCTTCCATTGTTTTTACGAGCCTTGCTTCTGTATAACGCGGCGGCGGCTGCGTAAAGTGCTGGTTTTCTTCTATTTCGACTTTTTGAACTTCCTGGCCTTCTTTTAAGTCCGGAAGCAGACGATCTTCTTCTTTTTTACCGTCATCTCTGCCTTCAACATAAACTTTCATAAAGCCGGCAAACTTAATTTTAGAACCGGTAGCCCGGAACATAACGCCGTTATTTTCAAGATCCACGCTCATTGTATCCATTACAGCGGGTGCCATTTCACTTGCTACAAGGCGCTCCCAGACTAATTTATACAAGCGGTACTGATCTCTCGATAAGTTGGCTTTTACGTTTTTTGGTTCGTACATAACAGAAGTAGGCCGCACCGCTTCGTGGGCATCCTGCGTATTGTTTTTCTTTTTAGCCGGCTGCTGTTTTTCTTTGCGCGTGTATTCGTCACCGTATTTTTCTTCAATAAACGATTTCACTTCTGCTTTCGCGGTCTCGGATACTCTTGTTGAATCCGTTCTCATGTACGTAATTAAACCAACCGTTCCTTCTTTTTTCCCTAGATCAATTCCCTCATAAAGCTGCTGGGCAATCATCATCGTTTTCTTAGCACGGAAGTTAAGCTTTCTTGCGGCTTCCTGCTGCAGGGAAGAAGTCGTAAAAGGCAGAACGGGATTTCGTTTTCTTTCCTTTTTTGTTACGGTCTGTACGGTAAAATCGTCGCCTTTCATTCTGCCGGTGACTTCATTCACGTCATCCTGCGTCTGAAGGTTCGTCTTTTTACCATCTAGCTGATGGAATTTCGCTTCGAAGGACTCTTCACCTGTGCTGAAGGTTCCTTCTATACTCCAGTATTCTTCCGGAATAAAAGCCTGTATTTCTTTTTCTCTATCAATAATCATTTTTACTGCAATGGACTGAACACGTCCGGCGCTTAGTCCTTTTTTTACCTTTTTCCATAAAAGCGGACTAATATTATAACCGACCAGACGGTCCAGGATTCGTCTAGCCTGCTGGGCATCGACTAAATCCATATTAATTGGTTTTGGGTCTTTAAATGCATCTTTAATGGCCGTTTTTGTTATTTCATTAAAAACAACCCGGCATGGTGAGGTTTCATCAATGTTCAAGCTGTGGGCTAAATGCCATGCTATTGCTTCCCCTTCTCTATCGGGGTCAGCTGCGAGATACACTTTTTTCACCTTTTTTGCGGCTGTTTTTAATTCTTTTAACACGGGCCCTTTCCCGCGTATCGTTATATACTTGGGCTCATAGCGGTTTTCTGTATCTACTCCCATCTGACTTTTCGGAAGATCCCGAACGTGTCCCATTGAAGCTTTCACCGTGTATTTTTTGCCAAGATATTTCCCGATTGTTTTCGCTTTAGCGGGAGATTCAACGATTACTAGATAATCTGCCATAGTTGGAGTTTCCTCCCCCTTTTCCCTTTTAAAATCTTCACCATTATCAAACACTTTCGACATCTTTGTCAAACATCTTTTAAAAAAATCGTATTTCTTCTATTTTATAATGCAGCACTTCAAAGTATCATCATTTTTGCACAGTTTCTATAAGCTGTCTACCTATTTACTTTCTGCAGAGCGAATCATCTCCAGGAAGCAGCCATGAGATTGGCATATTTCAGTACCGGCTCCGCGCCCTCCGCAATAAGCTGATTGGTCCCTGCGCTTTCTTTTGATAAAATCGGCCCGGGAAGCGCTTTGATATCCCTGCCCTGTTCCAGTCCCTGATAGGCTGTAATCAAGGAACCGCTTCTTTCTTTCGCTTCTACCACAAATACCGCATCCGATAAAGCACTGATAATCCGGTTTCTCATCGGAAACTGCCATTTCTGCGGAGAGACGTCCGGCGGGTATTCACTGACGAGTAAATGATCTTTCTTTATCTGCCTGGCAAGTTCTGTATGCTGCTTTGGATAAATATGCTTAAACCCGGAGCCAAGCACAGCTATCGTCCGGCCCCCGTTTGCTATACATTGTTTGTGAGCCTCTCCGTCCACCCCTGCTGCAAGCCCGCTTATAATGGTAACGCGGTCTCTGCTCAATTCAGGCATAAACGTTGAAATAACCTTTTTTCCATAGGCGGTCGGGGTACGGGAGCCAACGACAGCCAGCATCTTTGATGAATGGAACAGCGCTTTTTCTCCTAAAAAATACAGCACCCACGGAGGATCATATATTGTTAAGAGACGCTGCGGATAGGATGAATCCAGACTGGTTACGGTCTTAACTCCGCAGGAATGATAGTACGCTGCCGTAATGCCGGGCGAAGTGTTATGAAGATACTCAAAAAGACCCGCTGCCTGAATGCCGGAGAGCTTCAGCCTCTCCTGAAGGCGGGTTGAACTAAATGTATAAACAGCCGAAAAGGAAGGATCTATGTAGTACAAGGTACGCAGCCTGTGCCACGTTAAATAAGGTGCTGCATGTAAATGAATCAGTCTTTCGGAGGGGGTGATTGTCATGGGTTGTTCCTTTCTTATCGTGGATGGACGTGCGGGGGTTATAATGAATAAGGCGGCGCTGCCGGAACAGCGCCGCTTTTTTTTTACTTATTTAGAGGTTGGTTCGTGAGTCAAACACTTATCATACAAATTGTTTTCTTTAAGTGCTTTTAGAAGCGTCTCGCCCATATCAGATGGCGTTGCTGCTACGCTGACACCGCATGCTTCAAGCGTTTTGATTTTTTCTTCAGCTGTTCCTTTTCCTCCGGAAATAATAGCGCCTGCGTGGCCCATTCTTTTGCCTGGAGGAGCTGTAGCGCCGCCGATAAATCCAACAACCGGCTTTGTCATATTCGCTTTGATCCACTCTGCAGCTTCTTCTTCAGCTGTTCCGCCGATCTCGCCGATCATGATTACTGCCTCTGTATCGTCATCTTCGTTAAAGGCATTAAGAACATCGATAAAGTCTGTACCGTTCACAGGGTCGCCTCCGATTCCAACAGCTGTAGACTGACCTACACCTGCTGTGGAAAGCTGATGTACTGCTTCGTACGTCAGTGTTCCTGATCTGGAAACAACGCCTACATGGCCTTTTTTGTGAATGTATCCCGGCATAATACCGATTTTGCATTCTTCAGGTGTAATAACACCAGGGCAGTTCGGCCCGACAAGGCGGGTTTTTTTGCCTTCCATGTAGCGTTTTACTTTCGTCATGTCCAGTACGGGAATACCTTCTGTAATGCAGATAGCAAGATCAAGCTCTGCATCTACGGCTTCCATAATAGCGTCTGCCGCGAAGCCTGGTGGAACATAGATAACAGATGCCGTAGCACCAGTAGCTTTAACCGCATCGGTAACCGTATCAAAAACAGGGATACCTTCTACTTCTGTACCGCCTTTTTTAGGGGTTACACCGCCTACGATCTGCGTGCCATATTCAACAGCCTGTTTGGTATGAAACAAGCCGGTTGCGCCTGTAATACCCTGAACAATTACCTTTGTATCTTTATTGATAAAAATACTCATGATTATTGACCCGCCTTTCTATTTTACTAGAGATACAATTTTTTGTGCGCCATCAGCCATGGAATCAGCCGCGGTAATGTTAAGACCTGATTCTTTAAGAATTTCTTTTCCACGTTCCACGTTTGTACCTTCTAGGCGGACAACAAGCGGAATTTCAAGTCCAATTTGTTTTGTTGCTTCCACAACACCATCAGCAATAATGTCACACTTCATGATGCCGCCGAAAATGTTTACATAGATACCTTTTACCTGCTCATCGGAAAGGATGATTTTAAAGGCTTCCGTTACTTTTTCAGCAGTTGCACCGCCCCCAACGTCAAGGAAGTTGGCGGGATCGCCGTGATAGTGCTTGATAATATCCATTGTAGCCATAGCAAGACCGGCACCATTCACCATGCAACCGATATTTCCATCAAGCGCAATATAGCTTAAATCGTGCTTGGATGCTTCAATTTCTTTTAGATCCTCTTCATCAAGGTCTCTGTATTCCACAATATCCTTCTGACGGTATAATGCGTTGGAATCAAAGTTCAGCTTTGCGTCAAGTGCCATAACGCCGCCTTCTCCTGTTGTAACGAGGGGATTAATTTCAGCAATCGAGCAGTCTTTTTCAACAAATACCTGGTAAAGACCAAGCATAAACTTAACTGCCTGTCCAAGCTGCTCTTTAGGAATGTTAATATTAAAAGCTAAACGGCGTGCCTGAAAAGCCTGCATGCCGACAGCAGGATCAATATATTCCCTGAAGATTTTCTCGGGCGTTTTTTCCGCCACTTCTTCAATTTCCGTGCCGCCTTCTTCTGAAGCCATCATAACGACTTTAGATGTTTCGCGGTCAAGGACAAGGCCGACATAATATTCTTTTTTAATATCGCAGCCTTCTTCAATAAGTAAGCGCTTTACTTCTTTGCCTTCTGGTCCCGTTTGATGTGTAACAAGCGTTTTGCCAAGAATTTCATTCGCATATTCACGAACTTCATCCAGATTTTTCGCTACTTTTACTCCACCGGCTTTTCCTCTGCCGCCCGCGTGGATCTGGGCTTTCACTACGCTGACTTCTGTTCCTAATTCTTTTGCAGCTTCTACAGCTTCTTCCACTGAGAAAGCTACTTTTCCGTTAGGTACAGCGACGCCGTATTTTCTGAGGAGATCTTTTCCCTGATACTCATGAATATTCATGTATTCTCCATCCTCCTTAACGATTCTGTACGAAGTACCACATTCATTTATCCTGTGGGCAAGGATTGGGCGGAAACATTGAGTTATACAAACAACATCTCGCACACATGTATTATCGTATAAAAAAAACGCAACAAATTCAACAATTCGTCAAAACTTTATTTATTTTCTTTTTATGAATGTTTATTCATTATTTTGTATAGGACTGCCGATCCAGCCGGTATAAAAAAGAAAACACCTCTGCGACTACTTCATACAGCTCTTCCGGGATCGTCTGGTTGACTTCAAGCTGCGCCAGCATTTCAACGAGCATTGGATCTTTCTGGACGGGAATACCGTTCGCTTCGGCCAGCGCCATGATTTCTTCAGCAGTTTTTCCCTTCCCTTTTGCTTTAAGGACTGGAGACTGCCAGAGCACCGGGTCATACTTCAGGGCAGCTGCCATTTTTTTTGTTTCAGGTTCTCTGCTGTTCATATTCTGACATCCACCCCTTTATTATCAAGCCGCATAACGGAAGGCTGAATTTGTTTTTTTATTTCTTCAGTCTGCTTCCAGTTTACGGAATAGAGATCATAATTCATCCTGCCAAGCTGGGTTTCCAAAAACGGCTTTAACATTTCAAACAAGCCCTCCGGCTTCGCCTGTCCGTTATAAATTGTCAGCTGCAGCTTTCGATTTTGAATTGTAATATCCGCCGCCGTTTCCCCGAGCTTTTCTAACGTTACGTGCAGGAGCATTCGGCAGTGGTCAGGATCAAGACTGCCGTCCGGCGTTTTTTTTGCTTCCCAGTCAATTGTTAAGTCAGCAGCAAAGGAGCCGAGAAATAAAGGTATCTGGGTCTGCAGCTGCTGAAGAATACCGGGCTGTTCCAGCGCCTGCAGCTGCTGGGAGGTAATCCGGCCAAGCAGAGGGTCAAGCTGCTGCCTGGCTGAACCACTCAGCTCGGCCTGGGCCTGAAGCAGCAGGGATTTTACTTCCATGTCCGGGGCCGGACGCGCATTGCTCTGCGTAATCGAAGCCTCATGAAACAAGCCCAGCTTCTGCTGAAGCTGCAGCCACTGCCGGGAGAGCGATTCAAAGGAAGGATTCCAAAACGTATCTGCTGATGCTTTAGCCTGGAACAACTGCGTCAATGCTTTTTGCTCTAGAGGCTGAAGCGGAGAACTTCCTGGTTGAATAAGAGCATGCAGAGGTTTTATCTCACCTGGAACAGTTGAGGTAAAAAGCTGACCTGCTTTCGCCCACTGCGCTTCCGGGGATAACGATTCAATGGATTTAAAAAATGTATGTAAAAACTGCTGCTGTATTTGAGGAGACTGCACGGGAGCCGAAGAATCGGATACGGCCGCTCGATAAAGAGCCGCCGTCCATGCTGCCTGGGTCTGCCCCGGTGCAGCTGCTCCAGCTTTGATAAGAAGAGAAAAAGCCCCCTCTTTCAGGGATGATTCTGACCCTCTGTCAAGCACGGCTTTCGCGGCATCGAGAAGGGCCGGCGAAACGGATGTTTGATTTTTGTTCAGCTGCAGAAGGGTTTCCATATCTCCCAGCTGCCGTGTAAGCGCCCGGACAGTCATGCCGGGATTCTGCATATTGAAAAGAGCCTGCTGCGTGTCACGGAAAACGGATGCCGTACTTTTAGAATTTACTGCAGCAGCCAGAAGGGCTCTGTCCGGCATAATTTTTTTGGCAGCCATGGCCGCTAATGCCTCTATACTTTTTTCCAAATTGACGCCACTGGTTTCCTTTAACAGCCGGCTGCTCTGTTCGATAAATGCCTGGGAAAAAGGAATATTTTTCTGTAATAACGATTGTACAAGCGCCTGTATCCCTTTTTGTCCGTTCATTCCTGCCTTCTGCAGAAGCGGCGCCATTCCCGCAACTTTTCCCTGTCCGTCTGCCGGGAGGGCACCTAACACTTTTAAATGCAGCGTTTCCTGATTATTTTCTACCCGGAATAGATAGTTAACGTTCGCTTGAAGTGGAGCAGATAATTTTCCTGATATACTATTTTTTCCTATTTGAAGGATAACCTGCTGATTGGGAAGAAGCTTTGCTGCTTTCGCTTGAAACAGGTCTCCTTTCTGCAGGGAAGGAAGACCCGGGGAGGCAGCCCTGGTTTGAAAACTGCTGCCGGTAATATTTTGAACACCCATGCCTTCCCTCCTCTTTTACAGTAGATCGCTGACGGGTTTAAAACTTCTGCGGTGATATCTTGTCAGGCCATGCTGCTTTAATGCTTCCAAATGAGCCTTCGTCCCATAGCCTTTATGGTCTTCAAAAGAATACCGGGATAGGCTTCTGCCATTTTTTTCATCGCCGCATCCCGCTCTACTTTGGCAATCACAGATGCCGCTGCAATAGAAACGCTTCTTGAATCTCCTTTAATTAAAGACGTCTGAGGAAGTGAAACCGGCAGTTCCATCGCGTCAACAAGAAGCGCACCGGCCTTTATACCGAGTCCCTCCACAGCCCATGTCATAGCCATTTTAGATGCTTGATATATATTGTATTTGTCTATATCAGCAGCACCGACGTGCTTTATACAGTAGGCCAGCGCTTTTTCTTTTATTATCTCACTATAGTAATTTCGTTTAGCTTCTGATAACTTTTTAGAGTCTGTCAGCCCCGGGATAATTAACGTTTCCGGCAGAATGACTGCAGCAGCCGTAACAGGTCCTGCCAGCGGTCCTCTTCCTACTTCATCGACGCCGGCTACAAGCCGAATTCCCTGCCGGTGGTACTCTTTTTCAAACCGGCTCATATCTGCATACATCTGCAGCTCTTTATTTATCTGCTGCTGTTTTTTTTCATACCTGTTTAATGCCTGCTGTACGCCCGCTCTTTTATCCTGTTTCCAGGCCTGCAGCTGCTCATTCGTTGCTTTGTTTGTGTCCAGCAGTGTTTTTATCTGCGCAATTGTGCTCTCTGGCATTTTCTACTCCTTATATCGGCTTTGAATTTATTATTTACTTTTTTTAAGACTCGGGAAGGTCTTCCGGGTGCTCCAGCGTAATAGCGCCAAGTTTATCTTTTCGTAAATCATTAATAATAAGCTCCGCTGCTTTATCATAGTCCACGAAGCCTCCCTGCAGAAGGCAGCCACGCTTTCTGCCAATCATTTCGAACAGCTCCGTATCTTCTTCCGGCAGCTCCTCTGTGAGGTTATAGCGCCTTTGAAGGGCGTCCGGGTACTTCGATCTTAACTCTTTGATGATAAACAGGGCAATATCCTGAAAATCCAGCAGTTCATCTTTAATGGCTCCCGTTGCAGCCAAATGATAACCTACGCGCTGGTCATCAAATTTCGGCCAGAGTATACCCGGTGTATCGAGCAGCTCCAGGTCACTGCCTACCTTCAGCCACTGCTGTGCTTTCGTTACACCCGGCCGGTCTCCAGTTTTCGCCGTCTTTCTTCCGACAAGCCTGTTGATCAGAGTTGATTTGCCGACATTGGGAATACCGATAATCATTGCACGGATCGCACGGGGACGAATACCCTTCTTTTTCATTTTCTCGAACATAGGCGCAGCCAGCCGCTGGGCGGAATTGGTCAGCTCTTTAACGCCGCGCTGTTCCAGCGCATTCATTGACAGCACTTCGGTATGCTCGTTTTTCCAAAGCTCGGTCCATTTCGACGTGAGTACCGGTCTGCTTTATCGCTTTTCGTTAAAATAATAAGTCTCGGTTTATGCTGAGTGATGGAATCCAGCATTGGATTTCTTGAAGAAAAAGGAATTCTGGCATCTGCCAGTTCTATAATAATATCTACTTTTTTTAGTGTTCGGTTACTTCTCGTTTCGCTTTCGCCATATGGCCGGATACCACTTGAATGTGCATCTGTATTCCTACTCTCTTTATCCTGCTATTTGGTTTTCTATGTATATGTGCCTATTGGAAAAAAGACTGCAGCGTATACCGCTGCAGTCTTTACATGCATCCTATTAACGAATTTCTTTAATACGGGCTGCTTTTCCGCGTAGTTTGCGCAAGTAGAATAGTTTCGCTTGACGAACCTTACCACGGCGTTTACGCTCGATCTTATCAATACGTGGTGAATGGACTGGGAATGTACGCTCTACACCAGTTCCGTAAGAAATCTTACGAACTGTAAACGTTTCGCTGATTCCGCCGCCGCGTCTTTTGATAACGACACCTTCAAATAGCTGGATACGCTCACGCGTTCCCTCAACTACTTTCACGTGTACGACAACCGTATCACCCGCACGAAATTCTGGTAAATCCGTTTTAATTTGGTCTTTTGTAATTTCGCGAATAAGTTCTTGCATTTGTATTCGCCTCCTTTTCCCCATGCTCTTGCCCGTTCTACGCAGCGAGCGGAACATCGTATTCAATCGGCTTTCGCCACAAATTACATCATAGCACAGCAAAAAGCTTCACTTCAATGCTATTTTTATTATTTTTGCGATCCGCTTCGACTGCCAGTAAATCCGGACGCCGTTCCCGGGTACGTTTTAAAGATTCGTTTTCCCGCCATGCTTCAATATTTTTATGATGGCCGGAAAGAAGAACCTCCGGTACCTTCCAGCCCCTGAATTCTGCAGGTCTCGTATAGTGGGGATGTTCCAGCCGGTTTTCTTCAAATGAATCCTTTTGTGCTGATTCTTCATTTCCCAATACTTCCGGAAGGAGGCGGGTTACGCTGTCTGCAACCACCATCGCACCCAGCTCTCCGCCTGTCAGGACGAAATCACCGATTGAGATTTCGTCTGTTACCATGTGTTCCCGAATTCGTTCATCATAGCCTTCATAATGTCCGCATACGAGAATTAGATGCTGTTCTTCGGAAAGCTCTCTTGCTTTCTCCTGGGTATAGCGTTCTCCCTGCGGGCAAAGGAGGACGATGCGGGGCTTTGTATCGCCGGCGGCCGCCTTGACAGCCTCCAGGGCATCATAGACAGGCTGGGGGAAAGCACCATTCCCGCTCCTCCTCCATATGGATAATCGTCCACACGGTTGTGCTTATTTTCGGTATATTCCCGGAAATTGTGCAGAAAATATCGGACCGCATTTTTTTCCTGTGCTTTCTTCAGCATAGAGGAATGAAGCACTCCTTCGAACATTTCCGGAAATAACGTAAGAAAATCGATCCTCATCAGGAAAGCAGCCCTTCTATAACATGAACGTCGATCCGTTTCGATTCAATGTCTATTTTTTTGACGACATCATCGATATAAGGAAGGAGAATGTCTTTTTTATTCTGGCCGGCAGAAATGACCCATACGTCGTTTGCACCGGGGGAGAGAATTCTTTTATTTTCCCGAGATAGTCTCCCTCATCGCTCCAGACGCCGCATCCTATAATATCGCTGTAATAAAACTCTCCTTCTTCGAGAGCCCCCCGCTCCGTCTCCGGAATCTGGAGCACGGTGTCTTTTAATGAAAGCGCCTGATCCAAAGAAGTGATTTCTTCAAACGTCAGCAGCTGAAACTGCTTATGCGGACGTGTTGCTTTAATCGTAAGGGGTCGGTCGCCGACGTACAGAACGTTGCCGGTACGAAACCGTTCTTCCTCAAAATCGGTAACCGGAATAACTCTCACTTCTCCTCTGACGCCGTGCGTATTAACAATTCTTCCTACATTAAACCATTCCATTCGTGTCTTCTGCCTCCACTGCTCTAATCTCAATCACGCGCTGGTCTTTAACAATGATTTCTTCCCGGCTTCCGCCGATCCATGCATCACCGACCTGTACGTCCTTGACCTGGTCCACCTGGCCGAAAGAAATTTCAGTACCGACTGCCAGATCTTTGAGTCTTGTGATCTGTTTATCCAGCTTATCGTTTTTATCTTCCCGTTTTATTGCTTCCTGGCCGAGACGATCTACAGCCTGCTGGTTGGACTGCCCGTTTGATTTTTTATATTTCTGCAGCTGAAAACGAAGCTGCTCAATTTCCGTCTGAAGCTTTTTTTTCTGCTTTCCAAAATCCGCCAGCATTTTCTCTCTAAGAGATTCTGTTAAAACATGTTTGACTGTTACTTTTTTTATAATATTCATTAGCTCACCTCTTCTATTAAAATTATATAGGTTTTCAGCCTATGTTTCTATGTAAATACAAAAAAAGAGCGGAGTATACCCGCTCTTTTCCACTCGTTTAATCCGCAATTTCCAGGCGGACATGCTGATGCTGCTGCGACGCTGCAGCATACACGACAGACCTGATCGCGGTAGCTACTTTGCCTTGCTTTCCGATAACTTTCCCCATGTCTTCTTTGTGCACAGACAGGGTGATCACTCTGGTCTCGCGCTGCTGCTCTTCGCGCACATTCACATGTTCAGGGTGGTCAACTAAAGCTCGCGCAATTGTTTCCACAAGTTCTTTCATCCTGTTACCGCCTTTCTATCTTCATAAACTATTTAGCTTTTTTTGCTTCGCTTTTTGCTTCATGAAGCTTTTGCATAAGGCCTTCACGGGAGAACAAGTTTCTTACTGTGTCGGAAGGTTTTGCACCATCCTGCATCCATGCAAGAGCTTTGTCTTCGTCAAGCTTTACAGCTGCCGGCTTTTCCAAAGGATTGTACGTTCCGATTTCTTCAATAAAACGTCCATCACGAGGAGCGCGGGAATCCGCCACTACTACACGGTAAAAAGGTCTCTTTTTTGAACCCATTCTTTTAAGTCTGATTTTAACTGCCATATATAGGCACCTCCTAGATTATTTTCGCACATTTGCTTATTATAATAAAAAATTGTAACGCTGTAAAGGGGTTTTCCTTTTCACTACATAAATGGGAAGGACATATTGCCTTTTCCCTTTTTCTTTCCTTTACTCATAGAGCTCATCTGCTTCATCATCTTCTTCATATCTTCGAACTGTTTGAGCAGACGGTTCACGTCCTGAATAGTCGTTCCGCTGCCTTTGGCAATCCGCCGTTTCCGGCTTGCATTAATAATAGCCGGCTCCGATTTTTCCTTTTTGGTCATCGAGCGGACGATTGCTTCGACACGGCCGATCTGGCTTTCGTCCACCTGGGCGTTTTTCAGGCCTTTCATTTTTCCGGCGCCCGGAATCATGTTTAATAATTCATCCAACGGGCCCATGCCTCTGACCTGCTCGAGCTGTTCAAGGAAATCATCAAACGTCAGGTCTGCTGTGCGCATCTTCCGTTCCATTTCCTTGGCTTTTTCTTCATCTACCGAGAATTCTGCTTTTTCAATGAGGGACAATACGTCCCCCATCCCGAGAATCCGGGAAGCCATCCGCTCGGGGTGAAATACTTCAAGCGCATCAATTTTCTCTCCGGTACCGGCAAACTTAATCGGTTTATCGGTAACAGCCTTAACTGATATCGCTGCACCGCCTCTTGTATCGCCGTCCAGTTTCGTTAAGACCACTCCCGTGATGCCCAGCTGTTCATTGAAGCTTTCCGCCACATTGACTGCATCCTGACCGGTCATTGCATCGACAACGAGAAGAATTTCATCTGGATTTACTGCTTCTTTAATGTTCACAAGCTCATCCATCAACGTTTCATCCAAATGCAGACGGCCGGCAGTATCAATCAGCACATAGTCTTGATGATCTTCTTTTGCCTGCTCCACAGACCTCGTCGCAATTTCCACCGGGCTTACCTGGTCTCCCATGGAAAACACCGGCATGCTTAGCTCTGTTCCGAGCGTTTCGAGCTGTTTAATAGCGGCCGGACGATAGACGTCGGCTGCAGCCATCAGCGGCTTGCGGTTATTTTTTTTGCGCAGAAACTGGGCAAGCTTTGCGGTTGTTGTTGTTTTACCTGCCCCCTGCAGACCGACCATCATAACAACAGTCGGCGATTTGGAGGAAACCGCAATCTTGCTCTGCTCTTTTCCCATCAGGTTGGTCAGCTCTTCGTTAACCACTTTAATAACCTGCTGGCCGGGCGTCAGGCTTTTCATCACTTCCTGGCCTGTGGCCCGCTCTTTAACATCATTAACAAACTTTTTTACGACTTTAAAGTTTACGTCGGCTTCAAGCAGGGCGAGCCTTACCTCACGCATCATTTCTTTTACATCTGCTTCGGTAACGACGCCGCGGCTTTTAATTTTGTCAAAGGTCCCCTGGAGTCGTTCAGCTAATCCTTCAAATGCCATTCGCTTATTCCCCCCTCTTCCATCGTTTCGAGCTGTTCTACATACCGCAGGACATGGGCGCTGTCTGTTTTGATCTTTTCATACAGTTCAGATCTTGCTATATACTTGCTGTATAATCCAAGTTTCTGTTCGTATTCTTCGAGCATCGCCTCTGTGCGTTTAATATTATCAAAAACAGCCTGTCGGCTTACATTAAACCATTCTGCAATTTCACCAAGCGAGTAGTCATCTAAAAAGTAAAGTTCTACATATTTTTGTTGTTTATCTGTTAAAAGAAGCTGGTAAAAATCAAACAGGGCATTAATGCGGACTGTTTTTTCTAACATGGTCTCCACCTTCTTCTGCAGAATATCTATTACCTTATGCTTTTGGATGGAAAGGACGATTTTATTTTAACGCATCGTGGTTTTTCCGTCAAGTTAATAACTTAACAGCTTATGCTTCCACGAGTTCTTTGAACAGACCGTAAACGAACTGTTCGGCGTCAAATGGTTGCAGATCCTCGACTTTTTCACCCAGTCCGATCAGTTTTACCGGTACATCAAGTTCGTTTCTAATAGCGAGCACGATTCCGCCCTTCGCCGTACCATCAAGTTTCGTGAGAACAATGCCGCTTATATTCGTTACCTGCTTAAACGTTTTTGCCTGGCTGAGCGCGTTCTGGCCTGTTGTGGCATCTAGTACGAGAAGCACTTCATGCGGCGCATCGGGAATTTCTTTGCTGATAACACGCTTTACTTTTTCAAGCTCATTCATCAAATTCACTTTGTTTTGCAGCCGGCCGGCTGTATCGCAGAGCAGAATATCTGCTTTTCTCGAACGGGCTGACTGGATGGCATCATACATCACCGCCGCAGGATCTGATCCTGCCTGCTGCTTAATCACATCAACGCCTACCCGCTCTCCCCACACTTCGAGCTGTTCAATTGCTCCGGCACGGAACGTGTCACCTGCAGCAAGCATGACCTTTTTCCCTTCCTGCTTAAAAGAATGGGCAACTTTTCCAATGGTCGTTGTTTTGCCTACACCGTTAACACCTACGAATAAAAAGACAGTAAGCCCATCCTTTTGAACGTTAAGCCGGGTATCGTCCTCCCGCTTCTCCAGCTTTGCGGCCAGTTTTTCGCTGATAACCGGAGCCAGCTTTCTCGTATCCGTAATGTTTTGAATGCGGGCTTCGTGTTCGAGCTCTTCCACCAGCTCCATTACCGTCGTCACCCCTACATCGGCTCCGATCAGAATTTCTTCCAGTTCTTCAAAAAAGTCTTCATCTACTGTCCGGTACTGCGCGAACAGCTCATTCATACGGCCGGTGAAATTATCTCTTGTTTTGGAGAGGCCGTCTTTAAATTTGGAGGTCACGCCATCTGATTGATTGGAAAATTTATTTTTTAATTTATCAAAAAAGCTCATCATCTTCCTCCTCGATTTTCTTATACAGTTGCTTTCATTGCCTCTTCAAGCCGAACGGAAACCATTCGTGAAACGCCGGATTCCTGCATCGTCACCCCGTACAGCACATCCGCTTCCTCCATCGTGCCTTTACGGTGGCTGATCACAATAAACTGGGTGGTTTCGCTGAAGGTCCGTAGATATCTGGCGAACCTGGTTACGTTGGCTTCATCGAGTGCCGCCTCTACTTCATCGAGCACGCAGAAGGGCGCCGGCTTTACCTTTACGATGGCAAACAAAAGCGCAATGGCCGTCAGAGCCTTTTCGCCTCCGGACAATAACGATAAATGCTGTCTCTTTTTCCCAGGAGGACGGGCCATAATGTCCACTCCGTTGTCAGCAGATCATCCGGATTGGTCAGGTACAGATCAGCTTCCCGCCTCCGAATAACTCCGCGTATATCTGCTGAAATTCTTTTTTTATGGCCGTAAAAGATTCGTTGAAGCGGCGGGTTACTTCTTCATCCATTTCCGCCATTACTTCATCCAGCGATTCTTTTGCTCCGGTCAGATCCTGCTTTTGACCGGACAGGAAGGTGAACCGTTCGTGTACTCTGTCATATTCTTCAACTGCGCCCAGATTCACTGTTCCCAGCTCGGAAATGTCCAGCTTCAGCAGATGAATCCTGTCGCGGACCGCTTCCGGATCGTCTTCTAATGTATACGTCTCTTTCGCCCGCTCAAAGCTCATGGACAAATGATCCTGTATAAACTGCAGTCTCGTTTCCAGCTCTGCATCAAGACGATTCATCTGCACTTTTGCTTCATGGTGGCTGTTTTGTTCCTGGGTCTGCTTTTTTTGCAGTCTCATCTGTGTTTGTTCCATTTCTTCATTTTTTTCTGTTTTTTGCTGCTGGTCTGTACGCACCGTTTCTATCCTGGCGGAAAGTTCCTCTATGGCCTCTTTCACTTCATTTATGTCGGACTGAAGCTGTTTTTCACCGCCCTGCATCGAGACAATATCGCTTGCAAAATACTCCAGATCTTCTGAGGCACTCTGCAGTTCTGCTTTTTTCTGCTCGTGTTCTTTTTTTAGACGGGCGGCTTCTCTTTCCTGGTTGATTACGGTTTCGTGAAGCGCCGACCATTCCATTTTCAAGGCTGTTTCTTTTTCTTTCGCTTCAGTAATCAGCGCTGTTCTGGCTGTTTCTTTTTGTTCAACTGCTGAGATATCTTCATCCAGTTTTTCGAGCCGCCTGCACGGATTCTTTATTTTCCTGAAGAAGCGCTTCTCTTTCCTGAATGCGATTCAGTTCTGTCTGAAGTGAAAGGGCTTCTCTATCATAATGGGACAGCTTTGAAGTAACATTGTCGAGCTTTGCTTTTGCTTCCTGAGCCAGTCCTCTGGCTTCTTCTGCTTTTAAGCGGGCCTGTTCCCGCCTGGATTTTGCAGCCTGCCAGGCTTCATATTGTTTTCCGGCTTCCTCTTTGGCCTGTTCTGCTTCTGTTTCAAGCTGAATCGTCTTTTCCTGCATGTCTTTTAAAGAGGCCTCAAGCTTGATTCTTTCCTGCTTTCTGCCGAGCAGAGCCGATCCCTGCCGCTGCAGGGCCCCGCCGGTCATAGAGCCGCCGGGATTTACTACGTCACCTTCCAGCGTCACTATCCGTACCCGGAACCCGGACTGTCTGGCCATTTGATTGGCCGCTTCCAGATCTGCAGCTAAAATCACATGGCCCAGCAGGGAATGCACGATAGCGTGGTATTTGTTATCTGCGGAAATATGACTGGCTGCCACTCCCTCAAAGCCCGCCATCTGTTCCAGCTGTTTTTTCGTGTTAGCCGGTACTTCTTTCCGGCGTATCGATGTTATTGGCAGAAAGGTTGCTCTGCCTTTTTTCTGCTGTTTTAAATAGGAAATTGCTCCGCGTGCGTCTGCCTCTTCTTCGACGACGATATGCTGCATCGCAGCACCAAGGGCTGTTTCCACAGCCGTTACATATTTATCCGGTACCGTTATAAGTTCTGCTACTGCTCCGATAATGCCGTTGAGCTTCGTGCTTCGTGCTTTTAATATTTCTTTTACCCCTTGATTAAAACCGGAGTAGTCGGTTTCCATTTCTTTTAGAAGCGAGAGCCTCGATTTTGCTTCATCCAGGTAGCGGTAGGCTTTGTACATTTGTTTTTCTTTTTCAGAAGCTTTTCCGCCTGCCAGACGGCTGTTTTTTTCGGCCAGTTCTTCAGCTTCTTTGCAGGCAGCATCCTCCCTGCTCCATTCGCTGCTTTCTTCCTGTTTTTCCGCAAATGCGGCTTCAGCTTCTTTACGTTCATTCAGAAAAGCTTCATTTTCCGCATCAGCCGACCCTGCCTTACGGCGCATTCCTGCCTGTTGATCCTGAAGGTATTTTTCTTCGTTGCGGATGGCAGCGCGCGCATTGAGCTTTTCAATATAATCCGACTTCATTTCTTCAATCTGCGGCTGCAGGGAATGCATGTTTTCTGCAAGCTGCTTTTGAATGAGCGACAGGGATTCTTTTACCTGATCCTCTTTTGTTTTCATCTGCTGGAGCTCGTCTGTTTGAGCTTCCCATTCTTTTTGGCTGAAGTCTGCCTGCACGTGCAATTGCTCGATTCTTTGCTGCAGTTCTGCTTTTTTTTCTTCAATATTTTTTTCTTTTTCCTGAAAAAGCAGGCGTCTTCCTTCTTCTTTTTCAAGCTGTTCCCGGAGCGCCATATATTTCTGCTGATCTTCTTCCAGCTCGCTGGCTTGCTTTTTTATCCTGCTCGTTAACCGTTCGCGCTCGTCCTGAAGAGATGCCCATTCTTTTTCCGTTTGTTTGTACTTTCTTTCCAGCTGTTCCGCTGTTTCGACCTGCGCTTTCCACAGGGCATGCCGTTCTTCTATTTCATATACGGTCAGGGCAGCTTCCTGTTGTTCAAGCTCTTCGGACTTTTCCAGGTATTCCTTTGCAAGCGATGCCTGTTCTTTTAACGGCTCAATCTGACTTTCCAGTTCGTGCAGAATATCTTCGACCCGCTGCAGATTTTCTACGGTATCTTCGAGTTTCCGTCCGGCCTGTTGTTTTCTTTGTTTATATTTAAGCACACCGGCAGCTTCTTCAAATATGGAACGCCTGTCTTCCGGCCGGCTCGACAGTACTTCTTCCACCCTGCCCTGCCCGATAATGGAAAAAGCTTCTCTTCCCATTCCGGAGTCCATAAACAAATCGACAATATCCCTGCGCCGGCACGGCTGCCTGTTTATTAAGTATTCACTTTCCCCGGAACGATACAGCTTGCGCGTCACGCTTATTTCGCTCCACTCCATGCCGAGCTCTTCCTGTTCATTATTCAGGACCAGGGTTACTTCCGCCATGTTCAACGGCGCCCTTGTATCACTGCCTGCAAAAATTACGTCTTCCATTTTTGAACCGCGCAGGGAACGGGGCGACTGTTCGCCGAGCACCCAGCGTATACCATCTGCGATATTGCTTTTTCCACTGCCGTTGGGACCAACGACGGTTGTCATTCCCGGTGTAAATTCTATGTCCATCTCTTCAGCAAAGGATTTAAATCCTTGAATTTCCAATCGTTTGAGGAACATCCAATTCCCCCTCTATCATTTCGTATTTTATTTCAGCCGGCATGTGCTGGACGTCTTGTCCAGGTTCTGCGCTGATATTTCACTGCAACACTTTATTTTATCATATTCCTTCAGGGTTCAGAAGCATTCATCCTGTAATTTACCTTTGCTCTTTTCATGAAAAACCCCTACAATAAATAATTATCGGATAATCTGGAGGAGATAGAGTGAGTTTACAGGAACCAACGACAGAAAATGTTCATGAAATGATGGACGTTATGAGAATAAAGCTTCAAATTGTAAACCCGGCAGCACTTGATGCTGAAAACTTTGACCTGAACCGTTATGATGAGATCAAAGAATTATACGATATGGTAAGCAGCAAAGATAAGTTCAGCGTAAGCGAAATGGACGCTATCGTATCTGAGCTCGGAAAACTGACCAAAGGCAGATAAGCTGCCCGAATAGAAGACCGCTACTCTTTCCCGGGAAAGAGTAGCGGTCTTTTTTTACTGGGGGCCGCTGCTGCGGTTCTGTTCTAAATATTTCAAGGCGTTTTCAGCCGCCTGCTGTTCTGCTTCTTTTTTAGATCGTCCGGTGCCTTCCCCGAGTACCGTATCATCAAGTTTAAGCACAGCAGAGAACTCCCGGCTGTGGGCAGGTCCTCTTTCATCCTGAATTTCATACAGGAGCGTTCCACCATTTTCTTTTTGGATCGTTTCCTGAAGCTGGCTTTTAAAATCCATCATATGCGAAAAAGCACCGTTTTTCAGCTTTGTAAACATGGACTCATTTAAAAACAACTGAGCCTGTTCCATTCCCTGATCGAGATACAAAGCTCCGAGAAACGATTCGTATACATCAGCAAGCAGCGCCGGGCGGAGTCTTCCCCCCGTCATTTCTTCTCCTTTTCCGATGAATACAAGCTCACCGAATCCTTGTTCCTTTGCAAGCTTTGATAAGGACGGTTCGCATACAGCTGCCGCGCGGAGCTTTGTCATTTCCCCCTCGCTCATATCCGGGAAATGAGTATATAAATAGCGGGAAACAGCCAGTTCGACTACTGCATCTCCTAGAAACTCCAGTCTTTCATTATCCTGCACAGACCGGATCCGATGCTCATTCACATAGGATGAATGCGTAAAAGCCTGTAATAGTAAATGTTCTGCCTGAAAAGTAAATCCGAGCTGCGCCATTTTGTCTTTGATACGCTGCTTTTGTTCAGGAGGAAACACCATTTTTGCCCGCGTTTTTTTTCTTTTTTCGATACCGGCGGTTTTTGGCCTGATGAATGTGACATATCTTTTGGCATCACTCTTTCTCCTCTTTAAAACATCAGCGCCTGATCGGCAGCTGTGCTTTTCTTTTCATTTTCTACAGACTTATATAGAAACAGCCAAGTTCCTTATAGAACTTGGCTTATTCATATACAGCATATCAAATACTCTTTATTAAAAGAAGTAATAATAACCAGGGTATTATTGCTGAGCCTGTATGTAATCTACTACATCAGCCACAGTAACAATCTTTTCTGCGTCTTCATCAGAAATTTCCAGGTCAAACTCATCTTCAAGCTCCATTACAAGCTCGACGACGTCCAATGAGTCAGCGCCCAGATCTTCTTTGAATCTAGCTTCTCTGGTTACTTCTGTTTCCTCTACACCGAGGCGTTCCACTACAATACCTTTTACGCGTTCTTCCACATCTGCCATGCTTTTCACCTCCTCGAGAGAATATATCATTCTCACACTATTAGACATTATAGAAGATGTACCCTGAAAAAACCACCCTTTTTCTACAAGGCACCTTGAAACCCTACATCACCATGCCGCCGTCTACGTTGATTGTCTGCCCCGTAATGTAGCCTGCGCTGCTTGACGCAAGAAACGTTACAGCATGTGCCACATCGTCCGGTTTTCCGAGGTGGGAAGCCGGTATCTGTGAAAGCACGGCGTCCCGGGCTTCTTCCGACATCTGTTCGGTCATATCCGTAGCAATAAATCCGGGTGCTACAGCATTCACCTGAATATTACGGGAAGCAAACTCTTTGGCCATCGTTTTTGTTAATCCGATCACGCCCGCTTTGGCAGCCGTATAGTTTGCCTGTCCCGGATTCCCTGTCAGTCCGACCACCGAGGCAATATTAATGATTTTTCCACTGCGCTGCTTGGACATTGTACGGGCCGCTGCTTTGGAACAGAAGAACACGCCTTTTAGGTTAATGTTCATCACGTCGTCCCAATCGTCCTCTTTCATCCGCATCATGAGGTTGTCTCTCGTAATACCTGCGTTATTTACAAGAATATCGAGTCCTCCAAAGGCGGAAGTAACTTCCTTAAGCATTGTTTTTACTTCTTCTTCTTTTGAAATATCTGCTTTCCAGGTGAAAGCTTCCACGTCGTACTTACGGCACGAATTCGCCACTTCTTCTGCTTTTTCCCTGTTACCTGAATAGTTTACAGCTACGTTGACTCCCTGCTTTGCAAGTTCAACCGCAATAGCTTTTCCAATTCCTCTGGATCCTCCGGTTACAAGGGCGGACTGGCCTTTTAGCATTATACCTCTCCCTTCCATGATTCTGCTGCTTTATTAATCGTCTCCGTATCTTCTGCTGCCATAACATCCAGGCCGCGGCGCTGAATTCTGCGCATCAGTCCGCTTAGTACTTTGCCCGGACCTACTTCAATAAATGTTACGGTGCCTTCTTCGATCAGTTTTTTCATCGAATCCTCCCAAAGCACGGGAGAAGTCACCTGCTCAATCAGCTGGGATTTTATCTTTTCTTTATCTCTTACAGGTTCAGCCGTTACATTGGACACCAGTGGAATCTGCGCTTCGGTAAAGACGATCTCATCCAGAACATCGGCTAACTTGTTTTTTGCCGGTTCCATTCCCTTTGAATGAAATGGCCCGCTGACAGAGAGCGGAATCACTTTTTTTGCTCCCTGCTCTTTCGCAGCTTCTCCTGCTTCCTCTACGGCTTCTTTATCGCCGGAGATAACAATCTGGCCGGGGCATTAATATTGGCCAGCTCAACGCTTCCCGCCGTGACAGAGCGGGTTACCTGCTCAAGCTCTTCCCTGTCCATCCCCATTATGGCTGCCATAGCGCCTTTTCCTGCCGGTACGGCCTCTTCCATAAATAGGCCGCGCTGATGAACCGCCTGCACGGCATCTTCAAAAGACAGTACGCCGGATGCGACAGCTGCTGAATATTCCCCCAGGCTGTGGCCGGCGGTATAATCTGCCTTCACGCCCTGCTTGTCCAGCTCTTTCCATGCGATAATACTTGCTGCTAAAAGAGCCGGCTGGGCATGCTCGGTTTGTTTCAGCTTTTCCTCAGGTCCGTTAAACATTAAATCCGTTAACGAAAAACCAAGCACCTTATCCGCCCGGTCAAGCAGTTCTTTTGCGTCTGAAGAGCTTTCGTATAATTCTTTTCCCATGCCTACATATTGTGAGCCCTGGCCTGGAAATAAAAGGCTGTTTTTTTCATTGCGATTCCTCCTGCTGCTGCACTTCTTTTTGAATAACCGATGTGACGTCTTCTTCAACCATCTGCCTTGCCTGTCGTATCGCATGAAAAATGGCGATATGGTCCGACGAACCGTGTGCTTTAATAACGGGGGCTTTTAAGCCGAATAAGGCTGCGCCGCCGTAATGGACATAGTTCATTTTTTCACCAATATTTTTGAAGCTGCTTCTTAAAACGCCGGCTGCCAGCTTATTCGTCAAGCTGGAGTTCATTTCCTGCTTCAGGAGACTAAAGATGGTTTTTGCCGTACCTTCAATGGATTTCAACAGCAGATTGCCGGAAAAACCGTCGCATACGACCACATCACAGCCTCCTTCAAGAAGACCTCTTGTTTCTACGCTTCCAATATAATTAATCGGCGCCGCTGACAGAAGTTGATGAGCCTGCTTGGTAAGCTCGTTGCCTTTCCCTTCTTCAGTACCTACGTTAACGAGACCGACTCTGGGCCGGTCCATTTTTTTCACTTTTTCCATGTATATGCTTCCCATAATTGCATTCTGCAGTAGATGGGAAGCTTTGGCATCCATGTTCGCTCCCACATCAAGCAGCAAAAAACCTTCGCCTCCGATAGTCGGCAGCATAGGAGCAAGAGAAGGCCTTTCAATGCCTGGAATCCGGCCGATATGAAGGAGACCCGCTGTCATCAGCGCCCCGGTATTACCAGAAGAAATACACGCATCCGCACGCCCTTCCTTCACTTCCCGGACCGCCAGAACCATTGATGAGTCCTTCTTCTTGCGGACGGCTTTAGTCGGTGTATCATCATCTGCAATCATTTCCGTCGTATGTAGAATAGTCATCTGCTTTTTATCGGATAGATGTTTTAAAATCTCCGTTTCATCTCCAATGAGAGTAAACTCTATATCCTTAAAAGAGCGGACGGCTGCCATGGCCCCGGCAATATGCGCTTTCGGCGCATGGTCGCCTCCCATTACATCAATAGCGATTCTCATTGTACTGGCTCCTTCAACTGATTTATTTTCCTGAACGGTACATGGAAAACTCTCCATAAAATACCATTTCTTCTTTAACATTGCTTACGACATGTACAATGGTTTTTCCATCCTTGGTGCCTTTCACTTCCGCTTTAGCGATCACCCGCTCCCCTTCTTTTACACGGCGGTGAAAGTGGACGGAGGCTTTAGCGGTTAAAGCCATCTTTTCATCTATGATAGCAACCGCCAGTGAGTTTGCCTGGGCAAACAAATAATGGCCGCGGGCGATGCCGGTTCGTGAAAACACGTGTTTTTTTTTTATATCAAGAAGGGAAATTGCTTCCTTATCAAGCTGAAGATCAATAATTTCCCCAATCACTTCTTCTTCAGGCAGTGCTTTCACATCGTCTAGATGCTCACGGGCTACATGCTTGATGCGCTCCCTGAGCTCGGGAATCGATAAAGCCAGACGATCCAGACGGATGGTCTGCACGCTTACGCTGAAAAATCAGCCAGATCTTCATCCGTAATAAATGGATTTTCTATAATTTTGCTTTGCAATTTTTCCTGGCGCTGCTTTTTAGTGTATTTCATCAGGCCACCATCCAATGTTATGACTAGGTAATAAAAGTAGTATATAATTCCAGATCTGTTTTTGCAACCGTTAGTCAAGCTTTTCCCCGCGCAGGGCGCCATGCCGGTGCAGATAATCCCGAAGCGGACTGTACTCGTTTTCCTCCCAGAAAGAGGAACTGTTTATCAGCTCCTGGGCATCCTGCCTGGCGGTTTCCAGCGCGCGGTAATCCAGAACTACATCGGCAAGCTTAAAGTAGGGCAGGCCGCTTTGTTTGCTTCCCAGGAAATCCCCGGGGCCTCTCAGTTCCAGATCTTTTTCGGAAACAACAAACCCGTCATTGGTATCTTCCATAATACGCATTCTTTCTTTTCCTGTTTCTGACTTGGGGTCGGCAAGCAGAATGCAGTAAGACTGATCTTCGCCTCGTCCGACTCTTCCCCTCAGCTGATGAAGCTGGGCAAGCCCGAAGCGGTCCGCGTCATAAATAACCATGACGGAGGCATTTGGTACGTTTACGCCCACTTCTACTACCGTAGTGGAGACAAGCACCGATACTCTGCCCTCTGCAAAAGACGCCATTACTGCTTCTTTTTCGTCCGCTGAAAGCCGGCCGTGCATTAACCCCACTTTATAATCGGTATAGTAGGCACTGAGCTGGGCATGTACATCAATGGCGTTCTGCACATCGAGCATCTCTGATTCTTCAATCAGCGGACAGATTACGTATCCCTGTCTGCCCTGATCCAGTTCTTTTTTCATAAATCCAAGCACCCGCTCAAGCATCGTATGTTTGGCACTGAATGTTTGAATGGGCTTTCTGCCGGCCGGCATCTCATCGATCACGGATACATCCATGTCCCCGAAGACGGAAATGGCCATCGTACGGGGAATAGGGGTGGCTGTCATAAAAAGAACATCCGGCTTTTCTCCTTTGCTCTGCAGCGTTCTTCTCTGATTCACGCCAAAACGGTGCTGTTCGTCCGTTATAACGAGACCGAGCCGCTGAAACTCCACGCCTTCCTGAATTAAAGCATGTGTGCCCACTACAATATCCACGCCGCCGGTCTGAATCGCCTCATACACTGCCTGTCTTTTCTTGCCTTTCACCGAGCCGGTTAACAGACCGATTTTCACTCCTGTATTTTCAAAAAATGGCTGCAAAGATTGAAAATGCTGTTCAGCGAGAATTTCCGTCGGTACCATAAGCGCAGACTGGTTCCCTCCCAAATACTGGGCATACATGACAATAAGGGCTACCACCGTTTTTCCGGACCCAACATCCCCCTGCAGAAGCCGGTTCATTCTTCCGGGCTGGAGCATATCGGTCACAATTTCGTTTACAGACCTTTTTTGGGCTCCCGTTAAAGAAAACGGTATGGTTTGAATAAATTTCTTCAGCTCAGGCTTGTCGTAGCTCAGTTTATTCCCCTGAGCCGCCATTCGTTTGGATCGTTTTAATGCCTGCATGCCAAGCTGAAATAACAACAGTTCCTCGTAAACAATCCGTCGTCTCGCATGCTTCAGCTCTTCGTGGCTTCCAGGCTGGTGAATGCTCCAGTAAGCGCTCTGTTTGCCGGGAAGCTTATACTTTTTTAAATATTCCTCCGGAAGGACTTCTATTATCCCACTGCTGTATTCCTTCAATGCCGTCTGAATAAATTTCTTAAGCTGAAACATCGAGAGATTCCCGCCGATGGAGTAAACCGGAGCCAGACTTTTAGAAGGATCTGGTTCTCCTTCCTGAAATCCCTGCACGGTCATCGTCAGTCTGTGTTTATCCCATTTTCCCGTCAGGGTGATCGCTTCTCCCTGCTTTATTTTATTTTTTAAAAAGGCACGGTTAAAAAAAGTAGCCGTCACGAGAATACCATCACATACCAGCCGGACCGTCAGCCTTGATTTCTTCCGGCCGAAATAACGAAGCAGCGGCTCACCCTGAACCGTCCCGGTAATGGTTGCCTTCTGCTCATGTTCGAGCTCGTGGATTGGTACAATTTCATGATTTTCATATCGATATGGAAAATGCTCAATCAGCTGCTGAACGGTATTTATTCCGATCTGCTGAAGTTCGAGCTCTTTTTCTTTGCCAACTCCATGAAGCACTGCCACCGGATCGTTTAAATGAATCGTACTCATTGCCGCCACCCGCTCTCTTTTGAGGCGGTGCCGCAGCGTTTTTTATTTTTATATAATAAATGAATTTGCATATTCATTAGTCAGCCTCCCTGCTTTTCCAGGCCTGCGGAAAAGTAAAAGTGGAAATGTACGTTCGCCTTTATTATAGCACTCTCCTTCCCTTGTTTTACAGGAGAAAACCCGTTCATAACAAAAAAGCCTTTTCTTTAACAAAAAGGCTTTCAGATACAGTATTTATTTCGAATCCGCATATATATTCATTCATATTTCCAGCAAAAACGAGGCGTCAGGGGAAAGGTGACCCTAACCCCTTCCAGCTTCGTTCCGCTCTATTCCACGGAAATTATATAAGAATAAAGCGGCTGGCCCCCGTGATGACGTTCCACTTCGGCTTCTTCATAATGTTTTTCAATAAAAGCCTGGACAGCTGCCGATGTTTCTTCATCACTATCTTCTCCTTCAATGATCGTAACGATTTCCGTCTCTTCGTCGATCATGCTGGCGAGAAGTTCATTTGTTACTTCTTTTATATCGGTCCCCGTGCTGATAATATCTTTTCCGCTGATGCCCATATAATCGTCTTTTGCAATTGATCTGCCATTTATCACGGTGTCCCGCACAGAAAAAGTAACCTCTCCGCTTTTCACATGGCTTTTGGCTTCAGCCATAGCACGGCTGTTTGCAGAAACATCTTTTGACTCATCCAGAGCTAAAAGCGCGCTTAGTCCTTCCGGTATCGTTTTCGTTTCAATAACCGTTGCCTGCTTATCGGCGACCTCAGCTGCCTGGCCGGCTGCCATAATAATATTTCCATTGTTGGGAAGCAGAAACACATGCTCGGCGTTCACACGCTCTATTGCCTGCAGAAAATCCTCTGTGCTTGGATTCATGGTCTGTCCTCCGCTGATAATCTCATGGGCCCCCATGCCTTTAAACAGTTCGTCCATTCCAGGTCCCGCTGAAACGGCTACAACGCCGTAGCGGCTTTTCGGTCTTTCTGAGCCGGCTTTCTGCCTGGATTCTTTCTCTACAATAGCCTGATGCTGCTCGCGCATATCTTCCGCTTTGATATGGCGCAGTGATCCGTACCGCTGGGCTCTATTGATCACTTCACCCGGATATTCCGCATGAATATGTATCTTTAACAACTCTTCATCGTTTACGACCAATAAGGAATCTCCCCATGCAGACAGCTCGTTTCTAAAAGCTGTTTCATCATACGGATGTTTATTCAGCTTCTCTTCGTCAAAACAAATCATCACTTCCGTACAGTAGCCGTATTCCATATCTTCTGTAGAAAGCTGTGTCTGGGCCTGCTGATGATGCTCAAGCTTCACGAGATCATCCAAGGAAGGTATTTCCTCCCTGGCGTCTGATGAGGCCAGACCGGCCAGCACGTTGTACATCCCTCTATAAAATATAAACAAGCCCCTGTCCGCCGGAGTCCACTACTCCAACTTCTTTTAAAATCGGAAGCAGTTCCGGAGTACCGGCCAGCGACTGCTCTGAGCCTTCCACCAGAAAACGAAAATACTCTTCCGGGGTCGTGCTGTCCTGCAGCTGTTCCTGTGCATACGCTGCGCCCTCTCTGGCTACAGTTAGAATAGTGCCTTCCACCGGCTTCATGACAGCTTTATAGGCCGTATGCACCCCTTCATTAAAAGCAGCAGCCAGCTGCACTGCCGTGACGTTCGTTTCTTTTTCAAGAACCTGGCTGAAGCCACGGAAAAGCTGGGACAAAATCACCCCGGAATTTCCTCTTGCTCCCATCAGCAGACCTTTGGAAAAAGCTTTCGCAGTGTTTCCAGCTGACTCACTGTGGTCTGCCGCCATTACTTCTTTCATTCCTGAAGATATAGTTAAATTCATGTTTTTTCCGGTATCCCCATCCGGAACCGGAAATACGTTTAGTGCATCTACTTCCTGGGCATGCTTATGAAGCATTGCAGCTCCTTCTCCAAGCATATCCGCAAGCTTTGAAGCCTTTAACTCATTTTCCAACACGCTGCTTCCTCCTCATTTCTATTACGCATCAATCACTCTTACTCCCTGGACATATACGTTAACAGCCTTTACATCTATTCCGAGCATATGCTTTATCTGGTACTTCACTGCACTTTGTACATTGGAGGCCACCTCGGATATTTTAATGCCATAGCTTACAATAATGTACATATCAATATGTACTTCTTCTTTTTCTCTTCGAAGAACAATTCCTTTTTCGATATTCTCTTTTTTGAGCAGATCAGAGATGCCATCCTTAAAATGCTTTTGGGAGGCCATGCCTACAATGCCATAGCAGTCAACAGCAGCTCCGCCGGCGGCAGTGGAGATCGTATCATCAGATATCTCAATTTTTCCAAGCGTTGTTGAAACTTCGATTGTCATACATATTCCTCCTCGGCCTATTAAACATTCTGCCTTATAGTTTACTATAGCCCCGCCTTTTTTGAAAGCGCTGGACAATTTCTATGGTATATTTCATTCAGACGCTGAAAAAAAGCGGCTGATTCCGATTCACTGCCGGGCTTGTCAAGATCTTTTCTTAACAAGGATTGCATTGCGGAAAGTGTTGTGCTAAAATCATTTAGTATGAATTAATTGGTACAGAGAAACATAAAGGAGGTGCGTTTCATGGCTCGCAAATGTTTTATTACCGGTAAAGGCCCTAAATCCGGCCACAACCGTTCCCACGCTAATAATGCTACGAAAAGACGCTGGAATGCTAACGTTCAGAAAGTTAGAATCCTAGTAGATGGCAAACCAAAACGTGTATACGTTTCTGCTCGTGCTCTTAAATCCGGCAAAGTGCAGCGCGTATAATCATATAATTGCCTGCGCATTAAAAAGAACAACGGCTTATGGCCGTTGTTCTTTTTCAGGCTGTCGAGAAAGTTTTCTTTCTCGGCAGTTTTTTGTGGGCAAGCAGCTGGAATGGTCGTATACTGAAAAGAAAAGGGGCGATCCTAAGATGCTTGGCAAAGCCAAAAACCATCGACGCGATCAAGTGACTGTTTCTGTAGAAGAACTGGTGCCCGCTGATCACTTTCTCCGCACCATTGATACGATGATTGATTTTCAGTTTATTGAAGAAAAACTGGCTGCCTATTATTCGCCGACCATCGGTCGGCCCTCCATTCCACCGATCACGTTGTTTAAAATGATGTTTATCGGCTATTTTTATGGCATTCGTTCGGAACGGCAATTGGAAAAAGAGCTTCAGACCAACGTCGCCTATCGTTGGTTTCTTGGTCTTTCTCTGACGGATCGCATTCCAGATCATTCCACGATCAGCTGGAACCGTCAGACCCGGTTTCTGGATACCACCGTATTTGAAGATATTTTTAATGCCATTGTTCATCAAGCAGAGGGCCATGGATTGGTGGACGGTCGGATTTTAGTGAGTGACTCCACCCATGTCAAAGCGAATGCCAATAAAAACAAATTTCTACGTAAAGCCAAATCCCCCAAAGTTCCTGCCTATCTAGCAGAACTGGAAGCCGAAGTGCAAGCCGATCGGGAAAAAGAAGGAAAAAAGCGCTCGGACCCCGGAAGGAGAGGAAGCCCGCCGACCCAGCGATGACCCGAATCAGTCGGACTGATCCGGATAGTGGATTCATGATGCGAGATGGCAAACCGCAGGGATTTTTCTACCTCGACCACCGGACGGTGGACGCCAAATATAATATCATTACCGATACCTATATCACGCCCGGTAACGTCCACGATGCGGATCCGTATCTGGACCGACTGGAGGTGCAGCGGGCTACGTTTGATTTCCCGGTAGAGGCGGTGGCGCTCGACGCCGGCTATTTTACAGGCTATTTGTGCAAAAAGCTCGAAGAGCAGGGAATTTATGCGGTGATGGGATACCGTCGCTACGGAAAAAGCCGCCGGTACCTGCCGAAACGGAAGTTTCGATACATCGCGTCCAAAAAAGCCTATGTATGCCCGATGGGCTGTATGTTGACCTACCGCCTTACCGATCGGGAAGGATATCGTCAGTATCGTTCCCGCCCGCAGGACTGTCAGGGCTGTCCGATGCGGGAGACTTGTTTTTCGCCTGCCGCTTCCTCCCGGTTAATTAGCCGACATATATGGGAGGATGGGAAAGACCGGGCGCGAGCAAGAAAACGAACGAAGACAGGAAAAGCCTTGTACCATTTACGCAGCCAGACCATCGAACGGAGCTTTGGCGATGCCAAAGAGCTCCACGGTTTTCGGTACACGCGGTATCGCGGGCACCCGTCTGTCCAAGCGCAGGCCCATCTCACCGCTGCCTGTCAAAACATGAAAAAAATCGCCCTCTATCTCGCCAAACGGTCGGCTTAGAGGACGATTTTTTGCGAAAGAAGTGAAAAAAACGTGGATCGAACGATCCACGGGAAAAAACAACCTTGTTTCTTTCATTTCTCAACAACCTGAAAAAGAACAACGGCTTATGGCCGTTGTTCTTTTTTTATTTTATCTGTTTACATAATATTATTATAAGTTACTAGCCGCGGATAGCTTCGATAGCCCGGGCACGGTCTTTTTGACTGTAAATCGCCGATCCTGCTACAAGTACATCTGCTCCGGCTTCCACGCAGAGCCGGGCTGTTTTTTCATTGACGCCGCCGTCAATTTCAATTTCAGCGTGATAGGCTTTTTCATCAATAATACTCCGCAGCTCTTTTACTTTATCCATAACCTCCGGAATAAATGCCTGGCCGCCAAAGCCGGGGTTCACGGTCATAAATAATACAAGGTCCACTTCTTTTAAAATAGGAAGAATGCTTTGAACCGGAGTGGCCGGGTTTAACACAACGCCGGCTTTTTTTCCGGACTGTTTAATTAATTCAATCGTACGATGCAGATGCGGGCACGCTTCCACATGGACGGAAATGATGTCTGCACCCGCCTTGGCGAATGTTTCAATATACTGATCCGGATTTTCAATCATTAGATGAACATCCAATATCTTTTCGGTATGCGGACGGACAGCTTCTACAATCAGCGGACCGATCGTAATATTAGGCACAAAGTGACCGTCCATTACATCAATATGAATGTATTCAGCCCCTCCTTTGTCCACTTCTTCAATTTCTTCTTTTAGACGTGCGAAATCTGCGGCTAGAATTGACGGTGCTATTTTTGTCATTAAATTAATACCTCCGAATGTCTGCGATTTCTTTATAAAATTGTAAATAGTGCTGATAGCGGTGATCGGCAATACTGCCTTCTTTCCAGGCAGCCGTTACTGCGCATCCCGGTTCCTTTATATGCTTGCAGCCTCTGAACTTGCAGTCCGGCAGCCTTTCTGCCATTTCTGGAAAATAAATATCAACATTTTCTTTCAGCAGGCCCGTAAATTCCAGAGAGCTGAATCCCGGCGTGTCTGCAACCAGCCCATCAAATACTTCCACCAGCTCTACGTGCCTCGTCGTATGCTTGCCCCGTTTTAAATGGTCTGATATAACACCTGTTTCCAGCTGCAGCTTTGGGTTCAGATAATTTAGCAGCGTGGACTTTCCCACGCCGGACTGGCCGGCAAAAATGGAAAGTTTCCCTGCAAATAAATGGGAGATCTGCTCCAGGCTTTCCGGAGTCTGGACGCTTAAAAAATAAACAGAATAGCCGATGCTTCGGTATAGATCCGCATATTTTTCTATCGCCTCCTGTTCTGAAGGGGAAGCCAGGTCTTTTTTTGTTACTACAATAACAGGTTCAATATCATGCGCCTCCAGATGCACAAGAAAACGATCCAGCAGCATGGTAGAAAACACGGGTTCGACCGCTGAAAACACGAGTATGCCCTGATCAATATTTGCAACCGATGGGCGGACGAGCTCGTTTTTTCGTTCTTTTATTTCCTGGACGTATCCTTCTTTGTCATTATCTGCGTCAAACTCCACCCGATCTCCTACCAGAGGGGAAATTTTCTGTTTTCGAAATAAGCCCCTGCCTCTGCATTGGAAAACGCCATCGTCATTTTTTACATAATAAAATCCACTGAGTGCTTTAATAATAAGTCCTTCTCGCATGCTTCCTCCTTTTAATCTTCTGCCTGCACATTTCCGGGAAGCAGAAGCTCCGTCCAAATGGCAGTCCAGCCGTTTTGTTCTCGGCTGCCGCTTTCCACTGCCAGATCCATAGTAGAAAGATCATTAACATAAATGGTCACTTCCGAATGCTTTTTCACAGAAGAACCAGCCGCCGGCAGCTGGCCGGTTGTCTCCCCGCTGGCTCTATCCTCAATTGTTACTTCCTCCGGCAAAGCAGCAAGCCCGGAATTTTCCAGACGTTCCAAAGCTTCGTCGGCATGCAGGCCTTCCAATTCAGGAACATTCACATCTTCTACGCTTAATATTTCAGGAACAAACGTAAAGGCTGCAACAATTGATGCAAACACGAGAAGCAATACAATGAGAATAGACAAAAACCAGCTGTTTTTCTGGGACGGGCTTTTTTTTCTTCCGCTGGTATCTTCTCTGGGGCCCGTAACAGCCTGCACCGGCAGTATTTTTGTTTCCTCACTCTCTGCATCAGGTCCTGTATATACAGAGGCCATCGCCAGCGTCTGATAAAACCCTATATAAGGCGCTTCATTTTTTCTGCTTTCCTGCAGAGATGTCTGCAGGTCTTCTTTCATGGAAAACGCAGTCTGGTAACGGTCATCCGGATCTTTTTCGACAGCCCGGAGAATAATGTTTTCTATGCTCTGGGGCAGCCCGTACCGCCTGTCTGTCGGCATCGGTATGCTTTCCTGAATGTGCATTAAAGCAATACTGACTGCCGACTCCGCTTTAAAGGGCAGACTACCCGTAACCATCTCAAACAGGAGAATCCCAAGAGAGTATATATCGGCACGGTGGGTGATGACGCTTCCTTTCGCCTGTTCCGGCGATAAATAATGGACGGATCCGATGACGGAGTTTGTGTGCGTAATCGTAGCCGAAGAGGCCGCTCTGGCTATCCCAAAGTCAGCTACTTTGGCAGTACTGTTATTATCTATAAGTATGTTCTGCGGCTTTAAATCTCTATGCACGACTCTATTGGCATGTGCCTGCTCAATAGCGCTGAGAACCTGCTTCATGATTTCCACTGCTTCTTCTATAGGAAGCGGTCCTTCTTGCGTAATCTTTTCTTTCAGCGTGATGCCTTCTACATATTCCATCACGATGTAATATGTATCCTCATCTTCTCCCACGTCATAAATATTTACAATATGAGGGTGATGGAGGCTGGTGGCTGCCTGGGCTTCACGGTGAAAGCGTCTAATAAAGTCATTGTCTGCGTTAAATTGAGGCTGCAGAATTTTCACAGCGACGAACCGCTCCAAAATGATGTCATTGGCTTTATATACATGAGCCATACCGCCCACGCCGATAAGGCTGATGATTTCATAACGGTCGCTCATTCGTTTGCCGATCATGTCCATCACTGCATCCTCCTTTCCATCGAAAAGGAATTAATCACTGCAGCTATCGTAATATTGTCTTCTCCGCCCCGGTCGTTTGCTTTATGTACAATCCTTTCCACCGCTTCTTCTACAGAGCTTCTGCTCTGCAGCAAGTCAGCGATTTCCAGGCTTGTTACTTTATTGGAAAGGCCGTCTGAGCACAAAAAGACGCCTTCCCCTTTACCCCATTCCATAACAGAAGCATCGCATTTAACGTTTTTATCCGTACCGAGCGCACGGGTTAGTACGTTTTTTCTGGGATGGCTTTCTGCTTCCTCTTCCGTTAATTCGCCTCTCAGACGAAGTTCGTTTACTAGAGAGTGATCCTGCGTTTTTTGATAAACACCCTGTTCATCGAATACATAAGCACGGCTGTCTCCAACATGAGCGATTGCTATAAATCCCGGGGTGCATACAGCGGCAACGGCAGTAGTTCCCATTCCCTGCAAATATACGTCCTGACGGGAAAGCTCAAATATAGCCGCATTTACCTTTTCTATCCGGTTGATAAGCCAGGCTCTTGCTTCTTCCGGAAGCAGCGGGAACGATTCATGCTCCCACTCCTTTTTAAATATTTCCAGAGCAGCAGCACTGGCTGTATCTCCTGCCTGGTGCCCGCCCATTCCATCACAAACGACTGCCAAATACTCACCGCTTTGGTTTTTAAAAATCCCTGCGGCATCTTCATTGTGTCTTCTTACTTTGCCGGTAATGGTTTTATACGCCTGCTTCAAGGAGCGGTTCACCTCACTTCTTTTTTCCTTCGTTCGCACGGAGCTGGCCGCAGGCAGCATCAATATCATGACCCTGTTCACGGCGGATCGTTACGTTGACTCCAGCTTCTTTGAGTGTTTTTTCAAAAGCAAAGATATCTTCACGTTTAGTTCGCACATAATCCCGCTCCGGTACATGGTTAACCGGTATTAAGTTTACGTGGCATTTGAGCCCTTTAATAAGCTCAGCAAGCTGTTTTGCATGTTCCACCTGATCGTTGACGCCGCCGAAAAGACCGTACTCAAACGTAACCCGGCGGTTCGTCGTTTCCTGGTAATACTTAATAGACTCCATAAGTTTGTCCAGCGGCCATGCGCGGTTTACCGGCATCAGACGGCTTCTTATTTCTGTCGTCGGCGCATGAAGGGAAACGGCAAAATTAATCTGCAGTTTTTCATCCGCAAAATCATAAATTTTAGGTACGACACCACTTGTGGAAACCGTGATGTGTCTTGCACCAATATTTAAGCCTTTGTCGTGATTAATAACTTTTAAAAACCCAATCAGTTCTTTATAGTTGTCAAATGGTTCTCCAATCCCCATTACAACAACAGAGCTGACCCGTTCTCCTTTTTCATCAAGCGCGCGCTGGGAAGCGAGCACCTGAGCCGTAATTTCTCCGGCTTCAAGGTTACGCTTTAAGCCGCCAAGCGTGGAAGCGCAGAACGTACAGCCGAGTCTGCAGCCTACCTGACTCGTCACACATACGCTGTTGCCGTATCCATGCTTCATAACAACTGTTTCAATCGTATTGCCGTCTTCAAGTTCAAACAACAGCTTCACTGTTCCGTCTACGGATTCCTGCTTGGCTACTTCTTTAAGCGGCGTAATGGAAAATGTGCTGCTGAGCTTCTCTCTAAGCGATTTGGACAGGTTTGTCATTTCGTCAAACTGCTCCACCCGTTTGTCATAGAGCCAGTAAAAGATCTGGTCAGCCCGAAAAGACGGCTCCCCTGCTTCCTGCAGCCACGCTTTTAAATCGTCAAACTGAAGCGTGTATACCGATCCTTTTTTTCCTGCGATTTCTGCCTACTTCTTTTTTTAATTCCTGCATATAAAATCCCTCCTAACCTTTTCTTTCAAATGCCGCCATGTAAAATCCGTCCGTCTCGTAATCGTGCGGAAGAATCGTCCATTCACTTCCGCTTTCCGTGTCCTGAGTTAAGCGCCTTTTCATGGAATCATCCCGAACAAAGGAAGGGTGGGACTCTAAAAATGCCTTCACTACCTGTTCGTTTTCTTCCGGACGCACTGTGCATGTACTATACACGATCCTGCCGCCTATTTTCAAGGTTTTAGCTGCTTCTGTTAATATATCATACTGTACCGAAGGCAGGGAAATTAAGTCATCCGGCTTTTTGTTCCATTTTAATTCCGGTTTTCTGCGGATTACTCCCATACCGCTGCAGGGAGCATCGATAAGAATACGATCGTAATACTGCTCGTCTGTCTCGGTTAGTATATTCCTGGCATCCAGCTTTTTGTTGAAATAATGGAAAGTTCGAGCCTTTCCGCCTGTTCTTCAATATGCCTGAGTTTTTTTTGATGAAGGTCAAACGCATGAACACTTCCCTGATTATGCATCCGCTCAGCAATATGGGTTGTTTTCCCGCCCGGAGCGGCGCATGCATCAAGTACAGTCATACCTGCTTTGGCATCAAGCGCCGCTGCTACAAGCATCGAGCTTTCGTCCTGTATCGTAAAATAACCTTCATTGTATGCTTTCGTCATCAGCACATTTCCAGCCAGTACAACGAGAGCATCTTCGGACAAGGCTCCTTTTTCTGTATCGCAGCCCTCACGTTCCAGCTTTTCCATTACTTCTTCTCTCGACGCTTTCATACGGTTAACCCGGATACTCGTCTGCGGGGGCACAAGATTCTGAGCGGCCATTGCTGTCGTATTCTCTTGTCCGTAGGCAGTTTCCCATTCTTCCAGGAGCCACTGGGGATGGCTGTACTCTACAGAAAGCTTTTCCAATCTTTCCATCTGTTCCGGAAGTGCAGGAAAGCCGGCGCGTTGATACGAACGAAGCACGGCGTTCACAAGACTGCCGATTCCTTCGTGGCCTTTTTCTTTAGCAATGCGGACGGCCTCGTACAGCACGGCTCTTTCCGGCACACGGTCCAGATAAATCATCTGATACAGCGACATTCTCAATAAGGACGCCACCCATGTTTGTAAAGAGCCGACCCCTTTTTTCACATGAGCATTCAGGCAGTAATCAAGCGTATTTCTTCTTTTGATTGTGCCGTAGACAAGCTCGGTGAGAAGCGCGGTATCCCGCTCGGGCACGAGACGATCTTTAATGGCTGCGTCCAGTACTAAATGGCTGTATGCCCCTTCTTTTTCTACACGTTCTATTAAAGAAACGGCAATGCTTCTAACGTCATTCGGCTGTTTAGTCTTCACTCGTGAAACGCTTCCCCTCTTCAAATGGATGCCTGCCTCTCAGCAGTTCTTCTACGGTCATTTTCTTTTTTCCGGATGGCTGAAGCTCCGTAACGGCAAGAAGCTGGTGGTCGCCTGCCGTAATCCAGATCGAATCTGGTTTTACTGCTGCAATTTCGCCCGGTTTCCCTTCGGACTCTTCATCCAGCCGTACTGTTTTTCTGATTTTGTATAATTTGTTTTCAAATGTAGTGTATGCTACAGGCCATGGAAACAATCCCCGTACTTGATTATGAATGTCCCGGGCGGGTCGGTTCCAGTCAATTTTTTCCTGGTCTCTTGTAATGTTGGAAGCAAATGTAGCTTCTGCTTCATTCTGCTTTTGCGGAGAAACTTCTCCCGACTTTAGAACAGGAATAGTTTCCAATAGAAGCTTAGCACCGGCTCCGCTTAATTTATCATGAATCGTTCCGGTCGTATCATCCTCTTCAATCGATACTTCCACCTGGGTAATAATGTCTCCGGCATCAAGCTTTGGCACCATATACATAATGGTTACACCGGTTTTTTTTCTCCATCCATGACTGCCTGATGGATGGGGGCGCCTCCCCTGTATTTAGGAAGCAGGGATGCGTGGACATTTACGGCTCCAAGCGCCGGCGTATCCAACAGCTCCTTTGGAAGGATCTGACCATACGCCGCGGTAACAATCAGGTCCGGCTGAAGGGAAATGATTTCCGCCAGTTCCGGACTGCCTTTCAGCTTTTCCGGCTGCAGCACTTTCAGCCCCTGCCTGATGGCTTCTTCTTTTACCGGGGGCGGAGAAAGTATTTTTTTTCTTCCTTTCGGACGATCCGGCTGCGTCACTACTGCCGCAATCGTATACTCCTCTTTAACCAGTCCCTGCAGAACCGGGACGGAAAAATCAGGTGTTCCCATAAACACAATATTCATTATCCGTGTCTCCTTTTCTTCTAACGCTGGACGTTTGGAACAAACAAACAACCCCGCTCTCCATTTGTCACGATGGTCCGCGGGGCTCTATTTACATAAACATATAAGGATACATATCCATGGAAAGCTGAAGCTTTCCTTTGGCAATTTCCGAATTGTAACGCTCTGCTACAGATTGAAGCACCTTTGTAAGTTCAGGTTCATTTTTATATTTTATCATGCATTGATACCGATATCTATCTTTAATCCTTGCAATAGGAGAAACCGTAGGACCCAGTACTACTGCTTTTTCGGAGAGGGAACTGCGGATATATTCCGTAATTTTATCTGCTGTTTTCATAACTTCCGCCAGATCTTCGTGCGCTGCATTAACCATCGCTAAATAATAAAACGGCGGGTAGCCTCCCCGCCTGCGCTGGAGCATTTCTTCCTGATAGAAGGCTTTGTAATTATGGGTTTTTGCATGCTGGATGCTGTAGTGCTCAGGCGTATAGGATTGAACGACAACCTCGCCCTTTAATTCGTCTCTTCCTGCCCGTCCGCTCACCTGTGTAAGAAGCTGAAACGTCCGTTCCGCCGCACGGAAGTCCGGAAGATGCAGCATTGTATCCGCCGCCAGAATGCCGGCCAGCGTAATTTTAGGGAAGTCGAGACCTTTTGCTATCATCTGTGTGCCGAGAAGAATGTCCGCTTCCCCGCGCCCGAATGCATCAAGCAGTTTTTCGTGCGATCCTTTCCGGCTCGTCGTATCCATATCCATTCGGATCACGCGGGCTTCCGGGAGAAGCCGCGTCAGCTCTTCTTCCACTTTCTGTGTGCCCGTGCCGAAAAAACGAATCTGACTGCTCTGGCAGGAGGGACACGTATGCAGCATTTGCTCTTCGTGTCCGCAGTAATGGCACTTCAAACGACGGTTCGTATGATGATAGGTGAGCGTAATTTCGCAGTGCGGACAGGAAGGCGTAAATCCGCAGTCCCGGCACATTACAAAAGTCGAATGCCCGCGGCGGTTTAAAAACAGGACGCTCTGCTCTTTTTTATCAATCCGCTCTTTCAGCTTATCGAGCAGAAGCGTGGAAAAGACGGAGCGGTTTCCCTGCCGGAGCTCTTCTCTCATGTCCTGAATGGTCACTTCCGGCATGGCTTTGCGGTTCACGCGCTGCGGAAGCTCGAGCAGCGTGTAGACGCCTTTTTCAGCACGTACATAGGATTCGAGACTTGGAGTTGCGCTGCCAAACACAACAGGACAGTGGTGATATTCGGCCCGCCAAATGGCAACGTGCTTTGCATGATAGCGCGGATGATCCTCCTGCTTATAGCTTCCTTCATGCTCCTCATCCATAACAATTAATCCCAGATTATCAAAAGGTGCAAATACGGCTGATCTTGCCCCTACCGCTACCTTCACTTCCTTCCGGTGAATCTTCCGCCATTCGTCATACTTTTCCCCGGCGGAAAGGGCACTATGCAGAACAGCCACTTCGGCTCCAAATCTTCCTTTAAATCGATTAACCATCTGCGGGGTTAATGAAATTTCCGGAACCAGAACAATGGCTTCCTTCCCCTGCGAGATTACCTCATCGATAGCCTGCAGGTACACTTCGGTCTTTCCGCTTCCGGTAACGCCATGCAGCAGATAAGAATCTGTCCGTCCCTTGTGGAGGCTTTCCAGAATATTGTCCACCGCTGTCTGCTGTTCTTCCATTAATGGCAGTGCGGTTGATTTTTGAAACAGTTTATCTTTGTAGGGATCCCGGTAAAACTCTGTCTTTTTTTCGACAAGAAGGCCTTTATCCACTAGAGCACGTACTGCCTGGCGTCCGGATTCCATTTTTTCAAGCAGTTCGGGCTGGGCAATTTCTTTATCTCCCAGTTCGTTCTGCATCCACTCAACAATTTGCTGCTGTTTTTTAGCGTTTCCTGATAGATTGTGTTTAGACCCAGCTGCCTGATATTCCTCTGCTAAAGACAAAATCGTCTGCATCTTTTTTTCAGTGCGGTTTTTTAATAAATAATCGACGATAAACACGTCCTGCCTGAATTTCTTCATTGAGGAGCTTCATGGCTTTCTTCTCTGCCGGAAAAGCTTCCCAGTCCAAAATCGTTTTCCCGGCAAAGGCGTCTGCAATTTCTACAGGTACGACTTCAGGATCCTCCGCTAAAAACAGTCTTTTTTTTGGCTTCGCCCTAATCGCTGATGGAACCATGGACTGGTAGGCCGTAATCAAAAAGCACACCGTTTCTTCTGCAATCCACCGGCCGAGCTGGAGAAGCTCTCCGCTTAGAACCGGAGAAGGGTCGAGCAGAGAGGTGATTTCTTTGATCCGTTTTACTTCCGTAGAGGCTGTCGTATCCGTCACAAACCCCTGAATCTGCCGGGGGCCGAAAGGTACGTTTACTCTCATTCCGGGCTGGATAAACTCTTCCATTTCTTCAGGGATTTTATAATCGTATAACCTGTTTTGTCTGGCCTGTCGGCACATCAACGATAACTTTAGCGATCATTTCTTATCCGCATCCTCTAACTGATCAACCGCCATAGCAAGAATTGTTTCAGCTATTGCCTGTTTACTCTGAAGCGGTATATGAAACAGCGGCTTTTCTTTTTGTACGATAAAAACCTCATTGGTATCTGTATTAAACCCGGTTCCCTCAGAAGCAATATTGTTGGCAACAATCATATCTGCATTTTTCCGCTGGAGCTTTTCCTGTGCATAGGATTCAACATTTTCCGATTCCGCTGCAAAACCAATAAGAAAAGGTTTCTCTGCAAGCATACCTAATTCCTGCAGTATATCTGTCGTACGTTCCATTTCTATCTGGTGGGTGCCGTCCGTTTTCTTTTCTTTATGAGCCAGCCGTTCTTTTGCGCGATAGTCACTAACTGCCGCTGCTTTCACAATAATATCCTGGCTGCCGGCTGCAGCCATTACCTCGTGATGCATATCAGCTGCTGAAATAACATCCACACGCTTCACACCAGGCGGCGTGTCCAGCTTAACCGGACCTGCGACCAGCGTGACTTCAGCTCCCATGTCAGCTGCAGCTCCGGCGAAAGCGAAACCCATTTTTCCGCTGGACGGGTTGGTCAGAACGCGCACTGGGTCGATATATTCATGTGTGGGCCCGGCCGTTACAAGCACACGGCGCCCGGCAAGTGCTTTTTTAGCTTTTTCCTGATGAGATAGAAAGCCAATAATATCTTCCGGCTCTGCCATCCGTCCTTTTCCAATCCAGCCGCATGCCAGGTAGCCTTCGCCGGGTTCAACAAAACGATAGCCGTCCTGCTTAAGCTGATTCATGCTGCGCTGTACCGCCGGATGATTGTACATGTTTACGTTCATCGCCGGCACTGCGTACATAGATGCTTTGGTTGCAAGCGCTGTAGTTGTTACCATATCATCTGCAATTCCATTGGCCAGCTTCCCTAAAATATTGGACGTGGCAGGCGCAATAATAAAAATATCCGCCCAGTCTGCAATATCAATGTGGGCTACTACTTCCGGTTCTTTTTCAGCAAACGTATCAGTATACACCCGTTCCCTCGTTAACGCCTGAAATGTAAGCGGCGTAACAAATTCCTGTGCGTGATCGGTCATCATCACCTTTACATGAGCCCCGCTCTGCTTGAGCCTGCTGGCCAGTGCAGCTGCTTTAAACGCGGCAATACCGCCGCTTACTGCCAGTACTATATTTTTACCCTGCATCTGCCGTTTCCTCCTGTCATTAATAGATTTGAAAAAAAAAGCCGCCCCCCGTGAAGAAGGCCGCTGTCTTTTACTTATCCTGCTGCTGTTTGGACGGATCGTCCGAAGCCGTGTAGTCGAGCTTCCCGCGTTCAATTTCTTCCAGAGCCACGCCTACGTATTTAGCAGACTTAATGTTATCAATCATTGGAACAGCTTCTTCCAATTCAAGCAGCTCTCTTGCTCTTCTTGCCGAGATAGTGCATAACGTATATTTTGAATTAATATGGGTCATAAGCGTATCAATAGATGGATATAACATATTATTCGACCTCCACTGCTTTTTTGTATTTGTCAATCAGCCGTTCTTTTTTGCAGTGTTCTGCAGTAACAATCGACTGCACACGTTCTACTGCTTTGTCTACTTCATCATTTTGCACGACATAATCGTAATAGTCCATCATCTCGATTTCCTCTTTAGCGATATCCATGCGTTTATTAATGATATCGGCGGTTTCCGTCCCCCGCTTTGTAATTCTATCACGAAGTTCAGCCAGACTTGGCGGAATCAGGAAAATAAATATCCCTTCCGGATGTTTTTCCCTTACTTTCTTTGCTCCCTGCACTTCAATTTCAAGAATGACGTCGCGTCCTTCTTCAATGGTATCGAGTACATAATCAATCGGCGTGCCATAGTAGTTATCTACATATTTGGCATGCTCAAGCAGTTTATCCTGCTTAATCATTTCTTCAAACGCCTCGTGGGTTTTGAAAAAATAGTTTATCCCATCTATTTCTCCTTCACGCGGCTTTCTTGTAGTAGCAGAGACAGAATACTCAATACTGCTGTCTTTCTGCCGCAAAGCGCTGCAAACCGTGCCTTTGCCCACACCGGCCGGACCCGATAATACGATGAGCAGCCCCTTATCGTCTTTCATAATACACAACGTCCTTCCTTCTGTTCAAAAGTTAATCTTCGGAGAGTTCTTCTTTCGTATGAAGCCTTTGTGCAACTGTTTCAGGCTGAACGGCTGACAAAATAACGTGGTCACTGTCTGTAATAATAACAGCTCTTGTTCTTCTGCCGTATGTCGCGTCAATCAGCATGCTCCGATCCCGTGCTTCCTGAATAATTCTTTTAATAGGCGCCGATTCAGGGCTTACGATGGAGATAATTCTATTTGCTGAAACAATATTGCCAAAACCTATATTTATTAGTTTTATGCTCAATTTGTTACCCCCCTATTCTGGTCAACCGTGCTGTTTCCTGCTTGTTTGAGTATAGACGAAAACGCGTTCGATATCTACTCTATATTTTGAACTTGTTCTCTCATTTTTTCAAGCTCACTCTTCATGTCCACTACAATATGGCTCGATGCCGCATCGCTTGCCTTGGAGCCTATTGTGTTCATTTCCCTGTTCATTTCCTGCAGCAGAAAGTCAAGCTTTCTTCCCACTGCCGTTTGTTCGTTTAAAATATAGGAAAACTGTTTAATGTGAGCATAGAGTCTGGTTATTTCCTCTGCTATGCTGATTTTTTCAGCAAACAGAATAACCTCTCTGTATAGTTGATCCTCGTTGGGAAGATTCGCGGTATCGACTTCTTTTAAACGCTGCTCGAGTCTGGAGCGGTACCCTTCTACTATAGAAGGCACTCTGGCTTCAAGCTGTTTTGTAAAATCTTCGAGCAGAAAGAGACGATCCTGAAGATCCTGCGTGAGCGCACGGCCTTCATGTACCCTCATCACCACCACGGCATCAAGAGCCTGCTGAATTCCGGAAAGAAGGGCGTCCTGCCATTCTTCGCCGAGCTGTGGATTTTCTGTTACGTGTACCACGTCCGAATGCAGAATAAATGATTCTGCAGACAGGGCCGGCGTAAACATCTCCATTCTGTCCATTTTTTCGGCAACATTCAGATAATCAGCTAAAAGCTCCCAGTCCACATAGACTTTTTTGGAAGAAGGGAGAATGCCTTCAATAGACATGAACACGTCAATTTTCCCCCGGCTGATACCTGCTGCTATATGTTTGCGAACTGCGTGCTCCGCTGAATGAAATGCACCGGGCATACGGAGCATAATATCGCTGTAGCGGTGGTTCACCGTTTTCATTTCAATATGTATGGTTGCTTGTCCAATCGGTACTGATGATGTTCCAAACCCCGTCATGCTTACAGCCATTTTTATCACATCCGCTTATATATTCTACCTAATTTTATCATTCCTAACAACTAAGGGAAATAATAAAGCTTATTTCCACAAAAAAACCAATAACTTCGCCGGCCCTGCCGGTATCTTCCGTTTCCCGGTGCATGATATACTGTAAATGATGAAAGGATGTAGGTAACATGAGCTTCGACGGAATTATGGCAAGAGCCATTACAGCAGAATTAAATGAAACCGTACTTAATGGACGGATTTCTAAAATTAAACAGCCTTATAAAATGGATATCAGCATGACGATTCGTGCCGAGCGCGTGAATCATCAGCTTTTTTTATCTTCAAATCCTAATTTTGCAAGGCTGCATTTCACTTCGCAGCGCTACGAAAATGCTCCCGAGCCGCCGATGTTCTGTGTGCTTTTAAGAAAGCATTTGGAAGGCGGATTTATCAGGCGCATCGAGCAGCACGGAATGGAACGTATCATTACTCTTTATATTGAAGGAAAAGACGAAATAGGAGAAAAGCAGGAAAAAAAGCTGATTGTAGAAATTATGGGCAAGCACAGCAATATCATTCTTCTGGATGCCGGATCGAATACCATTCTTGACAGCCTTAAACATCTGCCACCCTCTGTAAACAGCTATCGTACCATTCTCCCGGGACGTCCGTATATAGAACCTCCTTCCCAGGAAAAAGCCGATCCCCTTACAGCAGACAGGGATGACGTTCTCCGTCACCTCGATGCCAACCAGGGCCGGCTCGATAAACAGCTGCTCCAGGCTTATACCGGCGTATCCCCTCAAATAACAAAAGAGGTCATCCACCAGGCGGGCCTCGGATCTGTTTCCCAGGTAGCTGATACATTTGTCCGTATGATGGAAGACGTTAACCAGCTGCGCTTTCAGCCGCAGATGATTGTTGCCGGCGGAAAAGAATACTATTCGGTTCTTCCTCTTGATCATTTAAAAGGAGAAGTGACTACTTTCTCTTCCACGAGCGAACTGCTCGAACGCTTTCACACCGGCAAAGCAGAACGGGACCGGGTTAAGCAGCAGTCCCACGATATGCAGCGTTTTCTGCAGAACGAATGGCAGAAAAATAAGAAAAAAATTAAAAAACTGGAAAAGACGCTTCAGCAGTCGGAAAACTCGCTTGACTACCAGAAATACGGCGAACTGCTGACCGCTCACCTTCATCTGATTAAAGGCGGGGAAAAGGAAATTGAAGTGATGGACTACTATGATCCGGATGGGTCTTCTCTCACGCTGACCCTGGATCCGCGTCTCTCTCCTTCTGAGAACGCGCAGAAGTACTTCAAACGCTACAATAAAGCAAAAACATCGCTGAGCTTTGTGAAGCGCCAGATCCGCGATGCGAAGCGGGAAATGAACTACCTCGATCAGATTCTCCAGCAGCTTGCTTCCGCCTCGCCGGGAGACATTGAAGACATCCGCGAGGAGCTTGCGGAACAGGGCTATATGAAACGGAAAATGAAAAAAGGCCAGAAACGAAAAAAACCTTCTGCCCCTGTGATTGAGAAATACCTCTCCACAGACGGCACGTTGATTTTTGTCGGCAAAAACAATAAACAAAACGAATATTTAACGAATAAACTCTCACGTGCTTCTCACACGTGGCTTCATACGAAAGATATACCCGGCTCTCATGTCGTAATACAAGGAGAGGACTTTTCCGAGCAGACGCTGAAGGAAGCCGCTTCTATTGCTGCCTTTTATTCCAAAGCACGGGACTCCGGCTCCGTGCCGGTCGACTACACGCTGATCCGCCATGTGAAAAAACCAAGCGGGGCTAAACCAGGCTTTGTCACTTATGACAATCAGTCCACTCTGTTTGTCACTCCAACCGAAGAGCTTGTCCTGCAGCTCCGCGAAAATGAAAAGCAGCATCGAAAAGAACAATCCAGACAGGAAAGCTAGAAAAGAGGAAGCCCACCCCGGCTTCCTCTTTTTTTAAAGCAGGGAACTACCTGCTCATCCAGTCTTCCGACTCCGGATTCTGTTTCCATTGTTTTAAGCGCTCCATATCGGCAGCTTCAATGTAATTTTCTTTTTCGGCGGCTTCTATCAGGGCATCAAATCCGGTTAAAACTTCTACAGTGAGACCTGCTTCCTGAAGCTGGTCTGTCCCTTTTTGGAGACCGTATGTAAAGATAGCCGCTGCTCCAAGTACAACCGCTCCTGCGGATTCAAGAGCCCGCTGAACTTCAATAATACTTTTGCCTGTAGAAATAAGATCCTCCACGATAACTACTTTTTGCCCTTCTTTGATCTGACCCTCAATTTGATTTCCTTTGCCGTGTGATTTAGAAGAGCTTCGTACATATACCATCGGAAGCTGCATCTTATCGGCTGTCAAAGCCGCATGGGCAATGCCTGCTGTCGCAGTACCTGCCAGCACATCCGCCTCTGGGAAATGAGCGGTAATTTTTTCTGCCAGCCCTTCTGCTATCGCTGTACGCAGCGAAGGGTAGGACAAGGTCAGCCTGTTATCGCAGTAAATCGGAGACTTCATGCCGGAAGACCAAGTATAGGGAGCGGCCGGACTTAAAGAGACCGCCTGTATTTTTAACAATTCTTTTGCAATTTCATGTTCCATCAGGCATTCCTCCAAGCTTTTTCAATTGTGTGGTAGGCTGCGGCCGGATCGGCGGCACCGTTAATACTACGCCCGACAACGATCGCACTGCTGCCCATTTCTTTTGCCAGAGCCGGATCGGCTACCCGTTTCTGGTCTCCGGCGTCCTCGCCTTTCAAACGAATTCCCGGCGTAACTGCCATAAATCCGGAAGCCTGCTCTTCGCGGACAGCGGCGGCTTCCCACGCGGAGCAGATCACTCCGCCGGCACCGGCTCGGGCCGCCAGTCCGGAAAAGTGACGGACCGCTTCTGCTAAAGATCTGCCGATAAGAAGCTCCTTTTGCATCACCTGCTCGGTCGTACTTGTCAGCTGGGTAACGGCCAGGCATACCGGCGGCTCGCTGCCTTCCCGGGTGCCTTTTTCAGCTCCGCGGACAGCGGCCTCTATCATTGCCTGACCCCCGGCTGCATGGACCGTAAACAGATCGACGTCCAGCGCGGCAATCTGGAGCGCCGCTTTTTCTACGGTATGGGGAATGTCATGCAGCTTTAAATCCAGAAAAATACGATGGCCCTGTTTTTTTAATTCCCTCACAAATGAAGGACCCGCCTGATAAAACAGCTCCATGCCCACTTTTAGAAACAAAGGCTCCTTAGGCAGCTTTTCCAGCAGAGCCGCTGCTTTTTCTGCATTTTCTACATCCACCGCTATAATCGGCTGGTTTATCATGATAGTGCTTCCACCCCTTTTCGGATATCAGCCGGACTGTTGTAGCCTTTTTGTTCCATCCACTCTTCAAATTCATCTATGAGCTCCGGACAGGCGAACGGATTCGTGAAGTTCGCCGTGCCGACTGCAACAGCATCCGCTCCTGCCATGAAGAATTCAATAATGTCCTCAAGCGTTGTCACTCCGCCCATGCCGATAATAGGGAGATTTGTCTGCTGGCGTACTTCATAGATCATTTTGACCGCTATCGGCTTAATAGCCGGTCCGGAGAGCCCCCCAATTTGGTTGGCAAGAACCGGACGGCCTGTTTTCACATCCAGCTTCATGCCGGAGAGCGTATTAATCATGCTGAGTCCGTCTGCTCCTGCTTTCTCTACGGCCTCGGCTATCTCTCTGATGTTTGTTACATTTGGAGAAAGCTTTACGTAAAGCGGTACGGTCGAAAGGGCTTTTACCCGTTTTGTCAGCTCATAGGCTAATTTAGGATCCGTACCAAACGCAATGCCGCCTTCTTTAACATTCGGGCAGGAGATATTCAGTTCAAACGCGGATACTTTATTGTTCTCCGACAAATGGGACGCTACGGCTTCGTAGTCATCCATTGTTGATCCGGCAATGTTGGCCAGAAGCGGCGTTTCATAGCGGCTGGTGAGCCAGTCAATTTCTTCAGCCGTCACTTTTTCCATGCCCGGATTCTGCAGGCCGATGGCATTCAGCATCCCGGCGGATGTTTCCGCCACCCGCGGGGTTTCATTTCCAAACCGGGACTCCCGTGTCGTAGCTTTAATGGCAATAGCTCCCAGTTTATCTAAGTCATAAAGCTTTGCAAACTCCCGCCCGAATCCAAAACATCCGGAAGCCGGCATGACCGGATTTTTCATCGGCAGTCCCGGCAGATTTACAGCTGTTCGGTTCATATGATCACCTCTCCCCAGTTAAATACCGGGCCATCGCTGCATATCTTACGGTAGCCGGTACCCGTCGGATCGTCGACCGGATGGCACACGCAGGCAAAACAGGCACCGATGCCGCAGCCCATGCGCTCTTCCAGCGAAACGGCTCCACGGGCTTCGGAGTAGTCTTTATTTAACGCCCGCAGCATAGGATTCGGTCCGCAGACATACAAATAATCAAAGCTCAGCCCCTGCTCGCGTATTACATCCGTAACGACACCTTTTGTTCCTTCACTGCCGTCCATTGTGCTGATAAACAACGGTCCCTGTGCTTCAAAAACGCCTTTGTAAAAGACGGCGGAGGTATCTGCAAATCCAAGCACCGTCGTAACCGACGCACCCTTTTTCACAATATCTTTGGCAAGCCCGTACAATGGAGGGATCCCGACACCGCCTCCTACAATAAGCACCTGGTCACCGGACTGGATACTGCTCGTAGAAAAGCCGTTGCCAAGCGGACCGAAAACATTTATGACATCTCCAGGACGTCCGTTTGGTTCCCTGTCCATCTGCGCGGTAAATAACGGTCAGCGTCTTGTCTGCTTCGTTTACATGGCTGATGCTTAACGGACGCCGCAGCGTGAATTCGGTACCCGGAGCCGGTTTAATATGCAGAAACTGTCCGGGCGCACTGACGTGGGTGACGAGCTCCCCAAAAAGCTTTATTTCATAAATAGCCGGGGCAATTTCCCGCTGGGCTTCGACCCGCATATCTTCCTTTATCATTTACGGCTCACCTCTGGAGCGGGTGCCTTCGTTTCTATCATGGCAGGCATAGCCTCGGCTGAGAATGTGATCATTTCAAGCACGGATAGAAGGGCGCCGGCTGTATCAAGTGACGTCATGCAGACAACTTCGTTTTCAACGGCTTCACGGCGGATTCGGAAGCCGTCTTTAGCCGCCTGTTTGCCTTTATCCATCGTATTAATCACGAACTGGGCATGACCTTCGCGGATCACATCAAGAATGTTAGGGGATGCCTCTTCTACCTTGCTGACCGTTTTAACAGGAATATGCTCTTTATGGAGCATTTCTGCGGTACCGGCTGTTGCCATCAGCGTGTAGCCGATTTTATGGAAACGGTGCGCAAGCGAGAGTGCTTCGGCCTTGCGGTCATCGGCAATTGTAAACAATACCGAGCCGTGCTCTGGTATATTCATGCCGGAGGCGATAAGTCCTTTGTACAAGGCTTTTTCAAGCGTTACATCACGTCCCATTACTTCACCGGTTGATTTCATTTCCGGCCCGAGTGTAATATCCACCCGGCGCAGTTTCGCAAAAGAAAATACCGGGACTTTCACGAATACTTCATCCTTTTCCGGAAGCACGCCTTCTTTGTAGCCTTGCTCTTTTAATGAAGTGCCCAGCATTACGTTTGTTGCTGCTGCTGCAATCGGCACGCCTGTAATTTTGCTTAGGAAAGGCAGCGTGCGGCTCGCTCTCGGGTTCACTTCCAGAACATATACTTCGTCTTCGTGAATAACAAACTGGATATTCAGCAGGCCGATAATGCCAAGCCCTTTGCCAATCGCTATCGTGCGTTCAACCAGCTTCTGTTTCATAGCATCGGAAAGCGACTGCGGTGGATATACGGCAATCGAGTCTCCGGAGTGGACTCCTGCCCGTTCAATATGCTCCATAATGCCCGGAACGACAACGGTCTCTCCGTCCGAAATCGCATCTACTTCAATTTCTTTTCCGACCATGTAACGGTCAATTAACACGGGATGTTTTTCATTTACTTTTACCGAGCGTTTCATATACGAAAGCAGTTCTTCTTCTTTTTCGATAATTTCCATTGCCCTTCCGCCGAGAACATACGAAGGTCGTACAAGAACAGGATAACCAATTTCTGAAGCTGTTCTTACCGCATCTTCTGACGATACAGCAGTCTGGCCCAGCGGCATTGGAATTTCAAGTTCTCTTAAAGCCGCTTCAAACTTATCACGGTCTTCTGAGCGGTCCATATCTTCCATCGACGTTCCCAGAATTTTCACCCCTTTGCGGTCGAGGTCTTCCGCTAAATTAATTGCCGTCTGTCCACCGAACTGAACGATCACGCCCATCGGCTGCTCCAGGTCGATTACGTGCATAACGTCTTCAATCGTCAGCGGCTCAAAATACAATTTATCGGAAACACTGAAGTCTGTGGAAACTGTTTCCGGGTTGTTATTCATGATAATGGCTTCATAGCCTGCCTGCTGGATCGCCCAGACGGTGTGTACGGTAGCGTAATCAAACTCAATACCCTGTCCGATGCGGATAGGTCCTGAGCCCAGTACGAGCACTGAGGGCTTGTCTGTACGAATGCTTTCATTTTCCTGTTCATAGGAGGAATAATAATAAGGGGTCGCCGATTCGAACTCGGCGGCACACGTGTCCACCATTTTATAGACCGGTACGAGCCCTTCCTGCCTGCGGAACGTTTCCACTTCGTCCACGCTCCAGTTCCAGCTCTGCGCGATAAATTCATCCACGATGCCCGTTTCTTTCGCCATTTTTAAAATGTCGAGATCGCCGGTATTGCCCTGCAGCATTTCTCCAACGCGCGCGATACCGAGAAACTTTTCAATAAAGAACATATCAATTTTCGTAATATCATGAATCCGTTCGGACGACCAGCCGCGGCGGAGAGCTTCCCCGATAATGAATAAGCGCTCGTCTTCAGCATAGCGGAGCTGGCTTTCCACTTCCTCATCACTTAAGTGCTTATGTGTATCATCGTACAAATGATTTTTTCCAAGTTCGAGGGAGCGGATCCCTTTCATGATGGACTCTTCAAATGAACGTCCGATAGCCATCACTTCGCCGGTTGCTTTCATCTGCGTTCCTAGTCTGCGGTTCGCTGCTTCAAACTTATCAAAAGGCCATCTCGGTATTTTTGTGACGATATAATCAAGTGCCGGTTCAAAGCTGGCATACGTTTTACCGGTAATTGGGTTCATCAGTTCATCCAGATGATAGCCAACGGCAATTTTTGCTGCCAGCTTGGCGATCGGATAACCGGTCGCTTTGGAAGCAAGCGCCGAGGAACGGCTTACCCGCGGATTCACTTCGATAATATTGTAGTCAAAGCTGTCGGTGGCCAGCGCAAATTGAACGTTGCAGCCTCCTTCAATTTTGAGTGCGCGGATGATTTTCAAGGAAGACTCCCGCAGCATCTGATACTCCTTGTCGGAAAGCGTCTGGCTCGGTGCCGTGACAATAGAGTCTCCGGTATGCACGCCAACCGGGTCAATGTTTTCCATATTACATACGATTATAGCCTGGTCATCTTTATCCCGCATAACTTCGTATTCGACTTCTTTCCAGCCGGCGATGCTTTTTTCAATCAGGCACTGGGTAACCGGGCTGTATTTCAGGCCGGACGTAACGATTTCAATCAGCTCTGCCTCATTATCAACCAGTCCGCCTCCCGTTCCTCCAAGCGTGTAGGCCGGACGGACGATGATGGGAAAGCCGACTTCCTCTACAAAAGCCTGAGCCTCTTCGAGCTTATTTACGATGCGGCTGTCCGGCACCGGTTCATTTAATTCATACATTAGATTCCGGAACGCGTCCCGGTCTTCTGCTTTTTCATCGAATCAAGCTTTGCCGAGCAGTTCTACATTGTGACGTTCCAGAACACCTTCGCGGTGAAGCTCCATCGCCATGTTTAATCCGGTTTGTCCGCCGAGCGTCGGAAGGAGGGCATCCGGCTGTTCCTTGCGGATAATACGGCTGACAAACTCCAGTGTAATCGGTTCAATGTATACCCGGTCTGCCATATTTGTATCGGTCATAATAGTTGCCGGGTTGGAGTTTATGAGAATAACTTCGTATCCTTCTTCCTGAAGCGCCTGGCACGCCTGTGTTCCTGCATAATCGAATTCCGCTGCCTGTCCTATGACGATCGGTCCTGAACCAATCACTAAAATTCTATGAATATCCGTTCTTTTCGGCATTATAGTCTCCCCTTCTTTTAAACAGCTGTAGATGCTTTTTTATGTTTGTCTATCATGCTCATAAACTGATCGAATAGTTCATTGGAATCGTTTGGTCCCGGGCATGCTTCCGGATGGTACTGAACGCTGAAAGCCGGATAGTATTCATGCGCTACGCCTTCTACCGTATTATCGTTTACATTGACATGCGTCAGCATTAAATCGGTTCCCATCAGTGAATCCCGGTCAATCGTATATCCGTGGTTCTGCGACGTAATGTCTACTTTGCCGGTGCGGATATTTTTTACCGGATGGTTTGCGCCCCGGTGCCCGAATTTCAGCTTGGAGGAGGTGGCGCCGCCTGCCAGGCTCAACAGCTGATGGCCGAGGCAGATACCAAATACCGGTACTTTGCCGAGAAGATTCTTTACGGCCTCTACCGCTTCCGGCACGTCTTCCGGATCTCCCGGACCGTTGCTCAGCATCACGCCGTCCGGATCCAGCTTTAAAATCTCCTCTGCGGTTGCATTGTACGGCATTACAAATACATCGCAGTTGCGTTTAATAAGATTTCTCGCTATGCCGTGCTTGGCACCATAATCCATTAATACAACCCGGCGCCCTGCTCCAGGTGCATGGTAGGCGTTTTTCGTAGATACCTGCGCTACTTTGTCTTTGGACGGTACAAACGACTGCAGCGATTCAATAATCGCCTGTTCATCAGCAGTTTCATCGGCAAGCCGTCCGTGCATCGTACCCCGGTCCCGGATCAGACGGGTCAGCATTCTTGTGTCGATACCTGTGAGACCTGGAATATCATGCTCTTTCAACCAGTCATCCAACGTACCGATATTGCGGAAGTTGCTCGGATGAATGGCTGATTCTTTTACAATCAGTCCGCCTGCTAAAGGCAGGAGTGTTTCAAAATCGTCGCGGTTCGTTCCATAGTTTCCAATAAGAGGATAGGTCAGTGTAATAATCTGGTCGCAGTAGGAGGGGTCGGAGAGAATTTCCTGATACCCTGTCATACTCGTATTGAACACAACCTCTCCGGTCGTTTCTTTTGTACTTCCTATCGCATGGCCGGTAAATACCGTGCCGTCTTCTAAAATTAGTTTTCTTTTCATCCTATTGGAACACTCCCTCTTTTTGATATACTACGGTTCCGTTTACCATCGTCCATACCGGCCAGCCGCTTGCCTTCCATTCTTTAAACGGCGTATTTTTACCTTTGGATACAAACGTTTCCGGACGGATCGTGTCTTCTTTTTCCAGATCAATCAAGGTGAGGTCTGCGGCTGCACCCTCAGTAAGCGTGCCGGACTCCAGCCCGAACACCCCGGCCGGGTCTTTAGTCAGGCCGTCCACCAGCTGCTTAAAGGTAAGCGTTCCTTTTTTCACCAGGTACGTATACAGCAGAGGAAAAGCCGTTTCTGCTCCTGTAATGCCAAATGGAGCCTTTTCCAGCGGCTGGTTTTTATCCTCTTCTGTGTGAGGGGCGTGATCGGTTGCAATACAGTCAATCGTTCCATCGAGAAGTCCTTCGATAAGGGCGTCCCGATCCTGCCTGCCTCGAAGCGGCGGATTCATTTTGTACTGGGCGTCCACAGAAGGAATATCGTCCTCGCATAAAATCAGGTGATGCGGCGTCACTTCGGCCGTAACGTGGATACCGGCGCGCTTTGCGTCACGAATGACCCGGACGGACTCTTTCGTACTTACATGGCAGACATGATAATGAGCTCCGGCGGCTTCTGCCAGAAGCACATCTCTTGCAATATGTACGGATTCGCATACCGCCGGAATGCCCCGCAGGCCGTGTTTTTTTGAAAAATCTCCTTCATGTACACTGCCTTTGTTGATTAACGTATTTTCTTCACAGTGGGCTACAACCGGCATATTTAAAGCCGCTGCCCGCTTCATGGCTTCGAGCATCACCGATGCATCCTGCACGCCCACTCCGTCATCTGTAAATGCAAAGGCGCCCCGGCTTTTAAGGTCTTCCATATCAACGATATCTTTTCCGAGCTCCCGTATTGTAATTGAAGCGTATGGCAGCACACGCACAACCGCTGTTTCGCTGATTTTTTTCTGAAGAGCATCCATATGTTCAGCGGAGTCCGGCACCGGCCTTGTATTCGGCATTGGGCACACTGTAGTAAACCCGCCTTTTGCAGCCGCTTTAGTACCCGTTTCAATCGTTTCTTTCTTTTCGCCGCCTGGTTCTCTCAAATGAACATGCACATCCACAAGGCCCGGGGAAAGAAAGGCGCCTTTTGCATCGATAGCTGCTTCTTCTGTCTCCGGCATGCTTCCTACAGCGCCAATTTTTTTATCTTTAATCAATACATCTTTGGTTTGAAGCTTTCCTGTTTCATCCATTACCTTTGCGTTTGTGATCCATCCATTCATTATGATCTCTCCTTTTGCGTAGTAAGGGCTTTTTCCAGTACAGCCATTCTGGAGTACACACCGTTTGTCATCTGTTTAAAGATACGGGAGCGTCTGCACTCTACCAGTTCATCTGCAATTTCCACATTCCGGTTAATCGGGGCGGGGTGCATAATGATACTATTTGGTTTCATTCTTGCTTCTCGCTCCGGCGTCAGGCCGTACAAATGATGATATTCGGAAGCTCCGGCTACCATTTTCACCGTATGCCTTTCGTGCTGGATCCGAAGCATCATCATGACGTCCGCCTGTTCTACTGCATCTTCTATGGGAAGAAAGCGGCGCATCATGTCTTTATCCATCCACTCTTGTGGTCCGCTTACGTATACATTCGCACCAAGACGCTCCAATACCTCTATATTGGAACGGGCGACCCGGCTGTGGCGGATGTCGCCTGCAATGACTACATTCATGCCGGCAAACGATCCGAATTCCTGTTTGATCGTAAGCAGATCCAGCATGGACTGGGTCGGATGATGCCCGCAGCCATCGCCGCCGTTGATAATTGGAATGCCAATCTGATCTCTCAGTTCATCGAAATAACGTTCTTTGCTGTGGCGGATAACCGCGACATCTGCTCCAATACTTTCCAGCGTTCGCACTGTATCGTAGAGCGTTTCTCCTTTTTTAACACTTGATGTATCTGCATCAAACTGAAGGACATCGAGTCCAAGCCTTTTTTCTGCTGCTTCAAAGCTGATTTTTGTTCTCGTGCTCGGCTCGAAAAAAAGATTTACAGCAAACACTTTTTCTTTCGGCTCCCATTTCTCTCCCTCGGCAAATGCCTGGGCTCTTTGAAGAAGAGCTTCAATTTCCTCTATGCTGCACTCATCAAGGGTTAAAAAATCCCCCTGCTTTCCTGTTTTTACTGGTTGTTTTTGTTCTTGTGCCATACTTTTCATCCCCAGTCCTCCTATTCATTTCGAAACGCAGAATCCAGTTAGTCAGGCCGCGTCGTCTTCATTGGCTGCTTGATCAAGAGACTTAAACATTGCCCTGTTTCCAAATCCATGCTCTTTTCCAGGAAGTACTGCATTCAGCAGAATACCGATAAAGGTCGCAAACGCCATGCCGGCGATTTCAAGCTGGTCGCCCACTTCAATAAATGCTCCGCCGATGCCGGTTACCAGAATCACTGAGGCGATAATTAAATTACGTTTAATGCCGAAATTAATTTGATTGTCAATCAGCATACGAAGACCCGAAGAAGCGATAATGCCAAACAGCAGAATGGAAACGCCTCCCATGACTGCCCCCGGGATCGTAGCGATCAGCGCCTCTACCTTTCCTACAAACCCAAAGGCTATCGCCATAAGCGCAGCTCCACCGATAACATATACGCTGAAAACTCTTGTAATGGCGAGTACGCCGATGTTCTCTCCGTAAGTCGTGTTAGGCGGCCCGCCAAGAAGCGAAGCCACGATAGTAGCCGCCCCATCTCCCATAATCGAGCGGTGCAGGCCCGGCTTTTTAATAAAATTGCGCCCTACTACTTTACTGAGCACCATTTGATCTCCTATATGCTCTGCCAGCGTTACGACCGCAATAGGGGCCATGATCAGCACAATTGTCCAGGACCACTGCGGTGTAAACGTTGCAAACGGAATGACGAAGTCCGGCACATGAAGCCAGGGAGCCTCTATGACACTTTGAAAAGAAACGAGTCCAGCGGCGACAGCTACCAGATAACCGCCTATAATACCAAGCAGAATAGGCACCAGGTTCAGAAATCCTTTGAAAAATACGGAGGCAATAATCGTAATAAATAAGGTGGCCAGCGCTACCGAAAAATGAAGCGATGGATTAATATAGGAAGCCGACGCTTCGTCATAGTTCATTGCCATGTCGATGGCGGTGCCGGCAAGACCGAGACCGATAACGATAATAACGGGACCGACTACAATCGGCGGCAGCACATTCATCAGCCAATTTACCCCGGTACGCTGTATAATTACCGCCGTAACCCCATAGATAAGGCCTGCCGTAAAGGTTCCTATCATCACGCCCTCCGGTCCGCCGATGGCCACCGCTGCGATGACCGGCATAATAAAGGCGAATGATGATCCCAGATAGGCTGGCACCTGACCTTTTGTGATGACAAGATAGGCCAGCGTTCCGAGTCCGCTTGATACTAAAGCGACAGACGGACTGAGACCGGTCAGAACCGGTACAAGCACGGTTGCTCCGAACATCGCAAATAAATGCTGCATGCTGAGAATCAGCCATTGATTCCATTTTGGTTTTTCGTGTACATCTAATTTTACGTCGTTATTCATTGTTGTTACCCCCGCTGTGATTTAATTTATACAAAAAACCTCTTTATCATCAGACAAAGAGGTACGCAGGAGCAGGCAGGCATGATTTACACAGGCCTGCTTCGTTCCAATCGCCTCTTATCTGTCTCACTGGACTGATTTAAAGAGTACTTTATGAAGTTTGGTGGCGGATACTTACTTCGTCCGCCTGATCACTTTCTTTAAGCTTTACTGCAATTATTTCATCTTTGGATGTAGGTACATTTTTGCCGATATAATCCGGGCGGAGCGGAAGCTCACGATGTCCCCGGTCAATCAGGACGGCGAGCTGAATAAGAGAAGGACGTCCAATGTCCATGACGGCATCCATTGCCGCTCTGACGGTTCTTCCAGTATACAGAACGTCATCGACTAAAATGACCCGTTTATCTTTAACCGTGTGCGGAATGGAAGTGCCTTTGAGTTCCGGCTCCTCATTCTGGCTGCGGTGACTGAGATCGTCTCTGTACAGCGTTATATCAACTTCTCCCACCGCTACCGGCCGGCCTTCGATTTTTTCGATCTGTTCAGCAATGCGGTTGGCAATATGAGCCCCCCGTGTTTTGATGCCGACAAGGATGCATTCGTCCATCCCTTTATTTTTTTCAATCATTTCATGTGAGATCCGCGTTAACGCTCTTCTTACAGCCTGCTCATCCAATAATACCCGTTCTGTCGTTTCCACTGCCTGCACCTCCTGTATTGTTTCCCGTTAAAAGCGTACAAAAAAATCCCCTCGTCCGATGGGATGAGAGGATGGATGTACTGCGTCATAACAAAACAGTCTTCTCACAGGAAAGCTGTTATGCAGGGCAAAGTCCTTCTCAGCCTCACGGGACTGTCGTTAAAGGAATGGCTATTTGATTGTTGATCTGTTGTTATTATGACAAACAGTGACTGTCCGGGTCAAGTAATTTTTCGAAGACTTTCCAGCAGCGACTCCATTTCTTCCGGAAGCGGCGCTTTAAACGTCATCCGTTCCTGCGTCATTGGGTGGATAAAAGAGAGCGTATGGGCATGAAGAGCCTGGCCGTCGATCGGCAGCGTGTTTTTCTTGCCATACTTAGGGTCTCCCGCAATGACGTGGTTAATATTTTCATATGAACACGGATTTGGTGGGTTCTTCCCGTTTCCAGTTCACAGTGAATATACGTGTAATGCGCAAAGCGCTCGAGCACGTCAAAATGAGTGACTGCGTCCTTCGCATTGCGCTGGGTTACTTTCATTTTCTGACGGTCTCTTTCGTCACGGCCGATCGGCGCATCAATGGTGCCTTTATCATGCTCCACCACGCCGTGCACAATCGCTGCATATTCGCGCTTCATGGATTTATCCTGAAGCTGGCGGCTCAGCTGTTCATGTGCTTTATCGTGCTTGGCAGCCACCAGCAGCCCCGTCGTATCTTTATCAATACGATGAACAATGCCCGGACGCTTTTCGCCGTTAATACCGGAAAGATCATCACAGTGATACATAAGAGCATTTACAAGCGTTCCGCTGTAATGCCCCGGTGCAGGGTGAACGACTATGCCCCGTTCTTTGTTTATAACAATAACGTCTGCGTCTTCGTAAACAACATTCAGCGGAATATTCTCCGGCAGGATGTCCGGTTCTACAGCTTCCGGCACGCTGACTTCGACTTCATCTTCCGCGTTTAGTTTGTAATTGCTTTTTACCGTTTTGTTATTAACGAGCACCTGACCTTCTTTAATCCACTGCTGTACCATGGACCGGGACCAGTCTTCCCCCTGTTTTGTTACAAATTGATCGATTCTTGAACCTTCTTCATCCGTTGTTATGATCCACTGCATTACTTCCATGTTTGCTTTTCCTCTTTTCTTTCCATTCGTCACTCATCATTTTTATAATTAATAATCCTACGCCTACGACTAAAGCAGAATCCGCTACGTTAAAGATAGGATAGCTGTAGCCCCAGAAATACGTATCCACGAAATCCACGACCGCTCCAAACAGTACCCGGTCAATGAAATTGCCAAGCGCTCCCCCAGTATGAGGACAAGCGGCAGGCCGATCATAATACTGGTTTTCCCGTATTTGTGCAGGTGATAAATAATCGCTGCAACCACTACCACGGTAATAATATAAAAGAACCACATCTGCCCCTGGAGAATGCCAAAGGCGGCTCCTTCATTCCGATGGGAAGTAAGGTATAAAAAGTCCGGGATCAGCTCAATGCTTTCTCCTATATCCATATAAATAACGACTGCATATTTTGTCAGCTGGTCCAAAGCAATAATAAACAGGGCCAGCAAATAATAAAATATCATCATCTAATTTCCTCCGGCTTATCTTAAGTTGTACGTACTTATGCATTTTAGCATAACAGCGCCCTTTAGAAAAGAAGCTTCACCAGGGTCTACTTTAAAAAAGCTTCCCTCCATGAGGAGAGAAGCTCTATTTATTATACTTCCGAATAATGTTCTTTAACAATCGTGCTGCATTTGCTGCAAAGCGTAGGATGGTCTTTATCTTCCCCTACCGTTTCTGAAACCGTCCAGCAGCGCTCACATGTGTCGCCGTCGGCTGCCTGAACCGTAATAGCAAGAGACTGATATACATCAGCTTCCGGCGGCGCCTCTTCCTTTTCCCCAGCAATTTCTGCTTTGGAAACGATAAATAGTTTTTCGAGATCGTCCGTATCTTCCAGAAGTGATTTCAGCTCCGGTACAGGATACAGCTTAATGGATGCTGTTAATGATTTGCCAATAAGCTTTTCGGCTCGTGCCTGCTCGAGCGTTTTTAACACGTCATCACGCACGTCCATCATTGTATTCCATTTTTTCTTTAACGCCTGATAGCTTTCTGTACTTAACGCTTCCGCATATCCGTTAAGTGTACGCTTTCTGCGGATGTTTCCGGAATGTAGGTCCATGCTTCCTCTGCCGTATGCGGAATAATTGGTGCAGCAGACGGGTCAGGGCAAGAAGCGTGTCATAAATAACCGTCTGAATGGCCCGGCGTTTTTTGCTGTCGCGCTTCGATATAGAGAGTATTTTCGCACTGTCCATATAAAAGGAGCTGAGCTCTACCGTGCAGTAGTTATGAATAGCATGGTAAACCGCTGCAAACTGGTACTCTTCATAGCCTTTTGTTACTTTAGCAATAAGGTCCTGAAGCTTCACATGCATAAACAAATCGAGCTCAGGAAGATCCTCTACAGCTACGCGGTCCTCTGCAGGATTAAAGTCATTCAGGTTACCGAGCATAAAGCGGAACGTGTTTCTGATTTTACGGTACACCTCGGCTACCTGCTTTAGAATATCGTCAGAAATACGCACATCTGCCTGATAATCTACGCTCGATACCCAAAGACGAAGAATGTCAGCACCGAGCTGCTTCATGACGTCATTCGGAATAACGGTGTTGCCGATCGACTTACTCATTTTATGACCTTTGCCGTCCAACGCAAACCCGTGGCTGATTACTGCTTTATACGGTGATTTACCAGTTACGGCAACGCTTGTGGACAGCGAGGAATTGAACCAGCCTCTGTATTGATCGGACCCTTCAAGATAAACATCGGCCGGACGCTGCAGTTCTTCCCGCTCTTCGAGCACAGCCTGATGGGAGGAACCGCTGTCGAACCATACGTCCATAATATCTGTTTCTCTCGTAAACGTACCGTTCGGGCTTTGTTCGGACTGATATCCTTCCGGCAGCAGGTCTTTTGTGTCCCATTCAAACCAGATATTGGAGCCGTGCTTTCTAAATAAATCCGATACGTGGGAAATCGTTTCGTCTGTCACAATTTCCACACCGTCTTCTCCGTAAAACACGGGAATTGGAACGCCCCATGCCCGCTGTCTGGAAATACACCAGTCCCCGCGGTCACGAACCATATTAAATAGTCTTGTTTCTCCCCATTCAGGAAGCCACGTTACATTTTTTACTTCTTCGAGCAGCTGTTCCCTAAAGTCTTTAATAGAAGCGAACCACTGAGCAGTAGCCCGGAAAATAACCGGTTTTTTGTACGCCAGTCATGCGGATAGGAGTGCTTGAAAAAGTTCAGTTTTTCCAGAGCATTTAATTCATCAAGCTTTTGAGTGATCTGCTTGTTTGCTTCATCATAGAAAAGTCCTTCAAAACCGGGCGCCTCATCCGTGAAATACCCTTTATCATCTACTGGACAGAGAACTTCCAGGCCATACTGCTGACCTACTACATAGTCATCCTCCCCGTGCCCGGGCGCTGTATGGACACAGCCTGTACCAGCATCCAGTGTTACATGATCACCCAGAATAACAAGAGAGTCTCTTCCATAAATAGGGTGGCTTGTCATTACATGCTCAAGCTCTTCTCCTTTAAACGTGCGGAGCGTTTCAGCCTCTTCCCATTCCAGCTCGGTTTTCAGCTGCTCCAACAGGCCTTCAGCTACGATATATTTTTTATCATTCTGCCTGACCGAAACATACGTCAGCTCCGGATGAACAGCAATCGCAAGGTTTGCCGGGATGGTCCAGGGAGTCGTGGTCCAGATAAGAAACTTTTCGTCCCCGTCCAGAATATTTTTGCCGTCCTTTACATCAAACGTGACGTAAATAGATGCTGATTTTTTATCATGGTATTCAATTTCCGCTTCGGCCAGAGCTGATTCGGAAGAAGGTGACCAATAGACCGGCTTTTTGCCTTTGTAGATATAACCACGCTTGGCCATTTCTCCAAATACTTTAATCTGCTGGGCTTCGTAGTCATTCGTGAGCGTAATATACGGATTATCCCAGTCTCCGCGTACGCCGAGTCTTTTAAACTGCTCGCGCTGGCGGTCCACCTGCTTTAACGCGTAGTCTTCACAGGCCTGACGGAATTCTGCCACCGACATTTTTTTCCGGTTTACTTTTTTGTTTTTTGTTAATGCCGTTTCAATCGGAAGACCGTGGGTATCCCAGCCCGGCACATAAGGGGCATGAAACCCGGACATGGATTTGTAGCGGACGATGAAATCCTTTAATACTTTATTCAGGGCATGACCCATATGGATATCTCCGTTTGCATACGGCGGTCCATCATGGAGCACAAATAACGGACGTCCGGCTGTGCGTTCCTGTACTTTTTGATACATGTTTTCGCTTTCCCATTCTTTTTGTCTTTCCGGCTCCCGGTTCGGCAGATTGCCGCGCATTGGAAACGCCGTTTTCGGCATGAGAAGTGTTTCTTTGTAACTCATTTTATTTCCCCCATTCATTTACTTGTAAGCTCTTTTTAAAAGTTTCAATATACGGATACATCATCCAGACACACAAAAAAGCCCTCTCGATCCGATAGGGACGAGAAGGCTCGCGGTACCACCCTAATAGCTGAAAAAACACAGCCACTTTGGGTTTGTATAACGGTAAACAACCGCCGGTACCTACTTTTATTTCAGTATCGGAACTACAGGGTGATGTCTTTACCTGCCATTGTACTGTGCTTTCACCATGTCACAGCTCGCTGTCCAGACGGCGTACGATAAAGTATGTCCCTGTCTTCGTTTTTTAATATGTTGTGTAGAAAGTATAATTCAGAAAATCCGGTTAGTCAATATTTCGATCCGTCTCTGCTGCAGGCGTTTCCTTCGCAATATCTTCCCATTCTTCGCTATGTAAGAGATTCATCTGGGCCTCGACAAGCATTTTAAACCTCATCCGGTATACGCTGGCCTGCTTTTTCAACTCCTGCATTTCCAATTCCATTTTCTTTGTACGGCTCAATGCGTCGTTAATCAGACGATCCGCGTTTTTCTCCGCTTCCTGAATGATCAGCTGGGATTCTTTATTGGAGCTTTTTCTTACTTCTTCTGCCGTTTCCTGGGAAACCATAATCGACTTATTCAGCGTATCTTCAATAGCGGAGAAGTGTTCTACACGTTCTTCCAGATCTTCTGCTTTTGTCTGCCATTCATTTTTTTCACGGATAGCAGCTTCAAAATCTTTAATTACCTGATCCAAAAAACTCATTAACCTCATCTTCATCATAGCCGCGGAATCCTTTTGTAAACTCTTTATTATGGATATCTAAAGGAGTAATTGGCACTGGCTTCACCTCTGCTGTCGTTTATTGGTCTTTCTTTTTTCCGTACTGCAAACGATATCGTCCTTTTTTCGTCAATCCTTCATTACTTAAAATCTTCCGCCGTCCCATGCCCCGCACGGATACATAATCGCCGGGGGCAACCTGATAAGCCGGCTGGGTAATGGTCTTCCAATTTACTTTTACTTTTTCTTTTTCAATATAAGGAAGCGCTTTGCTTCTGGAAACGCCGTACATTTCAGCAATAAGGACATCAAGCCTGAAAGAAGTAATCGTGGAGCTTACCTCCTCCCAGCTTTCCTCTGCTTCCAATGCATCCTGCAGCGGCTTTCTCTCGACCTGCACCGGTGCATTGCCGGCTTTAGTCAGATTCATTTCCAGGTACAGGCTGACTTCTTCGCTTACCACACAGTGAAAAAACCCTTCACCGGCTATAATATCCCCATATTTTTCTCTTTTAATGCCAAGACCCGTAAGCGTCCCCAGTATATCGGGGTGGCGGAGGGTTACAAACTTGGCGGGATAGGAAACTTCGTATAAAGCTAAATGAAACGAGTCTTCTGTTATTTCTTCATAAAAAGGATAAATACAGGCTCTTTTTCGTTCAGCCCCATTGGCTCCTCCATGAAACTGATAACGTACGGTTTCATCTTTACCGATGATCATCGCGAGCAGATCCTGTTCACGTGGATCAAGAAAATCTGTCAGCTTAGTTTCATAATACGTCTCTACTGCCTGCTTCCAATCCCGCACCTGCTCGATGAAGGGGTGTTCTTCTTTTCGAAAATGCTCAGAATAGTCCATAGATGCTCCTTTTACATAAATAACGCTTGAACACCGCGGCTTGCCATATTTAATACGAGCAGAGCCACTAGTGGAGAAATATCAAACATTCCAAGCGGTGGAATCACGCGGCGGAACGGCTCCAGAAAAGGTTCCACGATGGATCCTATAAACTGGCCGATGGATGTTTCCCGGGCATTGGGAAACCACGACATAAGAATATAAGCTAGTACGATAAATGAATAGATCTGCATTCCTGCAGCTAAAATTGCTCCAATTTGCGCCATTATTTCTCTCCTTTAAGGTTGTTCCTGATTATGTTCATACAGTGCTTCTGAAATGGCACCGGACACATCAATATTGTCCGGAGTGCACAAAAATATATTTTCACCGACTTTTTGAATGTCTCCGCCTATAGCATAAACAGTGCCGCTGAGAAAATCAACAATCCGCTTTGCCTGGTCGTGCTGAAGGCGCTGCAAATTAATAATAACAGATTTTCTATTTTTTAAATGATCTGCAATATCCTGTGCCTCTTCATAGGTTCTGGGCTCGACCAATATCATTTTTGCTGATTGCTGAAGACTTTGCAGACTGACAACATTGGACTTTTCTTTTGCAGGCGGTGCCGGATCCGGAACCGGATCCTCTTCGTATTTTATGAGCGGGTCCCTGTCCTCGACCGTGCCGTCTTCTAATTCAAAAAAACGCTTAAAGTTTTTTTTGAAACCCATGGATTTTCCTCCTGCCTTTAATAGTATGATGCCTCTCAGGCGTTCGTTTCATTACCTACAAGACTTGTTCCAAGTCTAATATACGTTGCGCCTTCTTCGATTGCAATAGCATAATCATTGGACATCCCCATTGACAGCTCTTCACAGGGAGCGTTCGTCTGGCCGAGCTTCCGCACACGATCTCTCAGCTCTCTCAGCTCACGGAACCATCCCCTCGTTTTTTCCGGCTCTTCTTCATATGGTGCCATTGTCATCAGCCCTACCACTTCAATAGCAGAAAAACCTTCGAGACGTTGGATAAACGGAATGACTTCTGCAGAATCCAGGCCTGCTTTGGAAGCTTCACCGGACACATTAACCTGCACAAAGCATTTAACTTTATTTCCATCCTCCAGCCTTTTTTCCAGTTCTTCTGCTAATGACATACGATCCAGTGAGTGAATATATTCATATTTGCCGATAATTTTTTTCGCTTTTTTGGATTGAAGCTGGCCGATAAAATGAAAAGATGCTTTATCCTGAAGCTTTTCCCATTTATCCAGTGCTCCTTCTATCCTATTCTCGCCAAGATGGGAAATTCCTGCTTCAATAGCACGTTCGGCTGTTTCCATCGATACATATTTTGTGACAGCGATGATATGAACTTCATCTTCCCGGCGGTCGGCTCTGCTGCATGCTTCTGCGATTGTCTGTTTAATGTTCGCCAGATTTCCCTCTACATCTCCCAACGTGCCTTTCCCCTTTCTAATCTGCATTTTTACCGATAAAGCTCATCATCCGCCCACTCTTTCCTTTATCCCGGCGGTGTGAAAAAAATAACTGCTCCTGCTCAAATGAACAGTAGGAGGTGATTTCAATTTGCGCTGCTGGTATACCCGCCTGTTCCAGAAGCAGGCGGTTCACTGCTTTCATATCCAGTTGATACCTGCCGCTGCTGTTCTTAGTCCAGGGCGCGGCAGCTGAAGAACCCAGTACCTGTTTCATTGCATTTATAACGGTGTCATCCACTTCATAATGCTGCTGGGAAATACAAGGACCGATCACGGCGTATATTTCTTCCGGAGCGATACCTTCTTCTTTTTCCCATGTTTCGATCATCCGCGCTCCTATATTTAGAGCGGTTCCTTTCCAGCCTGCATGGGCCAGTCCGACCAGCCCGCTGCGCGGGGCGTGAAAATATAATGGCACACAGTCAGCATAGAAGCTCACCAACGTTACATCGGCAGAGCTGGTATACATGCCATCTGCTTCGCCTACCCGGCTTTCCCGCGTTAAAGCACCTTTTCCGGCGTCATCCCTGACAGCATGTATAATGTCTGCTTTGTGCACCTGCTCGGCTGCTGTCCATGTGGAAAGCGGCCTTCCCGCCTCAGCCGCGACCATTTTTCGGTTTTCGACGACGTTATCAGCTTCGTCTCCAACGTGAAAGGCCATATTATTGCTCGCAAAAGGAGCCGGGCTGTGACCGCCGGACCTTATCGTAAATCCGGCGGTTATATCTCCCGGTGCCGAAAACGAAGGGGAAGTGAGGGTCAAAAACGAGCTCGCGGATTGTGTAAAAGGTTCCCTGCTGGCTGTCATGTATAATTCTCCTTTTCAATAAGCCATTCTTGAAAAAAGCCGGACGCGTTGAACACGTCCGGCTTAAGAATTTATTTTTTCTTACGGCGGTTTCTAAGGAATGCCGGAATATCAAGTGCATCTGATTCTTCTTCAGCTGGAGAATGAGATTCTCTTTCTCTTGGCTGCTCTGTATACTCGTCATCACGTCCGGCGCCCGGCGGCGGAGTCTGACGGCTTCTCGCTGGAGCAGGCTGGCTGTACTGCTGGCTTCTTCTTGGAGAAGCACTCGGCTGCTGGCTCTGTCCTCTTGGATTCACTCGTGCACGTTTATCTTCATTATCTTCAAACCCTGTAGCAATAACCGTTACCACTATTTCGTCCTGAAGGTTTTCGTTAATAACCGAACCGAAGATCATATTAACTTCAAGATCAGAGGCTTCAGAAACAATTTCTGCTGCTTCATGTACTTCAAACAGGCTTAAGTTAGCGCCGCCTGTAATATTCATGAGAACACCCTGGGCCCCATTAACAGATGTTTCAAGAAGCGGACTTGAAATTGCTTTTTTAGCAGCTTCAGCTGCCCGGTTTTCGCCGGTAGCAATACCGATTCCCATGAGAGCAGAACCTTTTTCACTCATAATTGTTTTAACGTCGGCAAAGTCCAGGTTAATCAGTCCCGGTACTGCGATTAAGTCAGAGATACCCTGTACACCCTGGCGGAGTACATTATCAGCTTCCTGGAATGCTTCAAGCATCGGCGTGCTCTTGTCTACAATTTCAAGCAGACGATCGTTTGGAATGACAATCAGTGTATCTACTTTTTCTTTTAAAGATATAATTCCGTTTGCTGCCTGGCTGGAACGCTTTCTGCCTTCGAATGTAAACGGACGTGTTACAACGCCGACTGTAAGGGCGCCGATTTCTTTAGCAATTTCTGCGATAACGGGAGCAGCACCTGTTCCTGTACCGCCTCCCATACCTGCAGTAATAAATACCATATCAGCACCCATAAGCGCCTCTTCGATCTGCTCTTTGCTTTCCTCAGCAGCTTTTTTACCGATCTCAGGATTAGCTCCTGCTCCAAGCCCGCGTGTAAGCTTTCCGCCAAGCTGAAGCTTTGTTTCAGCCTGGGAGAGCTGAAGTGCCTGGGCGTCTGTGTTAACAGAAATAAACTCTACACCCTGTAGTCCGTTTTCAATCATGCGGTTAACCGCATTGGAACCGCCGCCCCCTACTCCGAACCTTAATCTGTGCGAGCTGGTCCATATCCATTTCAAATTCTAACATCAATGATCCTCCTAGTTTATCAATTCTGACCCTTTGTTTTATTCAAAAAACACTTTGAAGAAATTCTTCACTTTGCTTTTTACTGTAGGCTGATCAGACTGATTAGATTGATTTTCTTTTTCACGTTGTTCCCTGAGTTCTTTACGGTCTTTCTTAGGCTTTGCATCTGCAGGCGGAAGAGGTGCTGCCTGAAAAGACTGCTCTTCAGTAGAAGATGTGACCGCCATTTCCTTATCTTGAATTTTAACATGTTCATGGGCAAATTCAATAAGACCAATGGCAGTTGTATAAATGGGCTCTCTGACGCCGATATAGTCAGGTACTGTCATACGTACGTTCTGGCGCAGAACATCCTCTGCGAGATCAAGCGTTCCCGGAATCATTACAGAACCGCCTGTAAAGATATAACCGCCGGGCAGGTCGGAATAGCCCATACGGTAAATTTCTTCATGCACAAGTTCAAAGATCTCTTCAAGCCTTGGCTCGATAATCTGTGCAATTTCATATTGGGAATAATCTTCAGAATGGTCATTTCCCATCGTATTCATACTAAATGTTACATCTTCGGAAGCATCGTCAATAAAACGCATAGCCATGATGTCGTTTAATACGCTCCGCTTCTTCTGAAGTGGTACGCAGGCCGACAGAAATATCGTTGGTAATATGATCCCCGCCAATAGACAGCACACGCAGAGCCTGCATCATGCCATCTTTGAATACAGAAATGGTGGTAGATCCTCCACCGATATCAACCATGGCCACACCAAGCGTTTTTTCATCTTTGGAAAGAGCAAAATCACCGGCGGCTAAAGGCTGAAGACACAGCGCTTCTATTTCCAGTCCGGCTCTTTCTACACAACGCAGCAGGTTATGTAAGGTTGTTTTGGCACCGGTAATAAGCGTAGCTTCCACTTCGAGACGTACACCCATCATCCCCCGTGGATCTGTGATCCCCTCTAATCCATCTACAATGAACTGTGTCGGGATCGTATCTACAATTTCTCTTTCAGGAGGAATGGAGAGGACCTGAGCGGCATCCATAACCCGGTCTATATCTTCATCGCGGATTTCACGGTCAGAGCTCGAAACAGCCACTACTCCGCTGCATGGTTTCATTTCAATATGATTGCCGTTCACTCCGAGAATAACGCGGGTAATAGAAAGGCCTACCATGCGCTCTGCTTTTTGAATCGCTTCTCTAATAGAATGAACAGTTTCATCTATATCGACAATAGCTCCCCGCTTCATTCCTCTGGAAGGTGCGGTTCCTACACCGATCACCTGTAGAGATTTGCCTGACATCTCCCCAATAATTACTTTAACGGCAGATGTACCAATATCTAAACTTACATAAATATCTTCATTATTCACTAGTCGGCACCTCCTATGCTAACACCCAAGTCTCTGTTTTAGATTCCGAGTTGTTTACTCTATTTATATTACATGAGCAACACGCTGTTGTGGTATCTTAACAGAAAATTATTTACTTTTTTTAATGAGATCACTTTTTACTATAGAATGGAAAGGTTATTTACACTTATAACGTCTAGTTTACATGAATTATGCTCAGCAGAAAAGAGCACGTTGAATTAAATTCACTGTTATTCTTCATTAACCGGGGTGGATTCTTCATTTTCCGGTGCTGTTTCCGAAATATCGTCGTTCTCTTCAGCAGATTCTTCGGTTTCTTCGGCCGGAGCTTCTTCTGTTTCGATTTCTGCAGAGTCTTCAGCCGGAACTTCTTCTTCAGAAGATTCTGCGGCTTCTCCGGCTTCTTCTGCAGCCGCTTCCTCAGGAGCCCCGTCATTTCCGCCTTCTTCTGCCGGGAGTTCTTCCTCTCCGGTTCCGCTTTCTTCTTCAGCTTCTTCATCGCTTTCAAAATAAGGCGTCAGCTTCATATGAAGAACACCCGGACGCTGCGGTCGACCTCCGCAGAGACAGAGGGATAAGATGCCATATGTTCAGCAAATCCCGGAATCGTGCTTTCTACTTCAATTCCGTCGTTCATAAAAAGCTTTAGTTCATTGGGATCTTCTTCTGTCGGCGAAAAAATCACTTCCGAGATGCTGTTTCTAATACCGTCTCCTGCATTACTCATTTCTTTTGAAAAGCGTTCGAGCTTTTCTTCATCAGAGAACCCGTGCAGAAGCGGGGCATCGCTTGGAATCTGTTCGGAAGGTTTATTACGCAGTACAGCGCCTGTTGTTAATACAGGGATAAACGTGCCTTCTGAAATAACATAGCCGACGCGTTCCTGCTCTGTAATATCAATGACTACTCTGCCGGGAAGAGAACGGCTGATGGAGGCTTCCTGGACTTCTTCCAGTTCCTCTATCTCTGCTTCCGCGCTCCCTCTGTCGATGGACCAGATGTTCTCTCCAGTAACGATGCCGCTCGTTTCAATAATGACGTTTTTCTCTGCAATTTGATTGCCTTCTACTTCCACAGCGCGTATATTGCTCAATGGCGACTGGAAATAAATAACCAGACCAATTAAGATCAAAAAGATGGAAAGATATATTACAAAACGCCTGTTCGAACGCTTTCTTCTCTGCTCCTGCAAGGTGGGAATCCGTTTCTTCAATCGGCACTACTTTCTTATCAGACATCTTTTTCAACCTCCAATCCTGCCCCGGATACTATGTAAAGAAATCGTGAAAAAACGCATCAACCGCGCCTTTTCACAATTTCTACTTCTGTATTCATTACTACCTGATATTTTTCCCACACAGTATGCTTTTACATGTTCGACAATAGCGAGTACATCTTCCGCTTTAGCCTCTCCGGTATTTACGATGAAATTTCCGTGGAGTTCTGAAATCTGCGCTCCGCCATGTACATACCCTTTCAGGCCGGAGGATTCCAACGAGCTGTCCGGCGTGATGGGGAAGGGGATTTCGGAACACACTTCCTGCACACGGCAGATTCCATGGCTGTGTTTCTCTCCTGTAGCTTTTATGTTTTTTGCATTTCTGCTACAATGTCTCTTTTATTCCTTCTTTGAGCTGAAAAAACCGCCTGTACACAGATACCTTTCTCCTTCTGAAGTCTCGATTGCGATAAGAAAATCCCATATTTTTCTGTATCTATCCATTCCAGTCTTCCATCCGGAACCAGCACTCTTGCTTTTACAAGAACATCCGCAATTTCTGTGCCGTGGCGCCGGCATTCATAAAGACAGCTCCACCTATTGTTTCCGGAATTCCTCCGGCAAATCAAATCCGGAAAATCCTTTTTTGCTAATAATGGTTGCCAGCTTAATTAATGAATAGCCTGCATCGACAGTTAGTATGCCGGTTTCCTCATCCAGCTCCATGCCGCTGAGGCGGTTGCCCAGTTTAATAACCGCTCCTTCGATCCCTTTATCATCAACTAAAAGGTTGGATCCTCTTCCAATAGCGCGCCAGGGAAGCTTTTGTTCTTTAATTTCTTCCAGAGCTGTTACCAGCCCTTCTACGGAATCCGGCTCGATAAATAAATCCGCCGGTCCGCCGATTTTCCAGGTAGTATGCTTGGATAATGGCTCGTCTTCGGCTACATAGCCTACCTGTTCGTCTTTCAGACGCTGCAATACCTCTTTCATGAAAGTGCTCCTTTCTCTATTTATTTGACTTTATTAATGAATCCATTAGTTTGTATAAGCGGCTGGATGCGTCAGGCACACCCAGGCTGAGTGATGCTTCTTTCATCTCTTTCCATTTGCTTTCTTCTGACAAGATGGATTGTATGTCCTGCATAAGCACTTCACTTGTTACATCTTTTTCTTTGCGGAGAACAGCAGCTCCATTCATTTCAAGGGCGAGCGCATTCTTTTCCTGATGATTGTTCGTGACATAAGGGCTTGGGATTAAAACAGCAGGTACGCCGAGCGCTGTAATCTCTGCGATTGTGGTAGCCCCTGCTCTTGTGACAATCAGGTCAACATGGTGAAGCACATCCGGCATGTTATGAAGAAAAGGCTGGATGGAAACATTTTCCGGGTTTCCTGCTTCTTTTACCTTTTCCATCACATTATCGTAATGAACGGAGCCGGTAACATACAGATACTGCCAGTCGTGTCCCGCAGTTTCCTTTAATGAGCCTAGGAATGCTTCGTTAATAGGTTTTGCACCTCTGCTGCCGCCTACAATAAGAACAGTTTTACGACCGGGCTTAAGGCCGAGAGAGGCCAGCGGATTTACCGGGGAATGGTTTGCCACTTCAGATGCCCGGGGATTTCCTACAAACTCCACCTTTTCTGAAGGAAAAAACGAGGCGGCTTCCTGAAAAGCAATGCCGACTTTTTCAGCGTACCTGCTCAAAAATTTGTTGGTTAACCCGGGAACACTGTTTTGTTCGTGGATGATACAGGGAATGTTAAGCTTCGCCCCTGCGTATACGACCGGTCCAGCTACGTAGCCTCCGGTTCCGATAACAATGTCTGCTTTAAACTCTTTAATCATTTTTTTAGCTTTGGATGTTCCATTGATAAACCGCCAGATCGTCTTTGCATTATCCAGAGAAAGCTTCCGTTTAAATCCAGTAATTTCAATGGTTTGGAACGGAATGCCCTCACGGGGCACAATATCGCTCTCCAGGCCTTTTTCTGTTCCGATATATAAAAATTCACTCTCAGGAGCTATTCTTTTTATTTCTTTAACGAGGGCCAGCGCCGGATAAATATGGCCTCCGGTTCCGCCCCCGGTTATTACTATTCTCATTAACATACTCCTTTATGCTTCTTCGCTGACGGAGAAGCTATCACTGCTTTTTTTGTTTGTTAATTTCCTGAATAAAAAGGTCGCCTCTCTGCTCAAACGTTTTGAACTGGTCCCAGCTTGCACAGGCCGGAGAAAGAAGAAGTACATCCCCCGCTTCTGCAACAGCGCCAGCCGCCGCCGTTGCTTCTTCAAGAGTATCTACTATTTTCACTATGCTCAGACCTGCTTTTTCTGCGGTGTCTGCCAGTTTATATTTTGTTTCACCATATGCTACTACTGCTTTAAGACCCGCAAAAGCGGCCTCGAGGCTGTCAAATTCGTTCCCCCTGTCCAGGCCGCCAGCAATCAGGACGACCGGGTCTGAAAAAGCTTCAATGGCCTTTTGGGTGGAAAGAATATTGGTAGCTTTGGAATCGTTATACACACGTATACCGTTCACATCTCCTACGTACTGAAGCCTGTGCTTAATACCCGAGAAGGTGGTTAATACGTTTTCCACTGCTTGACGGTCTACGCCGCTCAGCATAGCTGCTGCTGCCGCTGCAAGCATTTTTCATGATTATGCCTGCCCGGCAGGGATGCTTTACTCATTTCCATTACGGGCTCGTTTTGAAACATCATCCATCCGTCTTTAATGCAGGCTCCCTCTGATAGTATTTCTGTCGTGGAAAAAGGAAACAGCCTCGCGTTCGATTGTTTGGCAAGCGCCGTCACTTCAGGATCATCCGCGTTATAAAGTGCATATTCTTCCTCGGTCATGTTGGCAAACATTTTTCCTTTGGATGCTACATAATCTTCTTTTGAACCATGATAATCCAAATGCGCGTCAAATATGTTTAAAATAATGCCGATATTCGGCTGAAAGGCAGGGCTTCCTTTTAATTGAAAACTCGAAACCTCGGTCACCATAAATTCATCCTGCTTTACCTGTTCCGATACTTCACAGGCTACCGTTCCAATATTTCCGGCTAAATAAGACTTCTTTCCACCCTCCTCGAGCAGCGCATGGAGAAGGCTCGAAGTAGTGGTTTTTCCGTTGGAGCCGGTAATGGCTATCATTGTACCTTCGCATAAGCGGCCTGCTATTTCCATTTCTGTAATAACAGGTATATTCAACTCGCCGGCCTTTTCAAACAACGGCAGATCGTAGCGTATACCTGGATTTTTTACTATTATATCTATTTTTTCTTCAAGGAGGGACAACGGATGCCCTCCGCTGTGAAGAGGAATTCCAAGCTGTTTTAATTCTTTTTCTCTGTTGACCCTTCAGAAGAAGCCCCATTATTTACTATTACATGGGCACCGAGGCGGTGAAGAAGCCTTGCGGCTGACATTCCGCTTTTAGCAAGTCCTACAATTAACACGTGTTTATCTTTATACAGGGATTGCTTCATTATATCAGCACCTCAATTATAATTCCTGCCACAGCCAGAACGAGTCCAGTACTCCAGAATACAGTAACTACTTTCCATTCCGACCAGCCGGACAGTTCAAAATGATGGTGGATTGGACTCATTTTAAAGATTCGTTTACCTCTTAACTTAAACGATGCCACCTGGATAATAACGGATAGCGTTTCAATAACAAACACGCCGCCGATAACAACGAGAATCAGCTCAGCTCCAAGCAGAATGGCAATAGCTGCAATCGCTCCGCCAAGGGCAAGAGATCCCGTGTCTCCCATAAATACTTTAGCTGGATGTGCATTAAACACAAGAAATCCTAAGCAGGCGCCCACTATAGCAAAAGAAAAGACAGCAACATCGGATGCGCCCTGGATCCATGCCAAAATCGCAAAAGCCAGAAAGGCTACGGCTCCTGTGCCTGCTAAAAGACCGTCCAGGCCATCGGTTAAGTTTACAGCATTGGATGCCCCGACCAGCATAAAGATAACCAGGAAAAAGTACAGGAAGCCCAGGTCAATGCTGAAATTGGTTGCAGGCACCGACACGGATGTACTAAAATCCCCTGAATAAAATAACGATAAAGAAGATCAGCGCTATTACTGCCTGGCCGGCAAGCTTTTGTTTAGATGTCAGACCAAGATTGCGCTTTTTTACAATTTTAATAAAATCGTCAAGAAACCCGAGTGTACCAAAACCAACTGTTACTAAAAGCAGTAAAAAAAGTTCGGTACTAAACCCGTTCCATATCGTCATAACAAGCATAGTCAAAATAAGCGAAACAAGAATTACGATGCCGCCCATTGTTGGAGTACCGCCTTTTTTCATGTGGGACTCCGGTCCTTCCTCCCTAATACTCTGCCCGAATTTAAATTTCTTCAAGGCCGGAATAAAAAAGGGAGTAAGAATAATCATAAATACGAAAGCCAGAATGCTGGCTGTTATTACATTGAGCGCCATTATTGGACGTCCTTTCTATTAAAAACAAACAGTTTTACTTATGTGTTTTTTTTTTATTGCTGTTTCCGCTTCTTTTCTATCATCAAAAGAAAATACTTCATCTTTTATTATCTGGTACGTTTCGTGTCCTTTGCCGGCAATTAATACAAGATCACCCGGTTCTGCTTGTTCTATCGCATATTTAATAGCTTCCCGGCGGTCTTCAATCACTTTAAAGTTTGTATTAGTCAGCCCTATTGTCATGTCGTCAATAATAGAAGCCGGATTCTCATCACGTGGATTGTCTGCTGTGAAAATACTCATGTCGGATAACGTAACGGCAATCTTCGCCATTTCCGGCCGCTTCGTTTTATCGCGGTTGCCTCCGCAGCCTACCACTGTGTAAACAGAGCCTGCTGCCATTTCCCGGGCCGTCTCCAGAACATTTTTCAGGCTGTCCGGCGTATGGGCATAATCGACGATAACCGCAAATTCCTCCTCAGACTCGACCAGCTCAAATCTTCCTGCGACTCCTTTTACTTTTCCAAGTGCCGAAACGATGGTAGAAAGTGAAATGCCTTCAGAAAGAGCGGCCGTTGCTGCTGCAAGCGCGTTATAGATACTGAATTTCCCTGCCATGGAAAGAGAAAGCGATGCCTCGCCCCAGGGGGTCACAATCGTAAAGGATGTTCCTGTCGGCGTCATGGAAATGTTTTCCGCCCGGATATCTGCCGGTTCGTCTATTCCGTACGTCAGCACAGGAGCAGGGCATACCTTCTCAAAGAAAAGAGAAGCACTGTCGTCTGCATTAAGGACAGCCGTTTTTTCTTCCCCTTCATAGGAATTTCCCAGCTGGCTGAACAGAAGGCTTTTCGCCTGCCTGTATTTATCCATCGTTTCATGGTAGTCAAGGTGATCTTTTGTTAGATTTGTAAAAACTACCGTATTAAAATCACAGCCTCTCACTCTGCCTAAATCGAGAGCGTGAGAGGAAACTTCCATAATGCAGGAATCCACTTCCTGATCTTTCATATCCCGGAATATTTTCTGGATTGTGACAGATTCCGGGGTCGTATTTTTCGTCTCAAAAATTTCTTCGTTAATTTTAGTATACATTGTGCCGATCAGGCCGGTCTGCACAGCATTTTCTTTCAGCACAGCTTCAAGAAGATGGCTTGTGGTGGTTTTTCCATTTGTACCAGTAATCCCAATTAATCTCATTTCTCCTGTAGGATGCTGATAAAAACGGCTGGCAGCGATAGCCATTGTTTTTTGTGTATCCCGGACTACGAGTACCGGAACAGTAAGCGACAGCGGATATTTGGCTATTACTGCGCAGGCACCATTTCTTACAGCCTGTTCTGCGTATTCATGTCCATCTACGGTATAACCTTCAATGCAGAAAAACACCCCTCCGGAAACCACTTCTCTGGAATCCATATGGATGGATGTTATTTCTGGATTTTCCGTTGGAAGGGCGCCGTGAACCAGTACCGGCGGCAGTAAATCGTGTAGGGTTATCATCTTATACTCTCCTGCGAATTGCGTTTTTTATTTGAAAAACCGGGCTGACAAATGAATAGGCCAAGGTAACACCCCGGCCGTTTCACCATTTTCATTTTAAGCTTCCTATAAAAATTTGTCACCCTCGTTTTTATCATTTCCGCTCGAAGGCTTCATTTATTCTGTTTCAGCCGGCTCTTCTTCAAGAGGAGCTTCTTCGGGAACGGTTTCCTCTGCTGCTTCTGATCCCTCTTCATTATCCTGAATTTCCTCCCCTTCTTCCGGGGTTTCTTCTTCTGCTTCTCCGTCACTTGCATCTTCTTGAGTTTCCTCTGCATCTTCAGAGGCGTTTTCTTCAGATTCTTCTGCTGGTTCTTCTTCTGCTGCCTCTTCTTCTCTCATTTCAGCCGGTGTCATAAGCGTAATCGTAATGGCACCCTTATCTGGAATTTCTGCTTCCGGATCAATATTCTGCTCGCTTACATAGCCGGAACCTTCGAAACGAAGGGGCTTATCCAGCAGTTCACTGAATCTTTTGGCGTCTCTAATAGACCAGCCTGTCATATCCGGCATAATGGCTTCGCCGGTTGTTCTTAAAAATATTTTTTCACCTGCAATAACATTGTTTCCGGATTCCGGAAGCTGGGATTCAATATCGTTTCCAGCTCCTACAACCACCGGAACTAAACAAGAGATTCAGCTTTTTTCCTGCGCCTGCTTTGTTGTCATTTCCGTGAAGTTAACCGTATCAATTCCTGTTTCTTCAAAAACTTCGTCATTTTCCACATCGGTC